>JALHRF010000142.1 GCA_022841545.1 Bauldia sp. | reverse complement strand
TCACCACGCCGTCGGCGCCGAGCATCAGCGCGGCCGCCAGACCGCGCCCGTCAGCAACGCCTCCCGCGGCACAGACGAGCGTATCCGGAGACTTGCGCCTCACGAAGTCGGCGACCTCGGGGACAAACGTGAATGTAGCGCGCCTTTCGCCGTGGCCGCCGGCTTCGGCGCCCTGGGCGACGATGAGGTCGGCGCCGGCGTCGAGCGCCCCGCGCACGTCATCGAGGCTCTGGACCTGGCAGATCAGGGGGACGCCGGCGCCGCGGATGGCGGGTGCGAAGGCTCGCGGATCGCCGAAGGACAGGAAGACGGCCGTTGGGCTGTGATCGAGCGCCTGGTCGAGAAGGGCCGGGTTTCTCGCCAGCGACCAGGTGATGAACCCGCAGCCGACGGGCCGGTTGCCGGCTTCGAGAAACTCTCGCGCCAGCCAGTCGCTGTCGCCGTATCCCCCGCCAATGAGGCCGAGGCCGCCCGCCGCACTGACCGCGCCGGCGAGCGCGCCGCCCGCCGCGAAACCCATCGGCGCGCTGATCACAGGGTGCTGAAGGCCAAGCCGTTCCGTTAGGCGGGTTGTGATGCGCATGGTCGGCGCCGGTCGTTGGGGCCGTGAAGCATCGCATATCACCCAAGGGATGGGGAGCGCGCTTGCGCGCTCCCCGAAGTCGCAAACGTGCGGGCCTAGCCGCCGCCGAGGGTCGGCAGAGCCGCCGGGGGCAGATCCTTCAGCATCGGCGCCGGATCCGACGGGTTCTGCAGGTTCGGGATCAGGTCGGTCGAGGCGCCGCCTGGGTAGCGCTGAATGCTCGGGAACTTCGCGACGGTTTCATTGAATCCGAGCATCACCTGGCCGATGATGCCGCCGACCCAGCCGTTGTCCTGTCCGGCATAGCGTCCGGGGGACGTGGTCAGTGCCCGCGTCGACATGGCCCCGTTGAAGATCATGTCGTACTTCTCATAAGGGTCCATGGTCAGGTTGTAGAGTGCCCCGATCGAACCGAGGTTCTGTTCCGGGCCGAGCCAGGTGTCCTTGGCGGTGTAGAGGTACTTCCAGGCGATGTTGAGCCATGGGTTCTCCGGGTCGCCGCTGATGTCGGCGCGGACGCCCTGGAAGGTCTCGCCGTCGATATAGATCCAGTAGTCTCGGGCGGAGTGCTCGGCCTTGCCGAGGACGTAGGCGCTGTTGTCGATCGAATCGAAGTAGATCGGCTTGCCGTCGTCGCCGACCCACTCGGCCGGCGGCGGGGTGAGCCCGACCATGCTGGCGAGCGTCGCCCACAGGTCGATATGCGACATCATCTCGTGGTAGCGCGCGCCGGCCTGGATCTGGCCGGGCCACCACATGAAGCCGGGAACGCGCCAGCCGCCCTCGAAGGCCGAGCCCTTCTCGCCGCGGAACGGCGTTGTGCCCGCGTCGGGGTAGGCGTCCTGCCAGGCGCCGTTGTCCGCCGTCAGGATGACGATGGTGTTGGGCGCCTCGGCGCGGATCGCGTCCATGATCCGGCCGATGTTGTAGTCGAGCTCCATCAGCGAGTCGGAGTAGTTGCCGAGCCGCGACTTGCCGACGAACTGCGGGGCCGGATTGGTCGGGTTGTGCATCTTCAGGAAATTGATGTCCATGAAGAACGGCTTGTCGCCCTTGGCGTTGGCCTTGATGTACTCGATCGCCGAGTCCGTCTGACGGAGGTCGAAGGTGGCCATGTAGGCGTAGTCGATGGTGCCGGTCTGGGTGGCGGGCTGGCCGGCGACGCCTTCCCACTCGCCGAGGTTCACAAGGGCGTTGTAGGCCTTGAGGAAGTCGGCATTGTAGGAGGGGAACCAGGGGTGGAAGGCGCTCGAGGTGTCGTTATAGGCATAGACGCCGGCATAGTAGGCGGCGAAGTGCTTCATCTCGTCGAAGCCGTGCTCGATCGGGTAGGAGTCCGGCTTGTCGCCGAGGTGCCACTTGCCCGAGAAGTAGGTCTTGTAGCCGTTCTTCTGGAAGAACTCGGCGATGGTCGGCGTCTCCTTGCGGAGGTAGTTGAGGTCGCCCGGCGCGACGACGATCGACAGCGCCGAGCGGATCGGGATGCGGCCGGTGACGAACGAGGCGCGGCCGGCCGTGCAGCTCGCCTGGCCATACCAGCTGGTGAACGTGGCGCCTTCTCGCGCGATCTGGTCCACGCTGGGGGTCGGATGACCGAGCGCCACGCCACCACCGTAGGGCCCGAAGTCGTTCCAGCCCGTGTCGTCGGTCATCAGCATCACGATGTTCGGCTTGTCGGCAGCAGCGGCCGGCGCGAGCGCCGTAGCCAGGAGCGCCGCCGCCCCGAGACCGAGTGCAACAAAGGTCTTTCTCATGGTCATCCTCTCCTTTGACTTTCCGGGTCTTCGCGGGCGCGTCGTGGTCACGGGTCAGACTCGCGTGCATCGACGAGCCTGACTCAGGCATCGATCCCCTGACTGATGCGGGGCCTGTGTTCTAAGGCCACTGCAAGACGAAAAGATTAATCCCCCTGAGCCGTGACTTCACCTGCCGAGGAGGTCTGCGTAGGGGAGACGCCGACTCCACCCCGGTGGGAAGAACAGCCGCCCCAAAATCTGCGAACCAACTCGCTCTCCGCCCTCGCGGCGAAGGGAAGCCACTCCGTGGTAGCGCAGGGGAGAACGTCGGTCGAGTCGGACCTAGGTCCAATGCCGCACGTCGCGGGCCGCCGCCATGCGGGGCGCGTGCCTTGAATTAGTTCCAGAAAGAGCTATCTGGATATCATCGTAATTTGACGATGAAGATCCAATGGCATTCGATTCAAACGACATCCTCCTCGCCCGGCGGATGAAGGCTCTCGCCCACCCGGCGCGCCTCACCATCGTACGGGCACTGATGGCGGCAGACCGCTGTTCCTGCGGCGACATTGTGCGCAACATCCCGCTCGCCCAGTCGACGGTGTCGCAGCACCTCAAGGTGCTGCGCGAGGCCGGTCTCATCCGCGGCGAGATCGAGGGTCCCCGGTCCTGCTATTGGGTCGACACGGCGGTGCTTGCCGCAGTCGCAGGGAGTCTGGACGGCTTGGCGTCGCCCGCCTGTCGTGAACTCGGGGGAGCGGCGTGATGGCGGCTGTGGCGGACGGCGCTGCCAAGGCGGAGACCCCGGTCAAGCCGGAGACGACGCTCCGCGCGCTGGTGAATCTCTGGCCCTACATGTGGCCGGCGGACCGGCCCGACCTCAAATGGCGAGTCGTGATCGCGCTGGTGATCCTGGTTGCCGCCAAGGTCATCACGGTGCTCATCCCCTACACCTACAAGTGGGCGACCGACGCGCTGGTGACGCCCGCCACCTCCGCCGACGGCACGCTGACCGTCGGCGTCGGCGGCGCCCTGTTCGTCCCGATCATGCTGATCGTCGCCTACGGCGTCGGCCGCATCCTGATGAACGTGTTCAACAACCTTCGCGATGCGCTGTTCGCGAAGGTCGGCCAGCATGCCGTCCGCCAGCTCGCCTACAGGAGCTTCGTGCACATGCACGGCCTCTCGCTCCGCTATCACCTCCAGCGGCGGACCGGCGGCCTCTCCCGCGTCATCGAGCGCGGCGTCACCGGCATCGAGACCATCGTCCGCTTCACCATCCTCAACTCGATCCCGACCCTGATCGAGTTCCTGCTCGCGGCGGCGGTGATCGCCTGGCAGTTCGACTGGACCTACCTCGCGGTGATCGCGGTAACGGTCGTCCTCTATGTCTGGTTCACGGTGAAGGTCTCGGACTGGCGCATCAAGATCCGCCGGACGATGAACGAGTCCGACCAGGATGCGCATTCCAAGGCGATCGATTCGCTTCTCAATTTCGAGACCGTCAAATACTTCGGCAACGAGAAGATGGAGGCCGCGCGCTACGACCGCGCCATGGCGCGCTACGAGCAGGCGGCGATCCGCATCTGGACCTCGATCGCGTGGCTCAATATCGGCCAGGCGGTGATCTTCACCATCGGCATGACCATCGTCATGGCGATGTCGGGGGCGGCGGTGCTCCGCGGCGAGCAGACGATCGGCGACTTCGTGCTGATCAACGCGCTCCTGATGCAGCTCTCGATCCCACTCAATTTCATCGGCTTCGTCTACCGCGAGATCAAGCAGGGGCTGGTCGATATCGAGGCTATGTTTGCCCTCCTCGACGTCGCGCCGGAGATCGTCGACAAGCCGGACGCCAAGACGCTGGTGGTGCGCGGCGGCACGGTGCGCTTCGACAATGTCGTGTTCGCCTACGAGGCGGCCCGGCCGATCCTCAAGGGGATCAGCTTCGAGGTGCCGGCGGGGAAGACGATTGCCATCGTCGGGCCGTCCGGCGCCGGCAAGTCGACCATCTCGCGGCTCCTGTTCCGCTTCTACGAGGTCACCGGCGGCTCGATCTCGATCGACGGCCAGGACATCCGCGACGTGACGCAGGAGTCGCTCCGCGCCGTGATCGGCATGGTGCCGCAGGACACCGTCCTCTTCAACGACACCATCGCCTACAACGTCCGCTACGGCCGGATCGAAGCCTCGGACGGCGACGTGCGCGCCGCGGCGGAGACCGCCCAGATCGGCGACTTCATCGCCAGCCTTCCGGCCGGCTACGACACCGAGGTCGGCGAGCGCGGGCTAAAACTGTCCGGCGGCGAGAAGCAGCGCGTCGCCATCGCCCGCACTGTGCTCAAGTCGCCGCCGATCCTCGTCCTCGACGAGGCGACCTCGGCGCTCGACAGCCACACCGAGCGCGAGATCCAGTCGGCGCTCGACCGCGTCTCGAAGGATCGCACCACGCTGATCATCGCCCACCGCCTCTCGACCGTGATCCACGCCGAGGAGATCATCGTGCTCGATCAGGGTGTCATCGTCGAGCGCGGCACCCATGGCGACCTGCTCGCGAGCGATGGCCTCTACGCCTCGATGTGGAACCGCCAGCGCGTCGCAGCCGAGGCCGAGGAAATCCTCCGCGAGGTCGAGGGGACCGACGACGAGGGCTTTGTCCGCCGCGGCCCCACCGCCGAGGCGCGCGAAGCGGCCGAGTAGCGCTCACGAAAGGAACGCCCCCGCGCGCGCCGTCGCCTCCCGCACACGCGCGCCCAGACGCGATGGCTGTTGACAAGAAAGTAGTCGGAATATGAGCCGCATCATTACCGCTCGCGAGGGGCGCCATCCGGAGGTGGTCCATTGGTGGAGCGGGAAGCGGCGCCCGCGCGCGGAGACCCACATCTTCGCCCTTGGGACGCCCGGCAAGGACCGTCGGGCACTATGACCCGTCCGCCGCTTCGACGGCTTAAGGGGTGAGCTCTCAAGGGCCCCTGACGTTCCTGCCGGGCGTATGCGAAACCGCCGCGGCGCGCGCTTTCCCGGGCGTCTCGAACTGAATTGACCGCCGGTTGGATCAATCCCGGCCGGCGCTTCGGAAGCGCCCGCCACCCCTCGGTTCGCCCCGGGGAAACGCAGCGCCATCCCCGGTCCGGAGCGGGCGGGGGAGCGCGCATTCGCGCGTGAGCCCGGCGCCGCCGGCCACTACACCCTGTCCAACGTCCCACGCCTGTCGTATGACGCGGTCGCCATGTCTGTCCTTCACTCCATCCGCGCTACACTCGTCCCCATCCGCAAGGAGGGGGCGCCGTTCATCGCCGCGGCCCTCGTCGTTGCGGTCGCCGGACTGTTCCTATGGCAGCCGCTGTTCTGGCTGGCGCTGATCGTTGCAGCCTGGTGCACCTATTTCTTCCGCGATCCGCCCCGGGTGGTGCCGATCGAACCGGACCTCGTCGTCAGCCCGGCCGACGGCCGCGTCTCGGCGGTGGTGCTCGGCGTGCCGCCGGCCGAGCTTGGCCTCGGCGGGGAGAAGCGCCGCCGCATCTCCGTATTCATGAACGTCTTCGACTGTCACGTGAACCGTGCGCCGGTGGCGGGTCGGGTAACGCGGATCGCCTACCGGCCGGGCAAGTTCATCAATGCCGAGCTCGACAAGGCGAGCGAGGACAACGAGCGGAACGGCATCGTGCTCGACGGCGCCCATGGCCCGGTGGGCGTGGTGCAGATCGCCGGTCTGGTGGCGCGCCGCATCGTCTGTTTCGTGAAGGAGGGCGATACGCTGGCGACCGGCGAGCGCATCGGCCTGATCCGCTTCGGCTCGCGGCTCGATGTCTGGTTGCCGCCGTCCGCGAGTGTCCTCGTCGCCGAGGGGCAGACGGCGATCGCGGGGGAGACCGTGCTCGCCCGCTTCGGCGGTGGCGACGGGATGCGGCGCGTCCGCGTCGACTGAAGGACCAGAACCCCGTGTCGATCTTCCAGCCCTTCGATCCCGACGACGAGGAGCCGCGGCGCCGGCGCCTTCGGCAGCTCCGGCCGATCCCGGTCCGGGCCGTCCTTCCCAGTCTCGTCACCCTGCTGTCGCTCTGCGCCGGGCTCACTTCGATCCGGATGAGCATCGAGATGCGCTACGAGTGGGCGATCGCCGCCGTCGCCATCGCCGCCGCGCTCGACGGCATCGACGGGCAGGTGGCCCGCTTCCTCAAGTCCGCTTCGCGCTTCGGCGCCGAGCTCGATTCGTTAGCGGATTTCGTCAATTTCGGCGTCGCGCCGGGTATCCTGCTCTATGTCTGGGCGCTCGCAGATGCAGGCTCGATCGGCTGGATCGTGGCGCTGATCTTTGCGATCTGCGCCGCCCTCCGTCTCGCCCGCTTCAACGCTGCGGCCTTCGGGCCGGCGAAGCCGGAATGGCAGGCGTACTACTTTGTCGGCGTCCCGGCGCCGGCCGGCGCGATGATCGTCTTCCTGCCGGTCTATGCCGAGTTCGTCGGCGCACCGCACGGCCTCCACACCGCGCCGATCGTCATCCTCTACACGCTCTTCGTCGCCATGCTGCTGGTGAGCCGCTTCCCGACCTGGTCGTCGAAGCTCATCGGCCGCCGCATCCCGCGCGACTGGGTGCTGCCGCTGTTCGTGCTGGTGGTGCTGGTGGTCGGCTTCCTCGCGAGCTTCCCCTGGCAGACGATGACCGTGCTCAGCATCGTCTACCTTGCCTCGCTGCCGCTGAGCTGGCGCACGTTCCACCAGCGGCTCGCCGCCGATGCTGCTGCAAGTCCGGCCGAAGCGGAGGTCGAGGCGAACGGCGGTCAGTAGCCGTCGCCGTACATCACCCCCATCACGAAGATCTTGTGGTTGATGTTGCCGCCGCCTCTCTCGACCTCGAAGAAGGGGATCGCCTCGTACATCGAGCCGCTGCCGTCCCGGTCCCAGTAGCCGACCTTGCCGTCGAACAGGATGCGATGCATCGGGCTGGTCGCCTCGTTGCCGCGGTAGAATTCCGCCTTGCTCAGGGTCATACCAATGCCGAGGAAGACGCCCGTCGCGAGGTAGATGTCGTCGCCCTTGCCGACCTTCTTGATTGTGTCGAAATTGTAGTCGAGGTTTTCATCGGCCGTCGGTGCGAGCCCGGTCGAAAACTGGAACGTATCCTTGCCCTTGGTGTCTTTGAGGTAGTCGTTCCCAAGGCCGCCATCGTTGATATCGTTGCCCTTGCCGCCGTCGACGATGTCGTTGCCGCCGCGTCCCCAGAGGATGTCGTTGCCTTTGCCGCCCCAGAGGTCATCGTCCTCGCTCGAGCCGAAGATGGTGTCATCTCCGGTCAGGAGCGCGACGAAGGCCTTGAAGGGATCGTTCTTCTGGTACGATTCAATCGCTTCGAGCGCCGGCACGCTTAGCCCCTGGACGAGAAGCGCGTTCTCGCCGTTGACCTGCACCAGAACTTTTTTCACGGTGCCTGAGGTCGGCACAGGAGATCCGAACTGATACTTGAACCCTTTTCCGTAGATGTCGAAACTGACGTCGTAGGCATCAAAGCCCTGGTTGATGCCGAAGTGCTTCTTGGTCGCGCCGAAGAAAGTCGCGGCGCCGGTGTCGTTCTGGCCACCGATATCGAGGATCGTCTTCCTACCCAGTGCGAAGTCGAAGCCGGTGACCTTCAGGCCTGGCATTTTGCGCATCTGAATCTCCGTCCTGTCGCCGGAAAGGCCGTCGGTCGGGTTTGACCCGTTCCGGATCCGCTCGCAGACGGCCCCGCCTTCCCAAGGGGGCTGCGAGCTCAGTGAATGCGACTATACGTCAGAACTGCGCAGTATTCGCGATATTGTGGTTGTCAGGACTTGGCGACAGTCCCGGCAAGAGCGCGGACGCGATCGGCGAGGGGAGCGTATGGAAAGGCCCGGCGGAGCGAGCGGAGGGCCGAAGCGGTGTCGATGGCCTGCATCTCGATCAGCAGTTGCCGCATCTCGGCGACGGATTCGTCTACCAGCGGCTTCGTCGACCCGGCTTTGCGTTCGCCGCCCATGACCATGACGTCCTGTCCGATTCACCCACCTGACGACTTCGTGAGGGTCTGAGAACATGGTTAACGAAAGGTTAACGCCGGACCTTCGCGACCGGCACTTTCCTTGCTCTGTTCGGGCGTATAGGACTTCACGCCGGCGCGCCGAGAGGGACAGATGACCGAGGCCTACCCCCGCGACATGATTGGCTACGGCCGCAATCCGCCGGACCCGAAGTGGCCGGACGGGGCACGGGTCGCCGTCCAGTTCGTGGTCAACTACGAGGAGGGCGGCGAGAACAACATCCTCCACGGCGATGCCGCCTCCGAGGCGTTCCTGTCCGAGATCGTCGGCGCGCAGCCCTGGCCGGGCATGCGCCACATGAACATGGAGTCGATCTACGAATACGGCTCCCGCGCCGGGTTCTGGCGCCTCTGGCGGATGTTCACCGGGCGGAACATCCCGGCCACCGTCTATGGCGTGGCCACCGCACTGGCGCGGAACCGCGAGGCGGTGGCGGCGATGAAGGAAGCCGACTGGGAGATCGCCAGCCACGGTCTCAAGTGGATCGACTACCGCGACTACAGCAAGGACGCGGAGCGCGCGGACATGGTCGAGGCGATCCGTATCCATGCCGCGGTCACCGGCGCGCGGCCGCTCGGCTGGTACACCGGGCGCTCCTCGATCCACACCATCGAGCTCGCGGCGGAGGAGGGGGGCCTGCTCTACTCGTCCGACACCTATGCCGATGATCTGCCGTACTGGATCAAGGGGCCGCACGGGCCGTTCCTGATCATCCCCTATACCCTCGACGCCAACGACATGCGCTTCGCCACGGCGCAGGGTTTCAACGCCGGCGACCAGTTCTTCGCCTATCTCAAGGACTCCTTCGACACCCTCTACGCCGAAGGCGAGGCGGGATCGCCGAAGATGATGTCGGTCGGCCTGCATTGCCGGCTCGTCGGCCGGCCCGGTCGGGCGGCGGCGCTCGCCCGCTTCCTCGACTACGTCGCGGCGAAGGACCGGGTCTGGCTGCCCCGCCGCATCGACATCGCCTGGCACTGGCACGCCCACCACAAGCCGGGGTAGCGGCGTGGCGCGTCCCGCTGGCGAGGCCGACCTCGGCGCCGTTGCCCGCCTCTATCACGATGTCTGGCACGAGACCCACGCCGGCTTCATGCCCGCCGAAGAGACGAAGCTCAGGACGTACGCGTTCTTCATAGAGCGGATGGCGGGGCTTCTGCCCACGACACTTGTCGCCGAGCGGGACGGCCTGGTGGTCGGGTTCGCTGCATGGACCGGTGACTTCCTCGGTCAGCTCTACGTCGACAGGGCGCACCGGGGCTCGGGGGCAGCTGTGCTGCTGTTGGCGGAAGCCGAAAGGCGGATGGCGCAACAGGGCGTCGAAACGGCGGAGCTGCATTGCGTGGTGGGCAACGGGCGTGCGCGCCGCTTCTATGAACGGATGGGCTGGAAGCAAGCCGGCAGAGTAGCCGAACCGGCCTTGGGGCCGCAGTGTCCCGTGGAAGTGGAATTCTGGTGTATGACGAAGGCGTTGATTCCCCCCGGGGGGCGTTCGCCAGGCTGAACCGGCCGGGCGGCCCCGGTCGGCAGCGCATCAGAAGACGATCGTGAACAAGACTGCCACCACTGCGATCGCGCCCGACCAACACCTCAAGGGCGTGCTTCTGGTTGGGGCCTCCTCGGTGCTGTGGAGCCTCGGTGGCTTGATCGTGCGTTCGCTCGACAGCGCCGATCCGTGGACGACGATCTTCTGGCGCTCGGTCTTCGCCACCGGCTTCCTCCTCCTCTTCCTACTGGTCCGCGACGGCCGGAACGCGCTCCGACTGTTCCGTGACATGGGCCTGCCGGGCCTGATCCTCGGCCTCTGCTTCACCGCCGCGTCGGTCGGCTTCGTCACGGCGCTGTCCTTCGCCTCGGTTGCGCAGACGCTGGTGATCATGAGCTCGGCGCCGCTGATCGCCGCCGTGCTCGGCCGCATCGTGCTGCGCGAGCGCATCGCCCCCGCCGGGTACGTCGCCATCGCCGGGGTCATGGTCGGCATCACCGTGATGATGTCGTCCGATCTTGGGGAGGAGCGATCCCTTGCCGGCGGTCTCATCGCGCTCGGGGTCGCTCTCAGCCTTGCCACGTCGCTCATCGTGATCCGCCACTCGCCGCACATCCGCATGACCCCGGCGACCTGCACCGGTGCGGCCTTGGCTATGGTGATCTCGTTTCCGCTTGCCACGCCGCTCGCGGTCAGCGGCCACGACTTCGCGCTGCTCGCCTTCTTCGGCGCCGGGCAGCTCGGCGTCGGCCTGATCCTGCTCGTCACCGGCGCCCGCCTGATCCCCGCCGCCCAGTCGGCGCTTCTCGGCATGCTCGAACCGATCCTCGGCCCGGCCTGGGTGTGGATCGTCCTTGGGGAGAAGCCGCTGACCGCGACGCTGATCGGCGGGGGGATCGTGGTGGCGAGCGTCTTCGCCAACACGATCGCCCTGGCCCGGCGTCGTTCGACGGCGGCTCGGACGGCGAGAGCGACCGAGTAGCTCGCCAGGCGAAGGCCTGACGCGACGCGCATCCTGCGCTAGAAGGGCGGCGGTCCAAGTTCGGCCGGAAAATCGGAGTGCAGGAATGGCCAAGGTTGCTTTCATCGGCCTCGGAGTCATGGGCTACCCCATGGCGCGCCACCTCAGGGAGCGTGGCGGGCATGACGTCACGGTCTACAATCGTACCGCCGGCAAGGCGGACAAGTGGGTTGCCGCCTATGGCGGACGGTCAGCGCCGACACCGCGGGACGGCGCCGACGGCGCCGACTTCGTGTTCACCTGCGTGGGCAACGACGACGACCTCCGCGCCGTTGTCCTCGGGGCCGACGGTGCGCTCGCCGGAATGAAGGCGGGCGCCATCCTCATCGACAATACGACGGCCTCGGCGATCGTCGCCCGCGAACTCGAGGCCGCGGCCAAGGCGAAGGGATGCGGCTTCCTCGACGCGCCGGTTTCGGGGGGACAGGCGGGCGCCGAGAACGGCCAGCTGACGGTGATGGTCGGCGGCGATCCGGCCAGCTTCGACCGGGCCAGGCCGGTGATCGACGCCTACGCCAAGATGGTCGGGCTGATGGGGCCGTCGGGGTCGGGCCAGCTCACCAAGATGGTGAACCAGATCTGCATTGCCGGCCTCGTCCAGGGCCTCGCCGAAGGCATCCACTTCGCCAAACGCTCGGGCCTCGATGTCGAGAAGGTGATCGGCGTCATCTCGAAGGGCGCGGCCCAGTCCTGGCAGATGGAGAACCGCTGGAAGACGATGAACGAGGGCAAGTTCGACTTCGGCTTCGCCGTCGAGTGGATGCGGAAGGACCTGTCGATCGCGCTCGACGAAGCGCGGAGCAACACCGCCAAGCTGCCGGTCACGGCGCTGGTCGACCAGTTCTATGCGGAGGTGCGGGGGATGGGCGGCACGCGCTGGGACACCTCCAGCCTGATTGCCCGGCTCGACCGCGACTGACGGGGCGGCGGGCGCCGGCGTTCGGCGGGGGAACCGACTCCGTCAGGCCGGTTCCCGCTGCCAGGATTCGTCGACCAGCACCGCCATCAGCAGCGCCTCCTCGGTGCCGCGATTGGCCCAGGCGTGGTTGGTGCCCCGCTGGACGACGATGTCGAACGGCTTGAGCTCCACCTCCTCGGTGTCGAGCACCAGGGTGACCTTGCCGGAGAGGAGGATGATGTAGTCGGTGGTGTCGCTTTTGTGCATGGCCGGGTGGAGCGGGCTGTCGACCCAGATCTCGGCCGCCTTCATGTCGGCGAACCATTGCCGGCCGGCCGCCCGGCGCTCGGCGTCGGAGAGATGTGCGACGAGGCTCTCGGGCGGGAGCTGGAAGTAGCGGAAGAGGGTGCCGCGGCGCGGCGGCTCGAGCTGCGTCGACTGCGCGCCGCGGTCGACCCGCGTCTGGTTCCGGCCGGGCGTGTCGTCGGTGGTCCAGAGCTCGGTGAGCACCGTGATGGTGTTGGTGGCGGGACCGTCCATCCAGACGCGCGACTTGCCGTTTTCGTCATTCTCCGTGACGATTCTCCTGACCGGACGCAGCATGGTTCCTCCCTTTGGCCCCTCGGTTGATGCGTGCTGAGTAGCGCAGCGGGGCGCGCGAGGCCAGTGGCCGGCGGGCGTCAGAGCAGTTCGCCGTCCTCGGTGATGTAGCCGTCGTGGAGAAGGGAGGTCATGCTCGCGATGATCTCCGGTCGGCGCTCGTCGTAGCAGGTGGCCTGGCGGCCCCGGCAGGCGCCGGCGCGGCGGCACTCGCGGCGCGGACAATCGCTCCAGAGCTCGAGGTAATCGGCGACGGCGCGCTGGAACGGGACATCGTGCGGGTTCGGCCCGCGACCGCGGCTCTGGTTGAGGACGAAGCCCTCCATCTCGGGAAGCGGCGGTTGCCTCACGGGCGCACTCCTTCGTTGCCGCGCCCGTCTTGCCGGGCCGGGGCCTGGGGTCTGGTCTCGGTTTCGCCCCGGCGGACCGGGGGGTGGCGGGCGCTGATGTCACGCCGGTCGGGTAGTCCGAAGTGTGGGCGCTTCACCAGCACCCGCCGCGGCGGTTTTGAGCTTCCGGGCTCGGCGATCTTCGCCGACCCCCGCAAGGGCCGGTTCAAGCCTTCTAGGCGGCCGTCTGTAGTGACGACAGTCCTCACCCGGACTTCCCCACGAACGCTGCGAACGTCCGTGAAGCGCCGCTCCCCGCTCCACCGATGGACCGCCTCCGGACGGCGCCCCCCGCGAGCAGGGATGACGCGAGGATACGGGAGGATCTGGAGACGGGGATAGATTTGGAGATTTTTTTTCCGAGGCGCGACGCCCACCTCCCCCTTGAGGGGAGGTCGAAATGCCAAGGGCATTTCGGGAGGGAATCGCTTCTGGCTGGCGACACCCCCTCCCGAAATTCGCCCACCCCGGATCAAGTCCGGGCCGGGCGAATTTCGACCTCCCCTCGAGGGGGAGGTTAAGAAGCGTGGCGGTGCGCGAGCGTCCTCGACAAGGATGTCGATCCGGGGGCTGCCCGATCGTCGATGGAGCACGCGCGGATGGCGCGGCAGCATGGAGCGGCGAGATGAAACGGTTCCTGGCGATCTACACGGGTTCGGAGGACGGGTTCGCGCGGGCGGGGTGGAACGAGATGGACGCGGCGGCGCGGAAGGCGCGCGAGGCGGAGGGCATGAAGGCCTGGATGGACTGGGGCGCGGCGCATGCGGGCAGCATCGTCGACCAGGGCAGCCCGCTCGGCAGGACGAAGCGGGCCTCGCGCGACGGCATCGCCGACATCCGGAACCTGATGACGGCCTACGCCGTCGTCGAGGCCGAGAGCCACGCGGCGGCGGCGGCGATGTTCGCCGGCCACCCGCACTTCACCATCTTCCCCGGCGACGGGGTGGAGATCATGGAGTGCCTGCCCATGCCGGCACAGCCAGGTTAGCCGCGGTGCGCAGCGTAGGGCGGAATAGCTTTGGCGTATTCCGCCGTTTGGCGCGGCAAGGGAAGACGGCGGATTACGCTACGGCTAATCCGCCCTTGTAATAGCGATTTCCGATAGCCTGTGGACGTTCCGAGAGGAATGGCCTGTGGCGGATGGCCATCCGCCACAGGCCGCTGGCGATCGGATCGTTTCCGCCCTGAGCCGCGTGTGGCTGCCTCGTAGCGTGATCGCGCCAGCGCCTTCATCGGACCCGGATGGTTGCTGGAACTCAAGGTTCGCTTCACAAGGCAGGGGTCGACGAAGATGATCAATCCT
>JALHRF010000141.1 GCA_022841545.1 Bauldia sp. | reverse complement strand
GGCCGCGAGGTGGTGGCCGCCTTCGCCGCCGCAGGAGCGCGGGTGGCGGCGGTCGATGTCGATCAGGCGAAGGTTGACGCCGTGGTCGAGGACCTCGAAGGCGGCCCGCATCTCGCGATCGGCATGGATCTCCGCAAGATCGGCGAGCTCGAGCCCATGATCGAACGCGTCGCGGCAAGCTTCGGCCGGTTCGACGTGCTGGTCGAGGCGGCGGCCGTGCTCGTCCGCCGCGCGAGCATCGACGAGGTGACCGAGGAGGACTGGGACCTCCAGCACGACGTCAACCTCAAGGCCGCGTTCTTCCTCAACCGTGCCGCGGCGCGGGTGATGCGCCGCGAGGGCCGGGGCGGCCGCATCATCAACTTCACCTCGCAGGGGTTCTGGAGCGGCGGCTATGGCGGCTCGGTGGTCTACGCCGCGACCAAGGGCGGCATCGTCTCGATGACCCGCGGCCTGGCCCGCAGCCTCGCCAAGGACAAGATTACCGTCAACGCCGTCTCGCCGGGCGCCGCCGATACCGCGATGATGCGGAGCGGCATGACCGAGGAGGCGCTCGCGGCCGTCGCTGCGCAGATCCCGCTTGGTTACATGGCCGCCCCGGGAGAAGTGGCGGGCACAGTGGTGTTCCTCGCCTCCGATCACGCCGGCTACATCACCGGGGCGACGATCAATGTCAGTGGTGGCTGGCTGATGTACTGAACCAGAGTCGAAGGGAAACCAACGATGGCCGCGGACGGCGCATTCCAGGGCAAGGTCGCCGTCGTCACCGGCGCAGCACGGGGCATCGGCGAGGCGATCGCGGTGGCGTTCCGCGACGAGGGCGCGGTGGTGTTCTCGATCGATCCCGGCGAGCCGGAGACGCCCCAGGCGGGCATCCGCTACCTCGCCGGCGACGTCTCCGATGCGGAAAGCGTCGCCGCGGCCTTTGCGGCGGTCGACCGCGAGGCGGGACGGCTCGACGTGCTGGTCAACAATGCCGGCATCCAGCGCGTGGCGCTCGCCCAGAGCATGAGCCATGCCGACTGGTACGGCGTCCTCAACACGCACCTCTCCGGCATGTTCCTTTGCTCGGCGGAGGCGATCAGGCGCATGCGCCCGCAGCGGAGCGGTGCGATTGTCTCGATCGCCTCGGTGGCCGGCATCCTCGGCATCCCCGGCCGCGGTCCCTATAGCGCCGCCAAGGCCGGCATCATCAGCCTGACGCGCACGCTCGCGCTCGAGAACGCCACCGCCAATATCCGCGTCAATGCCGTGGCGCCGGGCTTCACCAGGACGAAGCTGATCGAGCAGGGGATCAAGGACGGCTCGATCCGCTCCGAGTGGCAGTTGGAGCGCGTCCCGATGAAGCGGCTGGCGGACCCGCGCGAGATCGCCGACCCGGTGCTCTACCTCGCCAGCGACAAGGCAAGCTACATCACCGGGCAGACGCTGGTCGTCGACGGCGGCTGGATGGTGCAGGGGATCAACCACGTTCCGGACTGGCTCGACGCCGACAAGAGCGAGGGGTGAACTGGGAATGGGGACCCCCCGTCAAGTCCAACGCCTTCCTGTCATCCCCGGCGAGCGCCGGAAGGCGCGAGGGAAGGGGATCCAGTAAACGATGTCGAGATTCGTTCGGACTCGACAGTGGTTACCGGGTCCCCGCTTTCGCGGGGATGACAGGTTGGTGATTCACGCGAGCGATCTCGGACTGGGCTTGGCGATGGACTCCTCCGGCTTTCGGCTGAGTGACGGGAGGGGCTATTGCTAGAGGCCGATCCAATCTCCGACATCACGCACTGTCCTTTCAATGCGGGATGAAACACCCGACCCGCCCCCGCCGCGCTTCAACATGGCGCGCTACTGTCTTGGCCCGGGTGGCCCGCGCGACCCGGACAAGACCGGGCTGATCCTCGTCCACGATGCCGATGCGCCTGACACCATCGAGCGCTTCAGTTTCGCCGAACTCGATGATGGAGTGCGCCGGGTCGCCGCCGGGCTGCTTGCGTGCGGCATCGCGCCCGGCGAACGGCTGGTGATCGCGCTCCCCAACACTGCCGACTACCTCCTCCTCTTTTACGGCGCTCTCGCGGCCGGGATCGTGCCGCTTCCCGCCTCCTCGCTTCTCACTCCCCCCGAAATCGGCTTCCTCATCGCCGACGCCGAGCCCGCGGCGATCGCTCTGCCGGACGGGTCGGAAGTGGTCGTGCCGGCGGATGTCCGGGCGCTCGGAACCGCCGGCATCGCCGCGATCCGTGCGGCTTCCCCGCTCGCCGCCTATGCCGATACGGCCGCCGACGATCCCGCTTTCCTCATCTACACCTCGGGCACCAGCCGCCGCCCGAAGGGCGTGCTCCACGCGCACCGAAGCGCCTGGGGCCGGCGACCGACCTATGCCGGCTGGTCAGGCATCACTGCTGCCGACGTGATGCTCCATGCCGGCGCCTTCAACTGGAGCTACACGCTCTCGGCCGGGCTGGCCGACCCTTGGGCCAACGGCGCCACGGCCGTGCTCTACGCCGGGTCGCGCGACGCCGGCGTCTGGGCGAAGCTGATCGCCGGCACGAACGCGACGCTGTTCGCCGCCGTCCCCGGCGTTTACAGGCAGATCCTCAAGCAGGGCGACATCGTGCGCATCGGCACGGGACGGCTCAGGCACGGCCTCGTGGCCGGCGAGGCGTTGCCGCCGTCGCTCCTCGCCGACTGGCAGGCGGCGACCGGACTCGCGCTCTACGAGGCCTTCGGCATGAGCGAGTGCTCGACTTTCGTCTCCAACCGTCCCGGCCTCGCGGTGCGCCCCGGCAGTCCGGGCAAGCCGCAGGACGGCCGGCGCATCGCGGCGCTTCCTGTCGATGACGGCACCGAGCCGCTTTCCTCCGGCGCGACGGGGCTCCTCGCGGTCCACCGCTCCGATCCCGGGCTGATGCTCGGCTACTGGCGCCGGCCGGACGAGGACGCGGCGGTCTTCCGGGACGACTGGTTCGTGACCAGCGATCTCGTCGGCCTCGATGCCGACGGCTACGTCTGGTTCCATGGCCGCGCCGACGACGTGATGAACGCCGGCGGCTACCGCGTCTCGCCGCTCGAGGTCGAGGCGGCGCTCGCCGGGCACCCCGCGGTGGCCGAGGTCGCCGCCGCCGAGCACGCGGTGCGCGACGGCGTCCGCATCATCGGCGCATGGGTGGTGGCGAAACCCGGGGTCACCGCCGACGCGGCGCTAGCCAAGGCGATCCTGGCGCAGGGCGCCGAAGGCCTTGCCGCCTACAAGCGGCCGCGCGAGATCTTCTTCGTTGCGGCCCTTCCCCGTACGCCCAACGGCAAGGTCGCCCGCCGCCTGCTGCAGGCGCTTGGCGCTTCGCCGATGCTCGGTCCGGTCGGCTGAGCCGCCGATATCTCTTGGCCTTTCACCTGACAGGTCTCGCCCCTCACCTCGACATCTCCCAATGGGCCCAATGGGAGAGGTGAGACCGCGGCGCTGTTGGTGGGACAGACTTCGCCGTTTGGAACGCGGCGGGAATCCACCGGGCCAACTCTCCCGTTGGGAGAGGTCGGATTGCGCCGAACGGCGTTCGGGGCGCTCCGGGTGAGGGGCGAGGCGTTGCCGTTAATGGATATTCCGGTGACGCCGGCCTTGGCAGAAGCCGCAAAAACCTGAAAGGATGCGCGACGACAAGCATTCAAAAACGGGGGGAACGACATGCTTTTGGGGTTCAATCTGCTCTTGTGGGCGAGCCAGATCACGGAGGAGCACTTTCCGCTCTTCGAGAAGATTAAGGCGACCGGCTATGACGGCGTCGAGCTGCCGCTCTTCGGCGGTCGGCCAGAGGACTATGTCCATGTCGGGCGCGAGCTGAAGAGCCAGGGCCTTCGCGCCACGGCCGTCTGCGTCATTCCCGACAAGGAGCATGACTGCACCAGCAGCGACCCGAAGGTTCGCGCTGCCGGCCTCGATCATCTGAAATGGGCGCTCGACTGCCTCGAGGCGGCGGGCGGCGAGGTGCTCTGCGGCCCGTTCTACCAGCCGCTCGGCATCTTCTCGGGCGACCCGCCGACGGCCGAAGAGCGGGCCGGCATCGTCGAGGTCCACAAGGCCGCGGCGAAATATGCCGCCCGCGCGGGGATCAAGATGGGGGTCGAGCCGCTCAACCGCTTCGAGTGCTATGCGCTCAACACCGTCGCCGACGCCGCCGACATCGTGCGGCGGGTGAACGAGCCGAATTACGGGCTGCTCTACGACACCTTCCACACCAATATCGAGGAGAAGGACCCGGTCGGCGTCGTCGCCCCGAACATCGAGCACATCATCCACGTCCACACCTCGGAGAACGATCGCGGCACGCCCGGCAAGGGCCATGTACCGTGGCCCGAGGTGTTCAAGGCCCTCAAGGGCCACGGCTATGACGGCTGGTACGTGATCGAGGCCTTCGGCCGCGCGCTGCCCGGCATCGCCGAGGCGACGCGGGTGTGGCGCGACTTCTTCCCGCACACCGACGAGGTGTACCAGTTCGGCCACGACTTCCTTCGCTCCGAGTGGGCGAAGGCCTGACCGCAATCATCGAAGCGCGTTCCAGCGACCTCCTGCGGGGTCCCTCGATGCGGACGCCATGGAGACCGAATGGCGAAAGGCGAACGGTTCAAGGTGGTCCCCGAGGAGAAGCGGTCGACGACCCGCTTCCTTGCGCGCATGCTCCCCGGGGCGCGCCCTGCGCCGATCGCCGGCTTCGTCGCGCCGATGTGGCCCGGGGCTGCGAAGGCCCCGCCGCGCGGCGCAGATTGGGTCCACGAGATCCTGTTCGAGGGGCTCCGGATCGAGGCCCAGTCGGAGCCGAAGCGCCTCGCGCTCTATGACGCGGCCGGCAACGCGGCGACGAAGCGCCTCGGCCGCATCGCCGACGCCGTGCGCCGCCTGCCGGTCAACCGCGTCGTGCTCGACGGCATCGTCATCGTCCAGGACGATGGGGGCCGGAGCGACCCGGCCTCGCTCGCCCGCGACCTCGCCGACGGCCGGCAGGACCGCCTCGTCTACTACGCCTTCGATCTCCTCCACCTCGACGGCTTCGACCTCACCGACGCGCCGCTTGCGGAGCGGAAGCGGGTGCTGAAGGCGCTGCTCGACGAGGCCGGCGCGGGGGCGGTCGCCTACAGCGAGCACCTTCCGATCGACGGGCGGGAGATGCTCCGAAGCGTGAAGGCGATGGGCCTCGCCGGCATCGTGTCGAAGCGGCTCGACGCGCCCTATGTCGGGGGCGAGACCAAGGACTGGAGCGAGACGCGGGTGAAGGCAGCATCATCGACCCGCGCGAGCGGCGGGAAGACGGCGTCGGCGACCGCGACGGCCACGCCGGTGAAATCGGCCTCGCCGAAGGAGAAGGCCGGACCGAAGCGCGATGCGCCGCTCCTCGTCATCGACGGCGATTCCTTCGCCCACCGCGCCTATCACGCCGTGCCGAAATCGGTGCGCCGCGCCGACGGCAAGGGCGGCGGGGCGATCGTCGGCTTCGCCAATTACCTGATCCGCTTCTTTCAGGCCGAAGGGCCGCGCGCCGTGCTCGCCGCGTGGGACACGCTGTCGGTGCCGAACTGGCGGCAGAAGCTCTTCGCGCCCTACCAGGGCGGCCGTGTCTTCGAGCGCGACATCGTCGAGCAGCTCGACCGCCTGCCCGACCTGGTCGCGGCTTGCGGCTTCGCCAATGCCAGGGGCGCCGGCTACGAGGCCGACGATTTCCTCGCCGCCGCGGTGAAGGCCGAGGAGGCGCGCGGCGGCAGCGTCGTCGTCGCGAGCGGCGACCGCGACGCCTTCCAGCTCGCCTCCGACCGCACCACCATCGTCCACCCGCTCCGCGCCGGCGAGGTCGCCCGCATCGGGCCCGCGGAGGTCCGCGAGCGCTACGGCGTCGAGCCGGCGCAGGTGCCGGACTTCATCGCACTCCGCGGCGACCCGTCCGACAAGATCCCGGGCGCGCGCGGCATGGGACCGAAGGGCGCCGCGACGCTGCTCAGCCAGTACGCGACGCTCGAGGATGCGCTCGCCGACGGACGTTTCACGACCCAGGCGGAAGACCTCCGGCTCTATCTCCGCATCGCGACCATGGATGCCGCCGCTCCCCTGCCGCCCCTCCCCGACATGAAGCCGACCTGGCCCGAAGGGGCTGCGCTCGCCCGCGACTGGGGCCTCAAGGCGCTCGCCGACCGTCTCGCCGCGCTGGGGTGACGGGCTCGCGCCTCGGCCGGCCGGCCGCTGGGGGGAGGATGCCGCAGCCCTTGAGGACGATCGCCGTGACGGTCTCGGCGGCGCGCTCGAAGTCGTCGGCGCCGAGCCGCGCCTTCTGCAGGTGGCTTTTCGCCACGACATCGAAATCCGCGTAATACTGCGTGGTTCCCCAGAGCAGGATGAAGAGGTGGATGGGGTCGACCGGGTCCATCTTGCCGGCGGCCGCCCAGGCCTCGAACACCTTCGCCTTGGCGAGCGTCACGGCCAGCATGTGGGCGCGGTCCTTGCGGGTGATGAAGCGCCCGCCATGCACCGCCTCGTTGGCGAACATCCGGGACTGCGCGGCATGCCGCCGGGAGAAGTCGAGCTTCGCCCGGATGTAGCCGGCGATCGCCTCGGCCGGCTCGCGATCCGGATCGAGCTGGTCGAGGGCGCGGTCCCACTCGCCGATCAGGTCGCCGATGATGGTGCGGTAGATCGTCTCCTTCGAGCCGAAGTAATAGTAGACGTTGGCCTTGGGCAGGCCGGACCGCTTGGCGATCTCGGCGATGCTCGCCCCGTCATAGCCCTTCTCGGTGAACACGCCGATCGCCGCCGCGAGGATCGCCTGCTTGTTGCGGGCGGCGATGCGGGTATCGGCGCTGACGCCGCGATTGGCGGTCGGTCGCTTGGTCATGCGGACTTCTCTCCGGCGCCGGGCGCCGGCGGAATGTTGCCGACCCGCCGACCGTTTTCAACCGAAAAGTGGACGCAAGCGTCAGGTTGGGGTTCGACGAAAGTTGACGCTACCGTCAGGTTCCGGCTATGCTCCGGCGATTGGGAGGAACGCTTCGCCATGGCAACCGCCCTCAACCAGGCAATGCGCGAGATCCTCGACGGGTGGCGGGAGGATTTAGATCCGGCATGGCTCGCGGCGATCGGCGACGCCGAGCCCGGCTATGAGCGCATCGATCCCGCCCTGGTGCTCGAGGCGTGGGAGCCGGTGTTCCCGGCGCGACGCGAGCGGACCTATCCCGGCGCGCCGAAAGGGGCCCACATCTTCCACGCCTTCGACGACATCCGGCCGGAGGATGTCCGGGTCGTCATCCTCGGGCAGGACCCCTACCCCTGCGCCGCCTTCGCCACCGGCCGCGCCTTCGAGGCCGGCAATGTGGCGCGCTGGCGCGAACTCGAGAAGATGTTCTCGAAGAGCATCCGCACCTGGATGCAGCTCATCGCCGCCGCCCGCACCGGCGACGCCGGCTATGTCGGCTCGACCGCCGACTGGGAGCGGCTGATCGCCGACATCGAGGCCGGCCGCATCGACCTCGAGCCGGCGGCGGAGATCGCCGATCGCTGGGTGCGTCAGGGCGTCCTCCTCCTCAATTCGTCCTTCACGCTGAGCCGCTTCGCCGTGGAAGGCGACGCACACCAGGTGCACGGCCATCTGCCGCTGTGGCGCCCCGTGGTGACCGCCGTGCTCCGCCATGTCGCGGCCCGTGGCACGCCCGTGGTGTTCCTGGGCTTCGGCGGCCAGGCGGCCGACGCCCTCGCCGAAGCCGGCATCACCGAGGACGCCGCACAGACCAACGTCGCCGGCATTCTCCGCGAGCACCCGGCGCGCGCGGAAGCGGTGCTGGCGCTGGAAAATCCCTTCGTCGCCTGCAACCGCGCGCTCGCCGCGACGGGCGCCGTGCCGGTCTCGTGGTGAGCGCCGTGGCGCCCCGTGCCGACACCTGGGATTACATCGTGATCGGCGCCGGTTCCGCCGGCTGCGTGCTGGCCAACCGGCTCTCGGGCGACCCGTCGCGCTCGGTGCTGCTCCTGGAAGCCGGCGGCAAGGACCGCCATCCCTTCGTCCGCCTGCCGATGCTGATGGGCAAGCTGATGCATTCGGGCATCTACAACTGGCGCTACGATACCGAGCCGGAGCCGGAGCTCGACAACCGCCGCATCTACTGGCCGCGCGGCAAGGCGCTCGGCGGCAGCTCGACCATCAACGGCATGATCTATGTCCGCGGCAATGCCGCCGACTACGACCGCTGGGCGCAGATGGGCAACCCGGGCTGGTCCTATGCCGAGGTGCTGCCCTATTTCCGCAGGTCTGAGCGCCACGCCGAGCGTCGCGACGACTTCCACGGCGATGACGGGCCGCTTTCGGTCTGCCGCGCCCGCGGTCAGAACCCGCTGTTCGACCGCTTCGTCGAGGCGGGGGTTCAGGCGGGCCATGCCCGAAACGACGACTTCAACGGCGCGGACCAGGACGGCTTCGGCCGCTACGATTTCACGATCCGCCACGGCAAGCGCCACAGCACGTCACGGGCGTTCCTCCGGCCCGTGCGGCGGCGCCCGAACCTCACCGTCGTCACCCACGCGCTGACGTCGCGCCTCGTCATCGAGGACGGCCGCGCCGTCGCCGTCGACTATGTCCGTGGCGACGCGCACCATCGTGCGTGTGCCGCGCGCGAGATTGTGCTCGCCGCCGGCGCCATCGGCTCGCCGCAGATCCTGATGCTGTCGGGGATCGGCGACGCGGACGACCTCGGGACGCACGGCATCGATGTCGTGCAGCATGTGCCCGGCGTCGGACGGAACCTGCAGGACCATGTCGACGTCTGCCTGGTCTACGAGATCACCGAGCCGGTGTCGCTCTACCGGGACCTCCGCGTCGACCGACTGACCCGGTCGATCATCGCCGGTGCGGTCCTGGGCACCGGCGTCGCCACCACCTTCCCCTACGAGGGCGGCGCGTTCCTCCGCTCGCGGCCGGGGCTGGTGGCGCCCGACATCCAGGCGCATTTCATGCCGGCGCTGGAAAAGACGGCGAACCTCCACTGGCCGAAATTCCGCAAGACGGCGCGGGTCGGCGACAACCACGGCGTCACCATCCGCGTCGGGCCGGTCAACCCCGAGAGCCGCGGGCGGATCACGCTCCGCTCCGCCGACCCACGCGATCCGCCGAAGATCTTCGCCAACTATCTCGGCACGCAATTCGACAAGGACACCACCATCGCCGGAGTGAAGCTGCTGCGCGAGGTGATGCGCCAGCCGGCCTTTGCCGACATCATCGGCCCGGAGGTCGCGCCCGGGCCGGACAAGGCCGATGACGCGGCGCTCACCGCATGGCTAAGGCAGGCGGGTGGGACAACGTTGCACCCGGTCGGCACCTGCAAGATGGGGCCGGGCGATGATGCCGTGGTCGACCACGAGCTTCGCGTCCGCGGCGTCGCCGGCCTCAGGGTCGCCGATGCCTCGATCATGCCGGTGATCGCCTCCGGCAATACCAACGCGCCAACCATCATGATCGGCGAGAAGGCCGCCGACATGATCCTTCGTCACAGCGGCTAGAGAGGACCATGCCCGTGCTGATCGAGCATCGCACCTACACGTTCCGGCCAGGCACGCTCGCGCCGTGGCTGAAGAAATACGAAGGCGAGGGCCTGCCGATCCAGAAGCGGCACCTTGGCAAATTCCTCGGCCTGTTCACGACCGAATTCGGCAATGTCCATCAGACCGTCATTCTGTGGGGCTGGGGCAGCCTCGACGACCGCGACCAGCGGCGGGCGGCGATGAATGCCGATCCGGAGTGGCAGGCCTATATCCAGGCAATCTGGGCGATGGGTGCGATAGAGACGCAGGAGGTGAAGATCCTCCGGCCGACGGCTTCCTCGCCACCGCTCGGATGATCCATGCTGCTCGCGAAAGCTGACCGGGACGTCAACATCGTATCCGGCAAAGTTGACCGTCCGGTCAAGTTGCGTCTATCGTCGGTGCTTGCCGCGAGCCCGGAGGTCGGTCCGTTGCGTTCCTCGATGTCGTTTCCGCCTCCGCCCTGCGATGCGCCGCACCGCACCGGCCAGCCAATCCATCGTCGACTGTCGAGCCGGCCGCAGATAGCACGCCGCGCTACACCGGCGCGGCATGGAATTCGCATTCTTTCGGCGTCCAGTCAGTTCGGCATGAGCATTCACCAGTCGGGTCACGACAGCGGGCGGGCGAAAAGCAGCACGCTCCATAACGAGGGGAAATGAGATGAGCACGAAATCCGGAATCGGCGCCCTGTCGCGCCGGAGCTTCCTCAAGACGTCGGCGGGCGTTGCGATCGCCGGCGCGACCGGCAGCCTGGCGCTGTCGAGGATCGCCGCCGCCCAGGACGGCGGGCTGGTGGCGCTGATCCACACCCAGGCCGCCGGCGACAACGGCCCGATCGATTCGATGATCGCGGCGCTGAAGAAGCTGTCGGAGGAGCAGAACTTCCCGATCCGCACCATCTACGCGCAGGATTCGGCCACCTTCCCGTCGATCTACCAGAGCCTGGCCGACGCCGGCGCCAAGGTCATCGCCGGCACCTTCAACGAGGTTGCCGAGCCGATCAAGGCGCTGGCGCCGAGCTACCCGGACACCCGGTTCATCCAGATCTTCGGCGACCCCTTCGAGCCGGTGATGCCGAACGTGGTGACGGTGTCCTACGACTATTACCTCGGCTGCTACCTGTCGGGCCTGTTCGCGGCCAAGGTCTCGAAGACCGGCAAGATCGGCTATATCGGCGGCGTCAGCCTGCCGCCGCTCAATGCCGACCTCAACGCGATGAAGGCGGCAGCCGCGGCGGTCGGCCCGAACATCTCCGTGACGGGCGCGTTCGCCGGCTCCTTCCAGGACCCGGCCAAGGGCCACGAGATCGCGACGCAGATGTACCAGGACGGCATCGACTACATCCAGACCGACGCCGCCGCCACCGACACCGGCATCATTCAGGCCGCCAACGAGGGCGAGGGGCGCATGGTCTCGGCGATTTCTCCGGCGCAGTACGCGCTCGGACCGAAGACGGTCGCGGCGCTCGTCGCCCTCGATTTCGGCCAGTCGCTTTACAACGAGGTGTCGAAGGCGATCGGCCCCGACTTCAAGGGAGGACACCTCTCGACCGGCCTCGGCACCGGCGTGATCGACTTCGTGCTCTCGCCCGTGTGGCAGGAGCAGGGGCCGCCCGACCTCGTCGCCAAGGCGAAGGAAGTGTGGCCGGAGATCGAGAAGGCGCGGGCCGACATCATCTCGGGTGCGCTCAAGGTGCCGTTCAACACCGAGCTCTGATCCCTCACAGTCCGCGGCGCGGATGTCGTCCGAGCCCAACGCGATCGAATGCCGGGGCGTCTCCGTCACGTACGGGGACGTCAAGGCTCTGGTCGACGTCTCGGTCGGCTTCGCGCCGCGGATGATCCATGCCGTCGTTGGCCAGAACGGCGCCGGCAAGACCACCTTCGCCCGGGTCGCGGCCGGCATCGTCCAGCCGGTGAAGGGCAACCTGGTCATCGGCGGCCGGGAGGTGCCGGTCGGCAATGTCGGCGCGGCGCGCGCGGCCGGCATCGAGCTCGTCCACCAGAGTTTCGCCCTGCCGCCGTCCTTCACGGTGGCCGAGGCGATGGAATTCGGCGCCGAAAGCGGGCGCGGCATCTTCACCCGGCGGGAACTGGAGCGGCGCTGGACCCGGCACCTTGACGCGCTCGGCGTCAAGGTCAGCCCGCGCGAGCGGATCCGCGACCTGCCGGTCGAGACCCAGCAGGCGGTCGAGATCGCTCGCGCGCTGGTCACCGACGCCAAGGTCCTCATCCTCGACGAGCCCACCGCGGTGCTGTCGCCCTCGGGCATCGACAAGCTGTTCGAGCGGCTCAAGGTGATGCAGGCGGGCGGCGTCACCATCCTCCTCATCCTCCACAAGATCCGCGAGGTGCTGTCGATCGCCGAGACGGTGACGGTGCTCCGCGGCGGTCGCCTGGTCGAAGGCCCGGTCGCCACCGCCGACACCGACGCCGCGCATCTCGCCTCGGCGATCATCGGCTCGACGCTCGAGCTGACGCTCTCCGGCGCCGACCGCGAGGCGCTGGTCGGCGCGGCGGAGGAAGGCGGCCCGGAGGAGGGCGGAACGACGGTCGCGGCGGCACCCGCCGCCGAGGCCATCAAGGCAGCGCCGATCCTCGAACTCCGCGGCGTCTCGACCCGCGTCGATCCCGAGGGGCCGGCGCTCCACGACATCGCCCTCAGCGTCGCCCGTGGCGAGATCGTCGGCGTCGCCGGCGTCGAGGGCAACGGCCAGCGGACCCTCGTCCGCGCCATCTCCCACCTCGCCGACCTGACCGGCGGCGACATCGTGCTCGACGGCGTGGAGGTGACGCGGCGGCCGCTCAGCGAACGGCGCGCCTCAGGGCTCCGGGTCATCCCGTTCGAGCGGAACAGCGAGGGGCTCAGCCTGTCCAGCCCGCTCTGGGAGAACTGGGCGGCGCGAACGCTTCTCCTCGGCGGCGTGCTCAAGCTGATCAACCCGTCCCGGCTCCGCAAGGCCTGCGACGCTTCGCTGAAGTCATGGGACGTGCGCTTCTCGTCGCCCAGCCAGCCGGCCGGCTCGCTCTCCGGCGGCAACGCGCAGAAGGTGATCCTCGCCCGCGAGATCGACGAGACGGCGACGCTGATCATCGCCGCCCAGCCGACGCGCGGGCTCGACGTCGGTGCGACCGCCTTCGTCTGGCGCGCGCTCCGCGAGGCGAAGGCGCGCGGCTGCGGCATCCTGCTCATCTCCTCCGACCTTGACGAACTGTTCGACATCAGCGACCGCATCGTCGTCATGCTGTCGGGGCGGATCAGCGGCGAGTTCCGCCCGCCCTACCATCTCGGCGAAGTCGGCGCGGCGATGACCGGAGCGGGACGATGAGCGGCGCGCTCAGCCAGGTCTTCCGCGCGCTGGTCTACGTGCTGATCGGGCTCGTCCTCTGCGGCATCATCTTCGAGCTCGCCGGCTATTCGGCGCCGCTCATGTTCCAGAGCATCGCCGAGGGCGCGTTCCTGTCGGCCCGTGCCTGGCAGAACAGCCTCCGCTGGGCCTTGCCCCTGTTCCTCACCGCGCTCGGCGTGGTGATTTCCTTCCGCTGCGGCTTCTTCAATATCGGCGCGCAGGGCCAGTTCTACATGGGCGCGATCGCGGCGACCTTCGTCGTCGACGGCCTGAACGGGTACCCACCGGTCGTCGTCATCCCGCTCACCTTCGCCGCCGGCATCATCGGCGGCGGCCTCTGGGCGCTGTGGCCGGGGCTGCTCCGTGTCAAGTCGGGCACCGACGAGGTGATCACGACGCTGATGGGCAATTTCCTTGCCGCGCTGTTCCTGGTCTACGTCACCTCCGGCCCGCTCAAGGATCCCTCGGGCACCGGACAGGCGGCGTCGAGCCGGCCGGTCGGCGAGGCGTACCGCATCGCGGCGGCGAGTTCGATTTCACCGACCATCATCGTCATCTGCGTCCTGGTCGGCGTCGGCGCGTGGGTGCTGGTCAACCGCACCGCTTTCGGGGTCCTCTCCAGCCTCGCCGGCCGGAACCCGATCATGGTGGTGTGGCAGGGCGCGAAGCTGTCGCGGCTCGGGTTGGCCGGCTTCGTCATCGGCGGGGCGCTGGCCGGCCTCGCCGGCACCATCGAGGTGATGGGGCCGATCGGCCGGCTGTCGTCCGGCATGCTGCCGACGCATGGCTTCACCGCGATCCTGATCGCGCTGGTCGCCAATCTGTCGGTGCTCGCCACCGCCTTCGTCGCGGTCTTCTTCGGCGGTCTCGCCGCCGCCGGGCTCTACCTGCCGGTGCTTGCCGGGCTGCCCGCAGCGGCGATCGACATCATCAACGCGGCCATCGCGCTGTTCATCACCGCCCGAGCCTGGCCGAAGCGCCTCGCCGGGCTTTTCCGCTCGCGACGGAGCACCGCCTGATGGAAGATGCGCTCGTCGCCATCCTCCGCTCGGGCACGCCGCTCATCTACGTGACGCTCGCGGGCGTGCTCGCCCAGCGTGCCGGCATCTGGCATCTCGGCCTCGAGGGGCTGATGATCATCGGCGCCTGCTCGGCCGTGCTCGGCACGGTGCAGGGCGGCTCGCTGTGGGTCGG
>JALHRF010000140.1 GCA_022841545.1 Bauldia sp. | reverse complement strand
TCCCATTGATCGTCGCGAAGGGCATAGCGGCGCATCGGTCAGCTCCCGAATCAAAGCTGACCCCTCATGAATCACTCAACTGCCCGCTTGGGAATCCCCTAATTGAGGACAGATCCTAGCCAGCATCGACCCTATTTCGCCGCTGATTCGAGCTTCGCGATCACCGCAGCATACTTCTTCTGGACGATCGCGGCGGGCATCACCTTGCCGCTCCAGTCGATCACGGGAAGATCCTTGCCCCCGATGTCGGAGGCGACCTTGCTCAGATTGCGCGGCAGATAGTCGGCCTTTACCAGGCATCGCTCGAGCACGCTGCAGTGAATGAACTCCGCGATTGGATCATACCTGAGCTGCGGTGTTCCCAGTTCCAAGTCATTCACATCGCGCCCGTTTATCGGACGAAGGCGCCGTTTGCCTCCATCAAGCCGTCGGTACGGCCAGCTCCATGGGTCGTGGACGACGCCTTTCTCGACGACTGGCAGTTCTATACCTTCCCGAAGGCGCTTGAGCTTCGCCCTGTCGAACCTGACACCGAGGCGGCGGAGCCGGCGGATCATCCAACAGAGAGTGATCCGGCCGAGTTCGCCGTGGTCACTGTCATCATAGCCCCCGCCGATGTCGGAGTGGGCTCCCGCGAACCAGGCTTGCTCCACGTTCGGGCAATCCTCGCCGCCTTCGTTGAACGGCCGCTCCCACATCGTCGCCTGAAAGGCTCCCCGATGCTCGTCGATGGCGAGGGCGTGGAAAGCGTGCTCGACGGTCGGCCCAAGCCTGGTGTCATGAAAGGAGAATTTGCTCTGTCCCACCCAGTTTAGAAGATCGTTTGGAATGCCGAGCGCACCGACCGTGTCGAAGACCGCCACGCACTTGACCCTGACGCCGGGAAAGCAAGAGCGGCGCATCGCCCGATCGTCCCCAGGTGTGCGATCCTTCTTTGGCAGCCGGTAGAAATCCCACGCGGCACTCTCCGCCTGGGACGTGCATGCCTCCGGCCGAAGCAGTCCGCAGGCCCCGATCATTCCGGCGACGCTCCGCGCGGTGTGGGCGCCACGCGAGAACCCCATGAGATAGATCTCGTCGCCGGGCTCATAGTGCTTGCAGATATACTTATACGCCTGCCGGACATTGCGACCGGTGCCCAATCCAAAGGCGCCGCCCAGCCAGGCGTCGAGCGGGAAGGAGTCGTCGCTGCCAACGCCCTCGTCATAGTAGACGCGCTGGGAGACATACCTTCCGGCCTTGCCCTCAATCAGCGCGTCCCTGATCCGTACGACGTTGGTGGGAGGCTTTCCGACGGTAGCCTTATTCCAAGTTCCGTCGAGACAAAGGATGATCCGTTTCATGCGCCCGTTCCCCCGGCACCCTCTTTGGGCGCAGTGCCCCAGGGTGCAATTTCAAGGATATGCCGGGAGCGGAGAATCGAAAACCCTCATGATCAGCGCCCCGTCTCGGCGAGGGGACGCGCGCCAATCCGGACGGAGACCGGGCGGCTGCTCGCCCGGCTCTGCGCCCGGGCGACCATCGCCTTCGCCTCGTCGACCGGCAATTCCGCTCCGTCGAACCCCACGACCGGCAGCGCGCCGGACGCGATCCCGGGAAACGCCGCTTCGAGATTGAGCGGCCGATAGGTCGTCTCGCGCCCGCTGATCGTGACCGGGTTTCCGAACAGGTGCAGGGCGCAGGCGTGGACCTTCTCGTTCATCGGCCTTGCCGGGTTGCTCACCTCGAAGAACCGCTTCGCCGTCGGGAACCGTGTCCGCTGCACCAGGCGGTACATCGGCCGCTGCCGGCTCAGCATGTACCATCCGAGGCTGTCATGCAGTTCCGTGATCGCCGGTCTCGGCTCGGGGAGCGGCGCATAGTCGAACCTCAACCCGGTCAGCGCGAGCCGATTCAGCATCCAGTGGAGCGCGGCGTCCGACGCCACGATGCCGGAAGCGTCGGAGACGCCGGGATAGCCGCCGCCAACGTCGCTATGGACGCCGGGGAACCAGACCTGCTCCACCATGAGGTTGTGGTTGTGATCGGGCAGCGTCCAGAGCGAGGGGACGAACGGGCCGCGATGCTCGTCGAGCGACAGCGCCTGGAAGGCGTAGTCGATGCTGCTGCCGAGCTTGGTGTCGTGGAACCTGAACCGCGACCCGCCGAGGCTGCTGAGCGGACCGCGCACCGGGACGCCGAGCGCGCCGACGGTGTCGAAGACGCCGAGGAAGTGGACCCTGACGTTCGGCGTGCAGAGCCTCTCGAGGACGGCCTTCTCGGCCGGGAGCCGGTCCCGCGTCGGCGTCCGGTAGTAGTTCCAGGCGAGCGTGAAGTTGTCGAGATCGCAGTTCTCGCCGCGAGGAGACCGCTCGCCGCGACGAAGCCGGCGACGCTCCTCGCCGTGTAGGCCCCGCGCGAGAACCCGAAGATGTAAATCTCGTCGGGATCGGCGCCGTCCCCGCCGGAATAGAACTGGGAGAGGAAGCGGTACGCCTGCTTCACGTTCTCGCTCAGCCCGAAGCCGAACAGGCCCCCCCTGAACCGCTCGCCGCTTGCGGCTCCCACGCCCTCGTCGTAATAGAGCCGCTGCTCGATCGCCGACGCCGGATTGGCCGCGTCGGGTTTGATCCTGCCCGCGGCCTCGAGCATCTCCCTGAGACGAATGATATTGGTCAGTCGCTCGCCGTCGCCGTCGGTGTTCCAGGTCCCATCGAGCATTAGGACGAGTCGCTTCATCGCGCCGCTCCCTCAAGCCAGGCATGGACGAGAACTCCGTCCAGACTGCAATTTTCGGGAGACTTGCGATGTGAGGAATCCCACACCGGCGAAGATTCTGGAGTGAGCCGCCGGATCCTGAACCGGCCTGACGTTCCCGCTACGCGCCTTCGGCGCGCGTCACCCGCACCCGCTCCCCGGCGCGGACGGCCTTGAGCGCCGTCACGTCGTCGTCGGTGGTAGCGAAGATGTTGGCCGGGCTCGCGAGCCGGATTTCGTCGCCGCGGCTGACCGGCGTCGGCCCGAAACCGATGGCGATCGCGTCGCCGTCGGTCCAGAAGGCGATCTCGCCGGCTTGCATGATTGCGCGGGCATCCGCCTCGCGCTTCGCCGAGACGGGCGTATCGAAATAGACCTCGTCGCCCCAGGTGCGGGCATCCGCCTCGAAGGGCAGCGCATCCCAAAGCGCATCCGCGGTCGGCGTGTCGCGGAGGGCGACGGTGATCGTCACCCGGTGGAACGCAATGATCATCCGCCGCATGGACGCCTCCGGCCAACGGGCCTCAGCGACCACGCGGGCGGCGGGCTGTCAATGCAGCCGGAGTTCCGTGGCCACCGCGCGGTACTCGCCGCTCCGGATCAGAAGCTTGTGCGCCACCGTCACCGAGCGGAGCGGCCCTTCCAGTTCGCGTTGCCAGAAGTCGAGGAACCGGCGGAGTTCGGGAAACTCCGGGGCGAGATCATAGTCCTGCCAGACATAGCTCTGGAGGAGGGAGGGGTGGTCGGGCATACCGTAGAGGATATGCGCCGTGGTCAGACCGTAGGCATCCCATTTCCGGTCGAGATCGATTCCTGGCATGGCCTTTCTCTTCCCCTGTGTTGACCCGCCCGATGCTCCATGCAAACGGCGAGCCGACACACGAGGTTCCCCCGCAGCCGGAGGAAAATCAACCCATCAAACGCCAAAAAATACGTGAAATCAATGTATTAGCAGCCACTATCGACGAGTGCTGACAGGGCGTCAGCCCGCAATCTCGCCCCCGGCGGCAGCAAGTGCCTCCGGCGTGTCCACGTCGAGGGCGACCGCCGGGCCGATCTCGACTTCGGCGACGGCGTCGGCATTGGCGCCGATCAGGTGACGACCGCCGGTGTCGCCGGCGACGGTCGACAGCTCGGCAAAAAGCCGCCGCGACCACAGCACCGGGTTGCCGCGCTTGCCCTCGAAGGTCGGGACGACGATGAGCGTGCCGCCGGCCGGACCGAACGCGGCGATCAGCCGGTCGACGACGTCGGCGTCGACCCCAGGCATGTCGGCGAGGAGCACGACGGCACCATCGATGTTCTCGGGCAGCGCGGCGATGCCACGCCGGAGCGAGGTCGAGAGGCCGTCGGCATAGTCGGGATTGTGGATGATCCGAACGTCGAGGCCGTCCAGCGCGCCCTGCACCAGGGTGGGCTCGTGGCCGGTGACCACCACGACCGGGTCCGCCCGGCTCGCGACCGCCGCCTCGGCGGCGATCCGTGCCAGCGACCGTCCGCGGATCGTCGCGGCGAGCTTGTTGGGGCCGCCCATCCGCCGCCCCTGCCCGGCCGCGAGCACGATCGCGGCAACCCGCGGCGGCGGCCCGTTCTCCTCGACAGCGGCATCGCCGCCCTCGCGGGGCTGCGGCCGGGAGACGATCTCCATGAGCAGCCCGCCGACGCCGAGCGCGGTGACGTCCTCCGGAGTCACCGGCAAGCCCGCGAGCAGGCGGTGGAGCACCCAGTCGAAGCCGTTCTCCTTCGGGCTTCGCGCACAGCCCGGCGCGCCGATCACCGGCACGCCGCCGAGGTCACCGAGGACGAGAAGATTGCCGGGATCGACCGGCATGCCGAAATGCACCACCCGGCCGCCGGCCGCGACGATTCCCGCCGGCACGACGTCGCCTTCATCGACCGTGGCCGAGGCGCCGAAGACGACGATGAGGTCGGAGCCCTCGGCCTTGAGCATGGCGAGCGCCTCAGCCACCGGCCGGGTCTCATGGGCAACGCGTATCTCCCGGACGACGCGGGCACTCGCGATCGACAGGCGCTCCTCGAGCAGCCGCCGCGTCTTGTCCAGGACCGACGGCTTCAGCGACGGCAGCGTCGTCGCCACCAAGCCGACCTTGTGCGGCCGAAACGGCGCGACTCGGAGCGCATCCCCGGCAGATCCCTCCGCCGCGACAAGGCTCGCCCCATCGACGGCGAAGGGGATGATCTTCACCGTCGCAATCATTCGCCCGGCTTCGACGGCCGCAAACTCCGCGAGTGTGGCGATCGTGATCGCCGGATCGATGCGATTGAGGCGGTCGATCTTCCCCCGGTCGACGACCAGGACGCCGGCTGCCTCCGCATGGAGGTTCGAGCGCCCGGTAAACGGCGGCTCGACGTGGACGCCGTCTCCGGCCAGCGCCCTGGCGAGACGGACGGCCGCCTCATCCTCGTGCACGTCCGCAGAGTCAAGCCGCGCCGCGATGACCTCGGCGACGCCGGACTCACCGAGCGCCGCAATGGTGTCGGTGTCGAGCACCGTCCCCTTCCGGAGGACGCCTCCGGCATGGCGGACGGAGTGGGCGAGGATCGCGCCTTCCGCTTCGGCGACCGGCACCGGACCGAACTTCACGCCGCCGCCTCTTGCGCCTTCGCGCCGCGGCTCCGAAGCGCGGCGATCACCTCGGCGAGGATCGCTACCGCGATCTCGGCCGGCGACTGCGCGCCGATCCGGACCCCTATCGGTGCGTGGATCGTGGCGAGCGACGCTTCGCTCGCGCCGGCGGCCATGAGCCGTTCGACGCGGCGGGCGTGGGTCTTCCGGCTGCCGAGCGCGCCGATGTAGAAGCATCCCGCCTGAAGCGCCGCGAGCAGCGCCGTGTCGTCGATCTTGGGATCGTGGGTCAGCGCCGCAACGGCGGTGAAGGCGTCGAAGCCGATCTTCGGGATCGCATCGGCCGGCCATTCCGCGAGCAGGCGCACGTCGGGAAAGCGCTCCGGCGTGGCGAAGGCCGTGCGCGGATCGATGATCGTCACGTCGAAGCCGGCGATCCTCGCCATCGGCGCCAGCGCCTGGCTGATGTGGACGGCGCCGATCAGCACCAGCCGCGGCGGCGGCAATTCGACGGTGAGGAACAGACTGCGGCCGTCGACCTCCACCATGCCCGAGCTGCCCGAACGGAACCGCGCCGCAAGTTCGTCGCGGAGCGGGTCGTCGGCATAGCCCTCGGCCTCGACGACGAGGCGGGCCTCGCCCGTCGCGGGGTCGGTGACAAGGATCGTCGCGAGGCGCTGGTCGCGCGCCGCATTGAGCCGGCGGAGCAGGTCGAGCTTCATGCGGGTCCGCCCTGGCTGTGAATCGTTTTCATCGGAGCGCCAGCCTTGACGTTGCCAAGGCGCTCCCTGCGCTTGGCGATGGCCGGTTGTTCGGCTGCCACGCGTGTCCTATCTTCGACGCTTCCTGGAGGTAGCCACATGGCTCTCATTGTCGAAGCGTTGTGGGATGATGAAGCGTCGGTCTGGGTCGCCACCAGTGACGACATTCCCGGCCTGGTGACCGAGGCGGACACGCTGGACGAACTCCGGTTGAAGCTCGCCGACATCGTGCCCGAGCTTCTCGCCGAAAACGATCCGGCCACGCTTCGTGATTGGCCGCTGCCGATCGAGATCGTCGCCCGGCAGCGCATGTCCATTGCCGCCGCCTGATGGTCGGCGATTTCGGCGCCGAGGTCAGGCGACGGCTTCGCGATGCCGGCTGCGTCTTCAAGCGCCCGGCCAAAGGGGACCACGAACTCTGGTACAGCCCGATCAGCCGACGTTCGTTCGTCGTCGATGGCAAGATCAAGTCGCGTCATTCTGCAAATGCCATCATGAAGCAGGCAGGTCTCCCGAAATCCTTCTAATCCAGCTTTTCGACATAGACCCGGATGCGGCCGCCGCAGGAGAGGCCGACGCGCCAGGCGGTCTCGTCGGCGACGCCGAACTCGAGCATCTTCGGCTTGCCGTCGCCGATCACGTCGATGGCTTCGGAGACCACCGCGCCCTCGACGCAGCCGCCCGACACCGAGCCCTCGAAATTGCCCTCCGCATCGACCACGAGATGGCTGCCGACCGGCCGCGGCGCCGAGCCCCAGGTCTCCACCACGGTGGCGATCGCCACGTCACGCCCGGCCTTCTTCCAGGCCTCGGCGGTGGCGAGCACATCGAGATTGGGGGCGAGCGCGGTGTCCATGGCGTTCCTCGTCGGCATCGATCTGTCCGGCTGAATATAACGATGCGGCGGCAAACTCCAAAGGGGCTCTTTCCGCGCGGCGTTGGTCTCGGGTGGCGCGGGGACAGAGCGGCAAAGCCACGCCAACGTCTCCGTCACCCCGGCCCCCGATCGGGTCGGGGGTCAACTCCCGCCGGGGTCCATCGATGACCGTGCCGCGCGTACCGAAACGCCCTCCGACAGGCGTTGTGAATGCCTTTGCGGCCGGCATCGACGGTTCAACCCAAATGGATTTGCTTTCGATGGATTCCGGCTTTCGCCGGAATGACGGAGAGGGGGTACTCGTCTGCAGTAGGTCCAAACATGCTCCCTCCTTCCCGCGCCGCGATCGCGGTCGGGTTGATGCGCTCCCGTTTCGTTGTCCTTCGCCGCAGCGAAGGGGATGGCGGGCGCTCGGCGAACGCCACTCCGTAGTCTAATGACGGCGCTCGTCGGAGCGCCCGCCGCGGCGTTTTTTCGACCCCGAGCTCCGCGCTTCCGGTAACGGGGAACGGCGTGGGGCACGGCGCACTTGCCCGTACCCGGCCTCGCCGCCGCCTTCGGGCTCATCGCCCGCCGGCATCGGCGCCCCGCCCTTGAGCCATCCATCGTGGCGACCGCTCGTAGTGGCGGTGGGCGGACTTCTCAGGGCTCCCCGGGACGTTCGGACCGTCGTCCTCTCCGTGGGATGCGGCCGGGACCGGCAACGCACATCCCCGGTGCCACTTCCGTGGCCGCCGCGGGCGCCGCACCCTCGCTCCATCAACTGGCCGTCACCGGTAGACGCCCCTTCGTCGAGCGAGGATGGCGCATCATACGGCAGGATTCGCCGACGGGGATAAGGCTCGCGATTCAGCGCGGAAATCCGTCGCGAGGTCGGGGACAAGTCGGGGCGGTTTCTCCTTACGCTTGATCGATCAGGCGGTCGTAATCAGCGTGGGAGCCGATCCAGAACCAGACGAGCCCTTCCTCCGCTTCGACGGCGAGCGTGCGGTAGCGGAGGCCGACGCGCGCCGACCAGAGGCGTCCGACCTTCTTGAGACGAAGGGAGGGATGACGCGGATCGCGCTTGAGAAGCTCGAACGACTGGTCGGCGAGGGCGCGCACCGAGGCGGGGAGCGCGTCGTAAGCGTCCCAGAACCTGTGGCTGGCGAAGTGCTTCACAAGGGCCGGGCGCGGCCGCCTCGGAGGTCGGCCAGCGCTTCGCCGGCCAAGCGGTCGAGCTGGCCGGCCGCGGTGTCGCGTTCGATCTTCACATCGAACCGCTCCGCGTCGAAAGCCTCGAACCACGCCCGGAAACGGGTCAGTTCCTCGGGGGCGAGCCCGGACACGGCCTTCTCGATGTCCTCAACCTTGGTCATGCAGAGAGAATAGCACAGCTGGAGTGGCGTGGGGCGGAGGAGCGAAGCGTATTCCGCCCCTTGGATACGCGCAAATCCCGTTTCGCAGACCCGCCCTACGCTCGCTCGTTCGCAATCGGAATTTTAATCAGCCGCATATTATGGAGAGAACGAATGCAGCCGTGCCCCTCGTAAAGTTGTGCACAGTCGAAAGTGGATATGCCCTGCGCGTCGCCCACATCATAGTCGCTCCCTAGACTTACACAATACCGGCTCGTCAAGGGTGCGAAATCAAAGAAATTCTGAGGTAGGGGCTGAAGCTGCTGCATGACACAAACGAAATCCCCGTCGGGAAGCTGGGCCGAGAAGAGTAGTTCATCAGTCCACCTCCCCATTCGGGCGATCCAATTTGGATCCTCACGGCTGAAGACGACGTCCACCATTCGCCCGTGCATGTTCGGCGGAGGTGCCAGCGCTGCGAAAGTTTTGGTGGACGGTACTGCCTCCTGCTCGGGCCAGAACTCGTAGGCCGCAAACAGGATGGAAGCAGCGACCTGCCCCCGCCCCTCGGGGGTCGGAAGGCGCTTCCATCGCAATATTGATCGGGATTTCAGATCGTCAAACTTCCCCGCTACGTGGTCTGCGTAGAATCCTCTAGAAGAGCAATCTGACAAACGCCGCTTCCGTGCAGGCTGACCTTGAGCGTGCGCTTGTAGGCGCTCGCCGTTAGGTAGACGTCACTTTTGTTAGCGAAGACCGACCAGCACTCCGACCTGACTTTGTTGTCTGCGATCGCAAACCTAAACGATTCAGACTTGGCCATCAGCTTTACCCATGAGTCACCGGGAGAGGGCTCGGTGCTCCTCGTCTGGCACATAACTTCTGTAACGGGTCCCCAAAAAAATCTCGAAACCAAATTGGCAAGAGGCTGTTTCAGACCTCACGCCGCCGCCAGCCAGCGCCGCGGGTCGGCGGCGTCGCGGCCTTCGCCGGCGAGGGCGCGGCAGAGGTCGGCGACCGACTCGAGCGAGTGGATGGTGCGCACCTCGTCGACGTGGGGGAGCATGGTGCGGATGCCGCTCGCCTTGGCCTCGAAGCCTTCGTAGCCAAGGAGCGGGTTGAGCCAGATCAGGCGGCGCGACGAGCGGTGCAGGCGGTCCATCGCGCCGCCGAGATCCTCGACGCCGTCGCGCTCGAGCCCGTCGGTGATGAGGAGGACGATCGCCCCCTGCCCCAGGACGCGCCGCGACCACAGCCGGTTGAAGGCGTCGAGCGCGGCGCCGATCCGCGTCCCGCCCGACCAGTCGGCGACCGCGCCGGAGGTGGCGGCGAGCGCCTCGTCGATGTCGCGGTAGCGGAGCTGGCGGGTGACGTTGGTGAGGCGCGTGCCGAACAGGAACGTCGTCACCTTCCGCTCGCGGCCGAGCGCGTGGAAGAAGTGGAGGAGGATGCGGGTATAGGCGCTCATCGAGCCGGAGATGTCGCAGAGCACCACGATCGGCGGCCGGTGCTGCTGGCGCCGGCGGTAGCGCAGGAGAATCAGGTCGCCGCCGGTGCGGAGGCTGGCGCGGAGCGTCTGGCGCGCGTCGATCCGCCCCGGCGGTGGCGAGGATCGCATGCGGCGGGTGGCGACGCGTTCGTCGGGCATCACCAGCCGGTCGACCTGGCGCACCGCCTCGGCGATCTCGGCGGCGGTCATCTGCGCGAAGTCGCGCCGCTTCAGGGCCTCGTTCTCCGAGGCCGAGAGGCGCGCGTCGATCTCGATGTCGGGCCTGGGCGGCAGCTCGCCCTTGCCGAGGTCCTCGAACACCGCCTCGGCCGCGCGCCGCTGCGCCGCGGCTTGCTTCCGCATGCCCTCGGCGGCATCGGCATCGTGGACCGGCATCTGGTCGCGGAGCGGCGGCCGCCAGAACATGCGGAAGACTTCGTCGAAGACGACATGCTGGTCGCGCCGGGTGACGAGTATGGCGTGGAGCGCCCAGTAGAAATCGTCGCGCCGGTCGATGCCGGTGACCTCCACCGCCCGGAGCGCATCGACCACCGCGGCTGGGCCGACGGGAATGCCGGCCCGGCGAAGCGCCCGGGCGAACTTCACCACCTGGTCGGGGAGCGCGCCGCTCATGCCGCGGCTTCCGCCCGCGCCTCCGCGATCAGCCGGTCGGCGCGGGCCGGATCGATGCGGACGATGTCGTCCTGGTACTTGAGGAGCACACCGAGCGTGTCGACCACCGTCTGCGGGTCGAGCACCTGCTTGTCGAGGGCAGCGAGCGCGGTGGCCCAGTCGAGCGTCTCGGCGACGCCGGGGTTCTTGAACAGGCCCTCGCGCCGGAGCCGCTGGACGAAGGCGACCACCTCTCCCGACAGCCGCTCGCCGGCGCCGGGGACGCGGGTGCGGACGATCTCGAGCTCGCGGGCGAAATCGGGATAGTCGATCCAGTGGTAGAGGCAGCGCCGCTTCAGCGCATCGTGGATCTCGCGGGTGCGGTTGGTGGTGACGATGACGATCGGCGGCGCGGCGGCGCGGATCGTGCCGAGCTCGGGGATCGTCACCTGGTTGTCGGCGAGGATCTCGAGGAGATAGGCCTCGAAGGCCTCGTCGGCGCGGTCAAGCTCGTCGATGAGGAGCACCGGGGCGCCGGCGGGATCGGGATCGAGCGCCTGGAGGAGCGGACGACGGACCAGGAAGCGCTCGGCGAAGACGTCGGAGACCAGCGTCGCGCGGTCTGCATCGCCGGCGGCTTCAGCAGCGCGGATCTCGATCATCTGCGCGGCGTAGTTCCATTCGTAGACGGCGCTCGCCGCATCGAGCCCCTCGTAGCACTGGAGCCGGATCAGCTTCCGGCCGAGCTGGCTCGCGAGCACCTTGGCGATCTCGGTCTTGCCGACGCCGGCCTCGCCCTCGAGGAAGAGCGGCCTGCCCATGCGGAGCGAGAGGAACAGGACCGTCGCCAGGGCGCGGTCGGCGACATAGCCGCCGGACCGGAGCATGTCGAGCGCGGCATCGATGGAGGTGGGGGTTTCGGTCATGAAATGGCACAGCCTGGGGAGAAGCGGGTCATATGGCGGAGCGCCGGGCGGACTGCTATATATGTATAGCAAAATGGAGATCGCGTCATGCTGGCCCTGAGATTGCCGCCGGAGATCGAGAAGCGCCTCGACATTTTGGCGAAGAAGACGGGTCGTACCAAGAGCTTTTACGCCAGAGAGGCGATCCTCCGCCACATCGAAGACCTCGAAGACTATCACCTGGCGACGCGGCGTCTGGAGCGCGGCGGACCGACCATCCCGCTGGACGACCTCGAAGCCGAAGCCCGCGGCAGCGCCTGAGCCGTGTCTCCGCCGGTCCGGCGCATCGAGTTCGATCGCGACGCGGCGCGCGACCTGCGGAAGCTCGGCGAACCGGCGCGAAGCCTGATTCTTCGCTATCTCCGAGAGCGGATTGCGACCTCAGAGGATCCCAGGCGCTTTGGAAAAGCGCTGCTCGGCGACCTCAAGGGCCTGTGGCGCTACCGGGTCGGCGACTGTCGCATCGTCGCGAAGATCGAGGACCGGCGCCTCCTCGTGCTCGTCGTGACGGTCGGGAACCGCCGGGACGTCTACGATTGAGATGGATATTCCCAACGACCGGCGCTACGCAGCCTCCGCCAGCGCCTTCACCGGGACGGCTGCGACAATTGCGTCGGCCAGATCCTCGGCCAGCGTCGGGTCGTTGCGGAGTTCATCGATCGTCCGCGGGGCGGGAAAATCCTCGTGCATGAGGTCGCGCCAATCCTCGGCGGCGAAGGCGAGCACCTCGCCGGCGCGCTCCATCGCTTCGTCGATGCTGTCGGCAGCGGTTGTCACACCCGGGACATCCGGGAAAGACACGCCGTAGACGCTACCCGGCTCTTTATGGATCAAGGCGATATAGTGGGTCACGCGGAGCACTCCGGTTACATCCCGCGATAGCTCGGACCACCGCCGCCTTCGGGCGGGACCCAGTTGATGTTCTGGTTGGGGTCCTTGATGTCGCAGGTCTTGCAGTGGACGCAGTTGGCGGCGTTGATCTGGTAGCGGAGTTCGGCGCCCTCCCCCACCCATTCGTAGACTGCGGCCGGGCAGTAGAGCCCGGAGGGGCCGCCATAGACGTCGTGTTCGGACGACTTCTGGAGGGATAAGTCGCGGACCTGGAGATGGGGGGGCTGGTCCTCTTCGTGGAGGGTTCCCGACAGAAATACGGAGGAGAGGCGGTCGAAGGTGCGGGCGCCGTCGGGGCGGGGATAGTTGATCGGCTTCGACTGGGCGGACGGCAGCAAGGCCGCGTGGTCGGGCTTGCCGTGGCGGAGGGTGAACGGGGATATCCGAAGCGTATTCAGCCACATGTCGAGGCCGCCGGCGGCGATGCCGAGGACGGTGCCCAGCTTCGACCACAGCGGTTTCACGTTGCGCACACGGTGGAGATCACGGCCGATCACGGAGCCGCGCCACGCGTCCTCATAGCCGCCCAGCTCGTCATGCGCCCGGCCCACGGCGAGTGCATCGGCCGCACAGTCGGCGGCGAGGATTCCGGACAGGATCGCGTTGTGGCTGCCCTTGATGCGCGGGACGTTGACGAAGCCGGCGGCGCAGCCGACCAGCGCGCCCCCGGGGAAGACGAGCTTCGGCACCGACTGCCAGCCGCCTTCGGTGATGGCGCGGGCGCCGTAGGAGAGGCGGCGGCCGCCTTCGAGGAGCGGCGCGACCAGCGGATGGGTCTTGAAGCGCTGGAACTCGCCGAACGGCGAGAGGTGCGGGTTGCGATAGTTGAGGTGGACGACGAAGCCGACGGAAACGAGATTCTCGTCATAGTGATAGAGGAAGGAACCGCCGCCGGTGCGGTTGTCGAGCGGCCAGCCGAAACTGTGCTGGACCAGGCCGGGGCGGTGCTTCGACGGCTCGACCTGCCACAGCTCCTTGATGCCGAGGCCGTATTTCTGCGGCTCGCGGGCGAGGCCGTAGCGCGCGATCAGGCCCTTGGCGAGCGAGCCGCGGGCGCCCTCGGCGATGAGCGTGTACTTCGCCTCGAGCGCCATGCCGCGCTGGAAGCCCGGCTTCGGCTTCCCGTCCTTGCCGATCCCCATGTCGCCGGTGGCGACGCCGGTGACGGCGCCGGCCGCGTCATGCAGGGTCTCGACGGCGGCGAAGCCGGGGAAGACCTCGACGCCGAGCGCCTCCGCCTGCTCACCCAGCCAGCGGCAGAGGTCGCCCAGCGAGATGATGTAGTTGCCGTGGTTGGACATCAGCGGCGGCATGAGGAAGTTCGGCAGACGCAGCGACCCTTCCGGCCCGAGCCAGAGGAAATGATCGGCGGTGACGGCCTGATGCACCGGCGCGCCCCGCTCCCGCCAGTCCGGGATCAGCGCGTCGAGGCCGACGGGGTCGATGACCGCGCCGGACAGGATATGCGCCCCGACCTCGGAGCCCTTCTCCAGGACGGCGACGGAGATGGCGGGATCGCGCTGCTTGAGGCGGATCGCGGCGGCAAGGCCGGCGGGACCGGCGCCGACGATGACGACGTCGAACGGCATCGACTCGCGTTCGGGAAGGGTGGTGTCAGAGCTCATGCGGGGTTTTCTCGCATGAGGCGGCGCGTGTGACGAGACCTATGACGCACAGCCTCACGCTTTGAAGGCGGTAGGGTCCGCGCGCACATCGCCTCGGCGGCGCCCGAGTGTCGAACTCCGAGTGCCATGGACGGAATTCAAAGTTGTGGGTCGATCTGCCGGCATTGGCAAACTTGACTTCCGCAGAATGCGCGGTACAATCCAAACTATATGCGGCGCTCTACAAGTTTCGGATTGCGATTATCGAGTAGTCCGGGGACTTAGATCATTGTTTGATCCACGCGCGCATGCACAAAGTTCCAAAGCACTCGTCCGCGTTCAGAGCGTGTTTGAGAAGGGGCGATGGCTTCATGGCCATCGCCTGATGAGTGTCGCGGTGGCGGCGATTGTGATGAGGGTTTCGGCAACGGCGGTGAGTTGCTCGTAGTCGCGGACGA
>JALHRF010000139.1:4510-14473 GCA_022841545.1 Bauldia sp. | reverse complement strand
GCACGACAATGGCCCAGAATAGCGGTCAGAAGCTCACCCAACCGAAGCTTGACACTCTTCAAGTGAGTGGAATAAAAATTCTGCAAATAAGAAAATTGGGCGCAGGCATTCCGGTCTGTGCCGTGAGGGAGGAACGTCGTGGAGCCACCTGCCGACGCAGGTCGCGAGCGGCCGCTTTTGGAAGCCCGCAACATCTCAAAGTTCTTCGGCGCGATCACCGCGCTCGATCGCGTCAACTTCCATCTCGCCCGCGGCGAGGTGCTGGGCGTTGTCGGCGACAACGGCGCCGGCAAATCGACGCTGATGAAGATTCTCTCCGGCCTCCATGCACCGAGCGAGGGCGAGATCGTCTTCGACGGGCGGCCGGTCCGGTTCACGAGCCCGCGCGACGCCCGCGAGGTCGGCATCGAGATGGTCTACCAGGACCTTGCGCTCGCCGGGAACCTGCCGATCTACGAGAACATCTATCTCGGCCGCGAGCCGGGGCCGAGACTGCTGGGCATGACCGTGGTCGACCGCCGGAAGAGCCGGACCATGGCCAAGGATCACCTCGACCGGCTCAAGATCCACGTCAAGAGCGTCGACCAGAACGTCGAGGAACTCTCCGGCGGCCAGCAGCAGGCGGTCGCCATCGCCCGCGCCACCGCCTTCGACGCCCGCATCGTCATCATGGACGAACCGACGGCGGCGCTCGCGGTCAAGGAAGTCGGCAAGGTGCTCGACCTGATCAAGGGGCTCAAGGAGCACGGCGTCAGCGTCATCCTGATCAGCCACCGCATGGACGACATCTTCTATGTCTGCGACCGGGTGATGGCGCTGTTCCATGGCCGGAACTTCGCCGACGCCACGCTTGCGGACACCACGCGGAACGAGGTGATCGGCTGGATCATGGGCACGCGCGGGCACACCGATTCCCTCGCCCACGACCGGGTGCATTGATGACCGATCGGGCCGAGATGACCGCGCGAAGGCAGGCGGTCGGACGCTTCGTCGAGCGCTTCGGCATCATCGGCGTCGTCGTGCTGATGATGGCGTTCCTCTATGCGTTGCAGCCCGAATATTTCCTGACCTTCGCCAACCTCACCAACATCCTCAAGCAGATCGCCAACAACGCGCTCCTGTCGATCGGCATGTTCGTGGTGATCCTCACCGCCGGCATCGACCTCTCGGTCGGCTCGGTAATGGCGCTGGCCATGATGTCGCTGGCGCTCGCCAATGCCGACGGCTGGCCGTGGGCGGTGGTCATCATGGTGGGGCCGGTGGTCGGCGGGCTCGCGGGCCTGGTCAACGGCCTCGGCCTCACCGTGCTCCGCCTGCCGCATCCCTTCATCATGACGCTCGGCACCCAGTTCGTCGCCCGCGCCCTCACCAACCTCATCTCCGGCGGGGCGCCGATCTCCGGCCTTTCCGATCCGGTGCGCTTCATCGGCGCGGCGTCGATCCCGATCCCGGGCCTCGACCCGACCATGGGGATTCCGGTGAGCGCGGTGGTGATGGTGATCAGCTTCGTCGCGGTCGCCCTCTTCCTCAACAAGACCTCGGTCGGCCGGCACATCTATGCGATCGGCGGCAACCCGCATGCCGCCCGCGTCAGCGGCATCAATGTCGATCGCGTATTGGTGCTGGTCTACGTGATCTGCGGCTTCTTCGCCGGGCTCGCCGGGCTGCAGCTCGCCGGCCGGACCAATTCGGGCTTCCCCAATGCCGGCATCGGCGCCGAGCTCGACGCGATCGCCGCGGTTATCATCGGCGGGGCGAGCTTCTTCGGCGGCCGCGGCACCGTGCTAGGCGTCTTCGCCGGCGTGCTGATCATGGGGCTCCTAAGGAACGGCCTCAACCTGATGAATGTCAGCGTCTTCTGGCAGCAGCTCCTCATCGGCCTGATCATCATCCTCGCGGTCTGGATCGACGTGCTGCGACGACGCGCCTCGGTGCGGAAATAAGCTCAACCGGCCGGCGGACCTTCTCCGCGCCGGCCGGGGACCAGGCAAACCGGAGAAGATCAATGGAGGGAAATCCATGAAGAAGCTGTTGGGCCTCACGTGCGCGGCGATGCTCCTGACCACTGCCGCGGCGAGCGCCGAAACCGTGCTCTTGAGCATGAAGGGACCCGGCGCCGGCAACCCGTTCTGGGCGGCGGTCGAAGCCGGCGCCAAGGAAAAGGCGGCCGAGCTCGGCGTCGACCTCGTCGTGCTCGCGCCCCCGCAGGAGAGCGACATCCAGTCCCAGATCAACCAGGTCGAGGACCAGCTCGCCAAGAAGATCGACGCGCTCGCCATTGCGCCCACCGACCCGAACGCGCTCGCGCCGATCGTCGACCAGGCCAAGGCCGCCGGCGTCGGCGTGGTCTTCGTCGACACCAAGGGCATCAACGAGGGCGTGACCTTCATCGGCACCAACAACGAGGTTGGCGCCGCACTCGCCGCCGACTTCATCTGCAAGAACATCCCGGCGGGCTCGAAGGTGGCGATCCTGCAGGGCATCATCACCCAGTCGACCGGCCAGGCCCGCGCCGACGGCGCCAAGAAGGGCCTCACCGACTGCGGCCTCGACGTCGTCGCCGAGCAGCCGGCGGACTGGGACACCGCCAAGGCCCAGGCCGCGATGGAGAACATCCTCACCGGCAACCCGGACCTCGCGGCGGTGTTCGCCTCGAACGACAACATGGCGCTCGGCGCGGTCGAGGCGCTCAAGTCGGCGAACATGCTCGCGAAGGTGATGGTGGTCGGCTTCGACGCCAACCCCAATGCCGCCGAGTCGATCCTCGCCGGCGAGATGACCGCCTCGGTCGCCCAGAACCCGATGAACATGGGTCGCTTCGGCGTCGAGAACGCGCTCAAGGTCAAGCGCGGCGAGACCATCGACGCGGTGATCGACACCGGCACCGTGCTCGTCACCAAGGACAACGCGGCGGACTACAAGTAAGCCGGCGCGCATATCCTGCGAAGAGGTCCGGGGCGTCGCGCTCCGGGCCTCCTTGATGTTCTACATCCGCTTCCCCGGCCCCCGCTCGAAGCCCTGGACGGCGCTCTGCTTCTGGATCTCGTAGATCGAGCCTTGCGTCGGCGGCTGCGGCTGCGGGATGCGTACGGGCACGTTCGTCACCCGCGGCTCGATCGTGCTCCTGCCGAACAGCATGCGGGAATCGAACTCCTCCAGCGAGGGGAACATCCCCATCGACCCCGCGATCGGGAAGGCGTCCGCGGCGGCTATCTCGTAGAACAGAACCGCGCGGTCGCGACTGGAGCGGTTGAGGTCGGAGCCGTGGACGGTGCGGACGTGATGGATCGAGATCGACCCCGCCGGACCCATGGCGCGGACGGCGTCCTTGGGGTCGAGCCCGGCCGCGGCCAGCGACATCGTCCCCGCGAAATAGCCGTCGGAGTGGTGGTCGTGGACCGGTCCGCGATGGGAGCCCGGGAACACCATGAGCGGCCCGTTCTCCTCCGTCACGTCGTCGAGAAAGACGCCAACCGCGAGGATGTCGTCGTTGGTGTAGGGGTAGAACGACCAGTCCTGGTGCCAGTCGACCGGGGCGCCGTAGCGCGCCGACTTCATGTTGAGCTTGGAGTTCTGGAGCCGGAGGTTGGGGCCGAGCAGATCGCGGACGGGCGCGAGGATCGCGTCGCTCCGCATCAGGTCGTCGATGACGGCGCTCTGCTTGTGCGGAAGCTTGATGCGCCGGATGCGGGGATCATCCGGCGTGTGGCTGTCCTCGAGGTCGATCTGGTCGGTGTGGGCGGTGAGGTGCCGGGCCTCGTTCCGGATGCGGTCTATCTCGGCGTGGCAGGCGGCGATCACCTGCGCAGACACGCGTCCTTCGAGGACCAGGTAGCCGTCGCGAGCGTAGGCCTCGGCCTGCTCCGGCGTGAGGCACTCGAGCGGCCTCGTCATGTCGTTCATTGTCACTCTCCCGCGGACCCGGACGTCTTTTCCTAGACATGGCACAGACCGAACCCGCCGGAAACGGGAAACTCGAACGGGCATGACGTCGCGATGGACTGGCGTCGGACGCCCCGGCCACAATCGGCCCGGCCGGGGCGCCTTCCACGTCAGGTCGAAGGCCCGGTTGCGACCGCGTCGAAGAAACCGGTCACCGCGGCAAGCCGCCCGTCCGCGACCGCGGCGAAATCGACGCCCTTCACCACCGGCGGCCCGCCCGCCGGCGCCAGCTCCCAGCCGAAACGGACGCGATCGTTGTGCGCGTCGACGTCGCTGGTGCGGCGGAACGCGTGCCCGGGAAAGCGCTCATGCACCTGCCCGACCATGGCATGGATGCCGTCGCGGCCATCGCCGCGGAGCACCGGATCGAGGTAGACCGCATCCGGCGTCCATACCTCCGCGATCAGCGTCCGCCGCTTACCGGCGTCGGCCTCGTTCCACATGTCGATGTAGCGGTCCACGAGTTGGGTGACGTCCGTCATGTGCTCTCTCCTCATTCCGTTTGCGGCGGCGCATGTGCCTGCCTGCATCCGGGATGACGCGATCGCGGAGCGAAGTCGATTACGCGCGGGGTAATGGGATCGCTACAGGTCGGGACGCTCAGGCCGCCTTCGTCCGCTCGACCGGCGTCACCGTGAACGAACGCGGGCGCCCGAGGCGGAGCACGTCGATGGTCACCGTGCGCCCGATGCGGTCGGCGTCGAGGAGGCGGATCAGGTCGTCGACCCCGGTCACCGGGCAGCCGTCGAGGGCGACGACGAGATCCTGGCGGAGCAAACCGCCGGCCGATGCCGGCCCGTCCGGCGCCACGCTGCCGAGCATCGCCCCGGCCTTCTGGACGAGCCCGGCGGCGAGGGCGTGACGCCGGGGGATCGGCGCGGTCTCGGCGCTGACCCCGATGAAGGCGCGGCGCACCCGGCCGTGACGGATCAGTTCCGACACGACGAAGCTCGCCGTGTTCGCGGCGACCGCGAAGCAGATGCCCTGCGCATGCGGGATGATCGCGGTGTTGACGCCGACCACCTCGCCGCGCGAGGAGACCAGCGGCCCGCCGGAATTGCCCGGATTGAGCGCGGCGTCGGTCTGGATCACGTCCTCGATCATCCTCCCGGTGGTGGCGCGGATCGAGCGGCCGAGCGCCGAGACGACGCCCGCGGTGACGGTCGACTCGAAGCCGAGCGGATTGCCGATCGCCACCACGAGCTGGCCGCGGCGAACGGCCTTGGAATCGCCGAGGCGGGCGGTGGGCAGATCGCGCGCCGCATTGGCGCGGATCAGGGCCACGTCGGTGTCGGGGTCGACGCCGATGAGCTGGGCGTCGGTGGTGCGGCCGTCGGCATCGGCAAGGCGGATTTCGTTCGCGCCGTTGACGACGTGGGCGTTGGTGACGATCAGCCCGTCCGGCGAGAGCACGAAGCCCGAACCGGTACCGCCGCCGCGCGCCGACCTCCGCCTGGTGTCGACCCGCACGACCGCCGGACCGACCAGATCGGCGACGTGCGCCACGGCATGCGAATAGGCGTCGAGGAGCGCGGCGTCGCCATCGGCAACCGCCACACCGGCCGCCGCCGCATCGTGGTCGTCGCTGTCAAGGATGAACCGTGGGGCGAAATCGAGCATGGGAAATTCCTTTCGCCCGCTCATGTAGGGAGCGGGCGCCGTCCGCGGTAGACCAGCGTCCCGCCGTTGCGCGATGCCGCGGTTGCGCCGACAATGCCGGTGCCCGCGGAGAAGAATCGGGCGTCGGCCGGGGGATTGGCGGCCTGCGATGAGATTGAGGACCCTGCTTCTCGCCGGCGCCGCGGGATTCATTCCCGGGGGCGCGCTCGCGGCCGATCTCGTAGTCGCGGTCGAGCCGATCGACTATGCCGGCGTCTGCGATGCCTACGGCACCGGCTATATGTTCATTCCGGGCACGCAGACCTGCCTCAGCCTCGGCGGCTACCTGCAGTTCGACGTCTGGCTCTACGACAGCGACCAGGTCAACGACTATTTCAACCTGCCCAAGTACCTGAGCGGGGAAAGCACCAATCCATCGAACCCCCTGGGCGACCTGACCGGCGCCGTCGCCGGCTATGTCTACGAGACGGACGACTACGCCGCTCCGTGGACCTATTCGGAGGAGATCAAGCTCATCTTCGACGCCAAGACCGCGAGCGATATCGGCGTGATCGAGACCTATGCCCGCTTCGTCATCGAGTCCGACGTCGACTTCACCAACACCAACCATGCCGCCGCCCTCGCCCGCACCGTCAACCTCGATCGAGCCTTTGCCGCGATCGGCCCGATCTTCACGGGCTCCTACGATTCGATCTTCGCCTTCCAGAACGCCGGTTACTCCCTCGACGGCGCGATCAATGCCGATCCGATCGTCGACCAGTTCCAGATCAACCATACGCGCGGGCCGTGGAAGGTCGCGTTCGCGCTGGAGGATCCCCGCGACTGGTTCTGGGCCGCGAGCAACGCCACCGGCGACTACCCCAATCTCGCCTTAGCCGTCACCGGCACCTGGAAGGACGCCTTCGTCCAGGCGGCGCTCGGCGTCACCGACCGGACCACCGGCGCCGGCTGGGGCGCGCAGGTCTCGACCACCCTCGGCTCGGGCATCAAGCCGCAACTCCAGATCAACCTTGCGTACGCAGAGAACGCACCGGCCTATGTCGGTGGCTTCAACTGCAGCGGTACCTGCGCAAACGAGGGCGCCTGGTGGTCGGCCATGCTGTCCGGCCAGGTCAACCTCACCAAGACGCTGTCGCTCAACACCACCGGCAGCTACATGGACGGTCCCTCCGCCTATGAGTGGCAGGCGGCGGTGGGTGCGGGGTGGGCGCCGACCTCGGTGGCGCTTCTCTCGGTGGAGGCGCTCTACGTCGACAAGGCCGGCGACGATACGCTCGGCCTCCACACCCAGTTCAAGACTTCTTTCGGCAACGACGACTGAGCCTTCCCGTCATCCCGCGCTGCCATGAATTCGCCATCGATTCACGGCCCACTCCCGGTTCTTCGGTGGCGTTCGAGAGGGGCGGTCCTTTGCCGGCTGGCGGCGGGAATTCAACAAGACTTGGGTACGCCCGCAAGGGCCGCGCGATCGCGGCGGTTGCGGCCATCCTGTGCTCCCTCACGCTCGCGACGGGTGCGACGGCCGAGGACGTCCCTATCCCGCCCCCCTCCCCACTCGAGACGGCCGAACCAACCCTCACCGAAGAGAGCCTGCTGGACGCCGGGCGCGCGCCCGTGGCCTTCGCCGAGGAGGACTTCCAGCCGGTCCAGCCGAGCGAGGCATTCCAGGCTGCAACCGGCGTCGACCTGCTCAAGATGGCGCAGGACTCCGGCGCAGGCCTCGGCGACCCGGGGTTCGACTCGGGACAGGCCCCGCCGATCGACCTTGCGCCGCTCGCCGATCCGATCGACCCGTTCGCCGACCCGGGCGCCGCGGGCTTCCCGACCGATGCCCCGATCGATCTCACGGCCCCCGGGACAGGGCCGATCGACCCGGCCGTCCCGACCGACCAGGCCATCCTCGGCACCTACACGCTCGAAGCGCGGATGACCGCCGATGCTCCTCCGCTCGAATCGGGCGTGATCTGGCGCGTCTACGCCAACGACGCCGACGCCGACGGCAGGATGCGCATGGTGGGCGAGGCCGAGGGCGGCCCGGTGACCCTGAAGCTCAAACCGGGCGACTACTACGTGCATGTGGCATTCGGCCGGGCCGGCATCACCCGCAAGGTGGCGATTTCCGAATTGCCGCGCGGCGAGACGGTGGTGCTCAACGCCGGCGGCATCCGCCTGACCGCGCTCGCCGGCGTGGATCGGGTGCTCGCCCCGGAGGAAGTGCGCTTCGACATCTACGCACCCGACGTCGGCGGTTCGGACAACCGGGTGACGGTGCTCGAGAACGCTCCGGCAAGCACCGTGATCGGCCTGACCGCAGGCACCTATCACGTCGTCTGCCGCTACGGAGACGCCAACGCCATCGTGCGCGCCGACATCCGGGTCGAGCCCGGCAAGCTAACCGAGGCGACCGTCTACCAGAAGGCGGCGCGCGTGACGCTCAAGCTGGTCGCGAACCGTGGCGGCGAAGCGCTCGCCAATACCGCATGGTCGGTGGTGACGCCCGCCGGGGAGAGCGTGGTCGAGAGCGTGGGCGCCTTCCCCTCGGTCGTGCTCTCGGCTGGCGAATACACCGCCATCGCCACCCACGAAGGCAAGATCTTCGATCAGGACTTCACGGTGGAGGCGGGCCTCAACCGCGACGTGGAAGTGCAAGTCCAGTAGCCGCGGGCGTCGTCGCGCGCTCGCCGCCCGAGCCTCGCTCGGCGACGCAGCACTACCGTATCGTGGCGCTTGTCGTCTTCCCCTGGCCAACCTGCCGGCGGCCGCTTGTTTCCAACTCATCGGGCGGCCGGCGTGACCGGGTCCGTTGTCGGTATCCCACGGTGTGACCGACGTCACAGCGAACCTCGCCCCTGCTTGTATCGTCGCGCACTTTTCCCGTGGCCAAGGGAGGTGGCGGATGGATGAAACGGTGCGGCTTTCGACAGTCATCGGCAACCTCTACGATGCAGCCCTCGACCCGGCGCTATGGAGCGTGGTGCTCGGTGAGGCGCGCGATTTCGTCGGGGGGTCGGCAGCGGCGATCTTCGCCAAGGATGCGGCGGCGACGAAGCTTACCATCTTCCACCATGACGGCGGCATCGATCCCCACTACACGCAGCTCTACTACGATCGCTACATGGCGCTCGACCCATCGAACACCGCGCACTTCTTCGCGACGGTCGAGTCGCCGATCTCCACCGGCGACTACATCGACCAAGCCGAGTTCCGGCAGACGCGGTTTTACCGGGAATGGGCGGAGCCTCAGGGGCTGGTGGATTTCATCACCGTCGCTCTCGAGAAGTCGATCACTTCGGCGGCCCTCTTCGGCATCTTCCGTAAGGCGCATGACGGCTTCGCCGACGAGCACGCGAAACGCCGAATGCGGCTGATCTCACCGCACGTCCGCCGGGCGGTACTCATCGGCAAGGCGATCGACCTCAAGGCCGCACAGAGCGCGAACTTCGCGGACACTCTGGACGGACTGAGCACAGCCCTGTTCCTGGTGCAGGCCAACGGCCGCATCGTCCACGCCAACGCCGCCGCGCACGGCATGATCGCGACCTCGCGCTTCCTCTACGCCGCCAACGGCCGGCTGGCGGTACGCGACACCAGAATGCACCATGCGCTGATGGACGTGCTCACTGCCACGGACAGCGGCGACGGCGCAGTCGGCGCGCGGGGCGTCGCCCTGCCGCTGGCGACGCGCGACGGCGGCGCCTATCTTGCCCACATCCTGCCGCTGACCTCGGGCGCCCGGAAGCAGGCCGGGAACGCCTATGCCGCCACCGCGGCGGTCTTCGTCAGGAAGGCGGAACTGGAACTCCCGTCGACGCCCGAGATCATTGCCCGCCACTACCGGCTGACCCCGTCGGAACTGCGAGTCCTGCTCGCCGTCATCGAGGTCGGAGGGGTGCCCGAAGTGGCCGAGGCGCTCGGCATCGCGGACACCACCGTGAAGACCCATCTCGGCAGCGTCTACGGCAAGACCGGAACCTCCCGCCAGGCCGATCTCGTCAAGCTCGTGGCCGGCTTCCAAAGCCCGCTCGCCGCATGACGCCGCAGAACGCATAGGGCGCACTCTCGCGCCTTATCGGCGATCTCTGCGGCGCGGCGCTCGATCGCTCGTTCCGGAACGTGGTGCTCAGGGGCGTGCGCGACGTCGTCGGCGGCGCGTCGACCGGCATCGTCGCCAAGGATGCCTCCGCCAGTCGCGGCTTCGTCTGCTTCGACGATGGCAGCATCGCGTCCGACTGCACGGCGTCCTGATTCGACCGCGACGTGGCGCTCGTCCCGTGCACCACGGGTCCAGTTTCGCCTCATCCGAACGAATGAGGCGAGGGCGCGCAACAGCCGCCATGTCTCCGCGCCTCGCGACCCGCCGCCAATCCCGGTCGGCACGGCCGCACCAAGGCAGGAGAATGG
>JALHRF010000139.1:0-4410 GCA_022841545.1 Bauldia sp. | reverse complement strand
GTCCAGTTTCGCCTCATCCGAACGAATGAGGCGAGGGCGCGCAACAGCCGCCATGTCTCCGCGCCTCGCGACCCGCCGCCAATCCCGGTCGGCACGGCCGCACCAAGGCAGGAGAATGGGAAATGGCAATTCAGGTGATCGGCAACTACGTCGTCGGCGACGGGCTCAACAATACGATCGACACGACCGCATTGCCCAATTCCGGCGCCGCCGGCCTCAACGGCAACGACCGCATCTACTCGGCAAATGCCAGCATCGGCAACACGTTCGAGGGCGGCCAGGGCGCCGACAACATCTTCTTCATCGGCGCGGCTTCCGGCTCGCTCTACGGCGGCGACGGCAACGACCTCGTCTCGGGCGGCGACGGCCAGGACGCCATGTATGGCGGCGAGGGCGACGACTGGCTCGGCGGCAACTGGCAGAGCGCGACGACGACCGACGCCGACAGCCTGTACGGCGGCGGCGGACGCGACGCGCTGTTCGGCGATGGCGGCGACGACGTGATCTACGGCGGCGCCGGCGACGACAAGGGGCAGATCGCCACCGCCAGCCCCGACACCGTCACCGACAACCTCGTCGACTTCACCGTCAATGCCGGCCTCTATGGCGGCGACGGCAACGACTATCTCGACGGCGGCGCCGGCGACGACTTCATCGACGGCGGCAACGGCAATGACCAGGCCTTTGGCGGCTCCGGCGCCGACGAGATCAAGGGTTTCGCCGGTAATGACGAACTGCACGGCGGCGGCGGCGATGACGTGCTTTTCGGCGGGCTCGGCAACGACCTGATGTCGGGCGGAGGCGGCGCGGACAAGTTCGTCTTCGACACCGCCCTGGGCAGCACGAATGTCGACAGGCTCCGCGACGTCTCGCGTTCCGAGGGCGACGAGATCGTTCTATCGGCGACGATCTTCGATGCGATCGGCCCGAGCCTCGGCAAGAAGGAGTTCGTCATCGGCAACAAGGCGAAGGACAAGAACGACTACGTGATCTTCAATCAGAAGAAGGGCACGATCGCCTACGACGAGGACGGCAAGGGCGGCGAGAAGGCGGTGGTCTTCGCCACCGTCGAGAAGGGCCTGAAGCTCGCGTTCAGCGACTTCGACATCGCGACCTGACCGCTCCTCGGGCGAGGAGCGGGACGTCACGGAGGGAAGGGGCGCGCCGCCGCCGACACGGCGCGCCCCATCGCGCAGCGGCACGGCAAGGATGCACCGGCCTTTTCCGCAGGAGCCCGGACGGCGGCGCGGCGTCAGCCGCGCTGCCGCCGAAGATCGGGCGGCATGGCCTCGTCGGCGAGCGCCGTCACCGCCTCGTCGAGCGACATCGACGTCTGGTCCCTGGCGCCGAGACGGCGGATGTTGACCGTGGCCTCCTCCGCCTCGCGCTTGCCGCAGACGAGAATGACCGGGACCTTGGCCAGCGAGTGCTCGCGGACCTTGTAGTTGATCTTCTCGTTGCGGATATCGAGATCGACCCGGAGACCGGCGGCCTCGAGCTTCGCCTGGACCGACCGCGCGTAGTCGTCGGCGTCCGAAGTGATGGTCGCCACCACCACCTGCACCGGCGCAAGCCAGAGCGGGAGATGCCCCGCATAGTGCTCCAGCACCACGCCGAGAAAGCGCTCCAGCGACCCGACGATCGCGCGATGGATCATCACCGGCGTCTTCTTCTCGCCGTCGGAATCGACATAGAAGGCGCCGAACCGCTCCGGCAGGTTGAAGTCGACCTGGGTGGTGCCGCACTGCCAGTCGCGGCCGATGGCGTCGCGGAGCACGTACTCGAATTTCGGCCCGTAGAAAGCGCCCTCGCCGGGATTGATGCCGGTCTTGATCTTGCCGCCGGAGCGCTCGGCGATCTGCGCGAGCACGTCGCCCATGATCGCCTCGGCACGGTCCCATGCCGCGTCGGTGCCGACGCGCTTGTCGGGCCGCGTCGACAGCTTGACCACGAATTCCTCGAAGCCGAAGTCGCGATAGGTCGACAGGATCAGGTCGTTGATGCGGAGACACTCCGCCGCCATCTGTTCCTCGGTGCAGAAGACATGGGCGTCGTCCTGGGTGAAGCCGCGGACGCGCATCAGGCCGTGCAGCGCGCCCGACGGCTCGTAGCGGTGGACGATGCCGAACTCGGCCATGCGGAGCGGCAGGTCGCGATACGACTTGAGTCCGTGCTTGAAGATCTGGATATGACCGGGGCAGTTCATCGGCTTGATGGCGAAGACGCGCTCGTCGCCGGTCTCGTCGCCGGCGGACTTCGCCATGAACATGTTCTCGCGGAACCAGTTCCAGTGGCCCGAGGTCTCCCACAGCGACTTGTCGAGGAGCTGCGGGGCGTTGACCTCGTCATAGGCGCCCTTCAGCCGGCGCCGCATGTAGGCGACGATGGCCTGGAACATCGTCCAGCCCTTGCCGTGCCAGAACACGGTGCCGGGTCCCTCCTCCTGGAAATGGAAGAGGTCCATCTCGCGGCCGAGACGGCGGTGGTCGCGCTTCTCCGCCTCCTCGAGCATGTGGAGGTACGCGTCGAGCTCGGCTTTCTGGGCAAAGGCGGTGCCGTAGATGCGGGTCAGCATCGGCTTGGTCGAATCCCCGCGCCAGTAGGCGCCGGCGACCTTGGTCAGCTTGAAGGCGTCGCCGATCTGTCCGGTCGAGGTCATGTGCGGACCGCGGCAGAGGTCGAACCAGTCGCCCTGGCTGTAAATCCTGAGGTCCTGGCCTTCGGGGATCGCGTCGACCAGCTCGACCTTGAACATCTCGCCCTTGTCGCGGAAGACCTGGCGGGCCTTGTCCCGCGGCCATACCTCCCTGGTGAAGGGCGCGTTCCGCCTGACGATCTCGCGCATCTTCGCTTCGATCGCCGGGAGATCCTCGGTGGTGAACGGCTGGTTGCGGTGGAAATCGTAGAAGAAACCGTTGTCGATCACCGGGCCGATGGTCACCTGCGTGCCGGGATAGAGTTCCTGCACCGCCTCGGCCATGACGTGGGCGGCATCGTGCCGGATCAGGCCGAGCGCGCGCGGATCGTCGCGGGTGACGATCTCGATCCTGGCGTCCTTCGTGATCGGGTCGGCGAGATCGGCGAGTTCGCCGTCGAGCGCCATCGCCACCGCCTTCTTGGCGAGCGACTTCGAGATGCCTTCGGCAACTTCGCGGCCGGTGACGCCGGGCGAAAACTCGCGTGCCGAATTGTCGGGGAAAGTCAGACGGATCATTGCGTGTCTCCTGCTCACTCCCGCGTACGGGCGCGGGTAAGCCTTAGGGCTGAAGCGCGGGATATGGCCGCCCGAGCCGGCCCGCGTCAAGTCTTGCCGCCGGCTCCGCACCTTGCTGGCCGTGGCCGTTCGGACTATGTATGCTGTTGTCATACAGATGGTCCCAAGGTTTCGAGCATGGCTACGACGGTCCTGAGCGTGAGAGTGAGTTCGGAGGAGCGCGCACTTCTGGAAGCCGCGAGCGATCAGGCGCGAACCAGTCTGAGCGAGTTCATCCGCCGCAAGGCCATCGACGCGGCGGAGAGCGAGATGCTGGAACGGCGGATCGTCAGTATCCCCGCAGCGGACTGGGAGGCGTTCGAGGCCTGGACGCAGCAGCCCGCCAGGGAAATTCCGGCGCTCAGGGAACTCGTCGGACGAAAGGCGACATGGCAGCGGTAGAGCCGCCCCGTCCGCTTCTCGAATCCGACGACCGGAGCCGCTTCGATTGCGGTCGCGAGTCGATCAACGCCTGGTTTCGGCTACGGGGCTGGGCCAACCACACAGCCGGCGTCTCTCGCGTCACCGTGATTTGCGACCTGGACTCGGGCGAGGTCGTCGGCTTCATTTGCCTCAGCGCGGCGCAGATCGAACGGGCCTTCCTCCCGAAGCCGCATCAGCGCAACAAGCCTGACCCAGTTCCCGCGACGCTTCTTGGTCAGCTCGCCGTCCGCGCCGATCGGCAAGGCGAGGGTCATGCGCGTTCGCTTCTGCTCTTCGCGTTGAAGACCGCCATGAGGGCGGCCCGGCAGATCGGCAGCTTCGGCGTCATCACCCACCCGATCGATGATGGCGTGCGGGCCTTCTATCGCCGGTGGGGATTTGTGGATCTTCCATTCGACCCACGCCGCGCGATGATCGTGCGCATCATCGACCTCGAACTGGCGGGGATACTCCCGTAGCGCACTTGGGACAACCGCGTGACCGCCCCGGCGCCTGGCGTTGAACTCTATATTGAATGACAGACATTGAAATCTGTCATTCCATGTGCGACATGAGATTCAGTCTCAACCCTGAAGGACCACGCATATGGAAACACGCACACTCGGCGCCGGCCCGACGGTCGGAGCACTTGGCCTCGGCTGCATGGGGATGTCTGGCGCTTACGGTCCCTCCGACCGTGACGAGAGCATCGCCACCATCCATGCCGCACTCGA
>JALHRF010000138.1 GCA_022841545.1 Bauldia sp. | reverse complement strand
CGCGATCGCTGTCGGCGGAGGCGCCGGCGGCGCCGCGCATGTAGATGACGTTGCCCTCGCCGCCGATCTGCTCGAACAGCCACTTGGCGCCGAGATAGGCGTATTCCTCCTGGTTGTTCGAGATGATGTAGGCCGAGGGCTCGTTGACCGTCTGGTCGACGGCGACGACGACGATGCCGGCGTCGGTGGCTTCCTTGAGCGCCGCGCCGATGCCGGCCGGGTCGGACGGATTGACGACGATGGCGTTCACGCCGGCGCCGATCAGGTTGCGGATGTCCTCGAGCTGGCCCGCGGCGTCGGTGTTGCGGTGGGCGATGTTGAGCGAGGCGACCTTGCCGGAGGCGAGCGCCTGCGCCTTGATCGCGCAGATCATTTCCTCGCGCCAGCCGTTGCCCTGCACGGTGTTGGAGACGCCGATCTTGTAGTCGGCGGCGAAGGCCGGCAGCACGCCGCCCACCGCGATCGCGGCGCCGGTGAGCATCGGTATCAGGTGTCTGGTCTTGGTCATGTAGTCACTCTCCCTGTTGAAGTCGGATCGGACGCCACCCTGGCGCCAGAGGCTTTGGTCACGTCACGCAGTGCGGTTCCCGGCGGCTTCCGCCCGGAACGCGATAGTCACTTCACATAGGGCCGGAGAATGTCGCGGGCGAGAAGGAAGCCGCGCTTCACCGCCTCGTCCGTGCCCTCGAACCGCCGGTCCTCGTGCTCGATGATCACCGGCCCGTCATAGCCGACGCGGTAGAGGCCGGAGAAGAACGCGCTCCAGTCGACCTCGCCGAGCCCCGGCATCCGCGGGACCTGCCAGCCCATGCCGAGGGACATGACGCCGCGGGCATAGAGGCCGTCACGGTCGATCATCAGGTCCTTGGCGTGGACGTGCCGGAAATGTGCGCCGAATTCGGTGATGAAGCGGCCGACATCGATCATCTGCCAGATGAGGTGCGAGGGATCGAAGTTGATGCCGATCCGGTCCCCCCAGGACTCGAACATCCGCCGCCAGATATACGGGGAGTAAGCGATGTTGTGTCCGCCCGGCCATTCGTCGTTGGAGAAGATCATCGGGCAGTTCTCGAAGGCGAGCTTGACCCCATGGTCCGCCGCGAAGGCGAGGGTGTCCGGCCAGACCGTCAGCGCATCTTCCCAATTGGCATCGAGCGTCTTCGCCGCGTCGCCGCCGCAGAAGGTGTTGACCACGCCGACGCCCATCAGCTCGGCCGCGACGATCACCTTCCGGACATGCTCCATCACGGTCTTGCGGTGCCCGGCGTCCGGCGCGAGCGGATTGGGGTAATAGCCCAGGGCCGAGACCGCGATCCTCCGCTCCGTCAGAGCGTCGACGATCTCCTCCGCCTGCGCTGCGGTCAGGTTCGCGACGTCGACATGCGAGGTGCCGGCGTAGCGGCGGGTCGGGCCGCTCGTCCGCGGCCAGCAGGCGATCTCCAGTGCCTCGAAGCCGACCGAAGCCGACCAGTCGGCGACCTCGAGCAGCGGCGTCTCCGGAAACGGCGCGGTCAGTATCCCGAGCTTCACATCATCCTCCCTCTGGACCAATTCCGATCAGGTCGAGACAACACCAACCTGTCGTCGCATCCAACCTTTCAACCCACCCCTACTGTCATCCCCGCGAAAGCGGGGACCCAGTAAACGATGCCCTGACTCGTTCTGCGCCGGCATCGTTTACTAGGTCCCCTTCCCTCGCCCGGCAAAGCCGGGCTCGCCGGGGATGACAGGGCGCGCGAGACCCACCCAAGTCCTGCACCAGGCCTCCATGACTCCGCGTACAATTCTCATTCCCCCGCGATCCGCCGCAGATACCCGACGGGGTCGGGCGCGAGCAAGCCATCAAGATGGCGCGCTACGTCCGACCGGAACTCCGGGCGGCCGGCAAGCGCGCGGTCGAAGATGGAATCGTGTGCGAGAAACCCCGCCACCAGCCCGGCCGCGTCACGCCCGACCTGATCGGCAATCCGCGCCGCCTCGGCGGCGAACGGGTCCTCGACGGTCCACCGTTCCCCGAACCGCTTCGACGCCGAGACGAGATAGAACATCCACGCCGCAACGACCAGCGTCAGCCGCTCGACGCTGCCGCCCGCCTCGAGCCGCTCGCGAATCGGGTTGAGGATGCGCTGCACGATCTTCCGCGAACCGTCGGTGGCAATCTGGTGGTTCCGGTGGCGGATCGCGGTGTTCCGGAGCCGCGCGAAGCTCTGGTCGAGATAGGCGATGGCGTCGACGCCGGGCACCGGCGGCAGCGTCGGCAGGCTCTCCTCGGTGAGCATGCGGCGGACGATTGCGGTCAGCACCGGGTCCGTCATGTCGTCAAAGGTGTGCTCGTGCCCGGCGATCAGTCCGAGATAGGCGAGAGAGGTCTGCGTCGCGTTGAGCACCCGCATCTTGATCAGCTCGAACGGCGTCACGTCGTCGACGAAGGTCGCGCCGGCCACCGCCCAGGGCGGGGTCCGGCCGGCGAAGCGGTCCTCGATCACCCATTGCCGGAACGGCTCGCCGACCACGACCGCGTCGTCGCGATAGCCGTAGGTGTGCTCGACGAAGGCGATGTCTTCCGGCGCTGTCGCCGGGACGATGCGGTCGACCATGGTCGACGGGAAGGCGACGTTGCCGTCGATCCAGCGCATGAGCTCCGCGCCGCATCGGGCCGCCACCGCCCGCACCACGGATTCGAGGATCACCCCGTTCGCCGGGATGTTGTCGCAGGAGACGAACGTGACCGGCAGCCCGTGCGACTGCATCCGCCGTTCCAGCGCCCGCACGATCAGCCCCGGCACGCTCCGCGGCGAGTCCGGATGCGCGAGGTCGTGGACGATGTCGGGATGCGCCGCGTCGATCGCGCCGGTCGCCGGCTGGTGGCAGTAGCCTTTCTCGGTCACGGTCATCGTCACGACGTCGATGTCGGGCGACGCGAGAACCGCCACGGCCGCGTCGGAACTGTCCTGGCTGTCGACCACCGCCTTGAGGCAGCCGATCACCCGCGCATCGACGCTGTCTCCATCGCGGAGGAGGCGGGTATAGATTCCGTGCTGCCGGCCGAGCGTGTCGGCAAGACGCGGCGGCCGGATGTTGATCCCGACCACCCCCCAGCGACCGAACTTCGCCTCCAGCGCATCGTCGGTGAACTCCGCCTGGTGGCAGCGGTGGAACGCGCCGACGCCGAGATGCGCCATGCCGACGTCGAGCGTCGTCCGCTCGTAGCCGGGCCGTCGCACTCCTGTCGGCAGCGTCGTCAGCCGCATGTCGCTCGTCGTCGGCAGCGTCTCCGGGGCGTTCACCGTGCCGCCCCCACCACCCACTGCTCCTGGTCGACCAGCGCGCCGGTCATCGGCCCTGACGCGTCGGACAACAGGAAAACCGTGAGATTGGCGACCTCCTCGACCGCCACCATCCGTCCGAAGGGGAGGGCGGATTCGGCCTCGGCGATCCATCTCTCTCCTCGGCCTAACGTCTTGGCCTGCATCAGTTTTTCGCCGTCGGTCGCGACCCAGCCCATGTTGATGCCGTTGACCTTTATGCGATCCTGACGGTGCGCGTTTGCGGCATTCCGGGTCAGCGTCGCCAGCGCCCCCTTGGTCGCCGAATACACCGCCAGCTCCGGCGTCCCGCAATGCGCGTTCATCGACAGGATATTGACGATCGCCCCGCCTTCGCCGCGCTCCCGCATCGCCTCGATCGCCGCCTGCATCATGAAGAACGGCGCCCGCGCGTTGACGTCGAAAAGCCTTGTCCAAACAGCGACATCGGCATCGAGGAACGAGGCCCGGTCGGTCAGCCCTGCGGCGTTGACGAGCAGGTCGATCCTCCCGAAGCGGTCGAGGCACTCGCCAACGATCCGCGCCGGCGCGTCGGGCGCCGCGAGGTCGGCGGCGACAAAGTGCGTGTCGGGGCCGAGCGCCATGATCCTCGCGGCAACCTCGGTGCCGCGGCTCGCATCCCGCCCGGTCAGAAGGACTCCCGCCACGCCCGAGCGCGCCGCTGCCTCGGCGATCGCCGCTCCGACCCCCTGGGTCGAGCCACTGACAAGTGCGATCCTGCCGTCGAGGCGAGCTTCCAAGCCGTTCCTCCCAGTGGAACGAAGTTTCTATTTCTGGGAATATGGAATGGATGTTCGGCCGGAGTCAATCGGTGCAGCCACGTTCGTCCGCGCGGATTCGACGGATGGGGCAGCGCGCTGTCGGGTTACTTCGCCCGTGTCAGCTCGGCGCGATAGGCTGTGGCCAGCTCCCCGGCTTCGATGTAGAGAATCTGGAGCGTGTCCGGGCTGGTCAGGCGCGCCTTGTAGAGGCCGCTGTCGCCCTGCTCGGCGAAATAGATCTCGCCGTCGAAGTCGATCACGCCCACGAGCGGCTCGACCGCTTCGGTGCGCGACTCGCCGGCGACGTCGCCGGGGGTCCCGCTTTCGATCTTCCACGCCTTCTCGCCCGTCAGCAGAGCGCCGTCCTGGCTGAGAATCTTGAACTGGAGTGACTGCTCGGCGGCGCCAGTATGGTGCAGGAGCTTGAACTGGCCGGTCCAGGTCCCCACGACATCCGGGATCTGACCGTCCTCTGCCAGCGCCGGCCCACAGGCGAGACACCCGATTCCCAACAAGAGTGCACCGAGTTTCATCATTGCCACATCCCCAGCTACTGTTGCCTTTTCTGCTACTGCGTCAGGATCGATCAGCGAACCCACCGCGCTGGACCATATTGCATAATCGCGTGAAGGATCGATGGCTGCTGTCGGAGAGTTATTTCCTGTCAGGAAACCAAGTTTCCCCTGATTGACGAGCGTGCATCAAGGCCGTACATGAGGCGGGAGTTCACCTCCGCGGAGCGCTTCCCACCATGTGCGGCATCGTCGGTCTGTTTCTGAAAGACAAGAGTCTTGAGCCCGAGCTCGGGCGATTGACGGCGGCGATGCTGGCGACGCTGTCCGATCGCGGACCCGACAGCGCCGGCTTTGCGGTATACGGCGGAGGCCGGGCCGACACCGCCAAGTTCACGCTTCGCGGCAAGGACCAGACCGCAATCGCCGCCGCAACGGATCGCATCCTTGCTGCTTTCCCCGACGCGAGCGCCATCCATCACGACACCCATGTAGTCGTCACCGTCGCGGCCGGGGCCTCCGAAAAACTCGCCACATGGCTCGCACGCGAGGCGCCCGACGTGGACGTGGTCGGGCGCGGCCATCGCATGGAGCTCTACAAGGAGGTCGGCCGGCCGGAGACCGTCGCCGAGCGCTTCGGCCTCGCCGCGATGACCGGCACCCACGCCATCGGCCATACCCGCATGGCGACGGAGTCGGCGGTGACCACGGACGGCGCCCATCCCTACTCGACCGGCGCCGACCAGTGCCTGGTCCACAACGGCTCGCTGTCCAACCACAACAACCTCCGCCGCATCCTCCGCCGCGAAGGCTTCGATTTCGAGACCGAGAACGACACCGAGGTGGCGGCCGCATACCTGTCCTGGAAGATGCGGGAAGGGATGTCCCTCGGCGATGCGCTGAAGGGCAGCCTCGCCGACATCGACGGCTTCTACACCTTCGTCGTCGGCACCGAGAACGGCTTTGGCGTGCTTCGCGACGGCATTGCCTGCAAGCCCGCGGTGATGGCGGAGACCGACGGCTACGTCGCCTTCGGGTCCGAATACCGCGCGCTCGCCGTCCTCCCCGACATCGAGAAGGCCAAGGTCTGGGAGCCCGAGCCGTCCACAGTGTATTTCTGGGAACGCTGATGCCTGAGGTCGATCTCGGCGTCACGCCGCTCCGCGAACTCAACGCAGCCCTTCACAAGCTCAGGCCCGACACGAACGAACGCCACTGGGCGGTCGACAATCCCGCCGGAAAGCATGCCATCGCCGCCGGGCTCGATGCCGCGGTGACCGTCGAGGTCAACGGCTCGGTCGGCTACTACTGTGCCGGTATGAACAAGCTCGCGACCGTCATTGTCCATGGCAGCGCCGGCACTGGCGTGGCCGAGAACATGATGTCGGGCTTCGTCCATGTCGAGGGCGATGCCAGCCAGTCGGCGGGCGCCACTGGCCGCGGCGGCCTGCTCCGCATCGACGGCAATGCCGCCTCGCGCTGCGGCATCTCGATGAAGGGCATCGACATCGTGGTCAAGGGCTCGGTCGGCCACATGAGCGCCTTCATGGCCCAGGCGGGGGACCTGGTCGTATTCGGCGACGCGGGCGACGCCCTCGGCGACTCGATCTACGAGGCGCGGCTCTTTGTCCGCGGCTCGGTCGCGAGCCTCGGCGCCGATTGCATCGAGAAGCCGATGAAGGACGAGCACAAGGCCGCGCTTCACGCGCTCTTCTCGAATGCCGGCCTCGACGGCACGATCGACCCGGGCGAGTTCAGGCGCTACGGCTCCGCACGCAAACTCTACAATTTCCACGTCGACCACGCCGGGGCCTATTGATGGAACGAACGCCGCCCACCCATCCGCGCCACTCGGCGACCTTCGACCAGTACGCGCTGTCCGAGATCCGCCGCGCCGCGGCGACTGGCATATACGACATCCGCGGCGGCGGCGCGAAGCGGAAGCTGCCGCATTTCGACGACCTCCTCTTCCTCGGCGCCTCGATCAGCCGCTATCCGCTCGAAGGCTACCGCGAGAAATGCGGCACCGACGTCTGGCTCGGCACGCGCCATGCCGCGAAGCCGATCCATCTGAAGATCCCCGTGACGATCGCCGGCATGAGCTTCGGCTCGCTCTCGGCTCAGGCCAAGGAGGCGCTGGGCCGGGGCGCGACCGAGGCCGGTACGTCCACCACCACAGGCGACGGCGGCATGACCGAGGAGGAACGCGGCCATTCGTCCATCCTGGTCTACCAGGTACTGCCCTCGCGCTACGGCATGAACCCCGACGACCTCCGCCGGGCGGATGCCATCGAGATCGTCATCGGCCAGGGCGCCAAGCCCGGCGGCGGCGGCATGCTGCTGGGCCAGAAGATCTCCGAGCGCGTCGCTGGGATGCGGACGCTGCCTGCCGGCATCGACCAGCGTTCCGCCTGTCGCCATCCCGACTGGACCGGCCCCGACGATCTCGAGATCAAGATCGAGGAGTTGCGCGAGATCACCGACTGGCAGAAGCCGATCTACGTCAAGGTCGGCGCGGCCCGGCCCTACTATGACACCGCGCTCTCGGTGAAGGCCGGCGCCGACGTCATCGTGCTCGACGGCATGCAGGGCGGAACGGCAGCAACGCAGGAAGTGTTCATCGAGAATGTCGGGCTGCCGATCCTCGCCGCCATCCGTCCTGCGGTGCAGGCGCTCCAGGAACTCGGCATGCACCGAAGGGTCCAGCTGATCGTCTCCGGCGGTATCAGAACTGGTGCGGACGTCGCCAAAGCGCTGGCGCTCGGCGCCGATGCGGTGTCGATCGGCACCGCCGCCCTGGTCGCGATCGGCGACAACCACCCCGACCTCGAGGAGGAATACGCGAGGCTCGGCACCACTGCAGGGGCTTACGACGACTGGCATGAGGGCCGCGACCCGGCCGGCATCACGACGCAGGATCCCGAACTCGCCAGGCGCCTCGACCCGGTCGTCGGTGGCCGCCGCCTCGCCAATTACCTGTCGGTGCTCACCCTCGAGGCGCAGACCATCGCGCGGGCCTGCGGCAAGAGCCACGTCCACAATCTCGAGCCGGAGGACCTCGTTGCGCTGACGGTCGAGTCCGCGGCGATGGCGCAGGTGCCGCTCGCGGGGACGAGCTGGGTGCCGGGGAAATGACCAGCGCCCTCCGATGCACTCGAGTGAATCTCTTCGTGTCATCCCGGGCGAGCGCCGAAGGCGCGAGGGAAGAGGACCTAGTAAACGATGTCGAGACTCGTTCGGATTCGACGGTGGTTACTAGGTCCCCGCTTTCGCGGGGATGACAGGCTGGTGGTTCACGCGAACCCTTCCGAGGTTGACGATCGACCCCAGCTTGCGCCGGGGTGATGGTGTTGTTGGGTTAGTTTGAGGCCGTCTTCGCACGGCGGAATGCACACGAGAAGCATAGGCCGGGGGTAATCATGCCAGCATTGTCCGAGATCGCCCGCGAGCGCGGGATCAAGTACTTCCTCATCTCTTATGTCGATCTGTTCGGCACGCTCCGCGCCAAGCTGGTGCCCGCCGTCGCAATCGACGGCATGGCAAAGTCGGGCGCCGGATTCGCGGGTTTCGCCAGTTGGCTCGACATGACCCCGGCCGACCCGGACGTCTTCGCCATCCCCGATCCGGACAGCCTGATCCAGCTTCCCTGGAAGCCGGAGGTCGGCTGGCTGGCTGCCGACCCGTGGATGAACGGCAAGCCGGTGGCCCATGCGCCACGAAACGTCCTGAAGCGCATGAAGGCCAAGGCGGAGAAGCAGGGCTACGTCATGAAGACCGGCGTAGAATGCGAGTTCTTCCTGCTTCAGCCCGACGGTTCGGCGATCAGCGACGCCGCCGACACCGCCGCGAAGCCCTGCTACGACCAGTCCGCGCTGATGCGCCGCTACGACGTCATCACCGAAATCTGCGACGCCATGCTGGAGCTCGGCTGGGGGCCGTACCAGAACGACCATGAGGACGCCAACGGCCAGTTCGAGATGAACTGGAACTATGACGAGGCGCTCCTCACCGCCGACCGTCAGGCCTTCTTCAAATACATGGTGAAGTCCATCGCGGAGAAGCACGGCCTCCGCGCCACCTTCATGCCGAAGCCCTTCGCCAATCTCACCGGCAGCGGGTGCCACGCCCATGTCTCGCTCTGGCAGGGCGGGAAGAACGCCTTCGACGACGCCAAGGACGAGCTCGGCCTGTCGAAGACCGGCTACCAGTTCGTCGGCGGGCTGATGGCGGCGGCGCAGGAGATCTGCGCCATCACCAACCCGACGGTGAACTCGTTCAAGCGCATCAATGCGCCGGTCACGCTGTCCGGCGCGACCTGGTCGCCAAATTCGGTGACCTTCACCGGCAACAACCGCACCCACATGATCCGCGTGCCCGAGGGCGGGCGCTTCGAGTTCCGCCTGCCCGACGGCGCCGCCAACCCCTACCTGATGCCGGCCGCGATCCTTGCTGCCGGGCTCGACGGCATCGCGCGGAAGGCCGATCCCGGCAAGGCGCTCGACATCAACATGTATACCGAGGGCCACAAGGCGCCGGCGGGGACAAAGAAGCTGCCGCTCAACCTCCTCGACGCGATTCGGCTCACCGATGGCTCGAAGGTGCTGCGCCGCGAACTCGGCGCCGAGTTCGTTGACGCCTACGTCAAGCTGAAGACGGGCGAGTGGAACGACTACGCCCGCACCCTCACCGACTGGGAGCGCAAGCACACGCTCGATTGCTGACGGTCAGACGAGTAGCGTTCGCCTCACGCGGCAGAGTGATTTTTCAGGAGCAGGGAATTGGCGAACGGCATGCGTGAGGATCATCACGGCTTGGTGTTCAGAGCGGCAACAGCCTGTAACGTTACCGTGCTGTAACTCGACCGAAGCGGGGCGGAGGCCTATAGGGTTGGTTTATCGGTTCGAGATGGTGCGCTGAGGAGGGGCGTTGTGCGAAAGTCCGAACCAGGGCGCTGAACATGGGTGGGCAACGGACTTTGGCTGGGTTTAAGATCATGGCAGGCGATCGGTTTGCCAATAGCCGGTTGGGTAGATCCAAGATCATCCCAAGACTGCTCGAAGTCCTGGCATTGGTTGCGGTTTTGTTCGTCACTCCAGGTCCTGCTCATTCTGGTACTGTCCAGATTGATCCGGGAGTCATCACTGGTCTGGAGCGATCCACTGGTGTCGCTCAAGGCCGGAATCTGTTCTGCACCCTCGGATACAACAACTGCTATACGGTTCTAACGGAACTGGGTCGGCGGCCGCTCTCTCCAAGGCTTCAAGAGACGGTCGTCATCATCCCGCCATCCAGCATGACAAATCCCGTTGACGGCGTGAGCCTTGTGACGTTTCCAGACATCATGGCGCGGCCCGAAGGCACGGTCACAGGCACGGAGCCACTCCGTGCACCCCCGTGGGCCGCCCTCACCGAACGAGACAAGAAACTCTATGACGATATCTGGAGCGATGGCGAACTGAATATTTCTTATTTCCTTGGTTACCGTGACTTGGGCGTGACCCGTAATGCCAAGGAAGTCCCGGACTTATTCATGTACGGCGTCTATGCGTTGACGTTCGACAAGTGGCGAAGATTTGGTCTCAATTGGATGATGTCGTTCGACAGGATCGACGAGTACGAATGGGTTGCCGAAGTCTCGCTGGGTCCCGATCGCCTGGTGCGGATTCGATTGGTTGATCCCCATGTGTTTTGCGAGAGTGAGGAGTCACTTGTCGAGCAAATTGAAAGAGAAGAGATCACCCGAAACGGCAGCGGACTGATCACCGGTTACAATGGCGACGGCGCTATGGTGCGGGACTTGGGATGCGAACTGCAGTCTGATGCCGCAAGCGAAGTGAGATCGCGATTTCTCGCGGCACTTGACGATCCCACGCAGGACCTCGTGATCTACGATGGCCACTCCCGTTTTGGCGATGGCCCGGATTTCGGAATGTTCTCGCGCCCGGAGGGAAAAATTGCGGCCGAGGAATTTATTGCTGCGGTCGTCGCATCGCCGGCGAGGATGATGAATTTAAGCTCTTGTTCTGGCATGAAGAACTATGGCGCGATGATTGAAGGTGCCAGAACCAACGGCAAGACGATGGTGTGGAACGCGAATGACCCTGATTTTTTGAATGGTTTGGATGACGCGTTGCTGTTTATCCAAAGTTTGTTTGAAGGACGCTCCATGGGCACTGCGGAACGCTTCATGAATTTGTCTCATGCGGTCGGCAATTGGTCGAATACCGTCAATGTAGGACTACCCTTGGACTGACCTTCGGCCGTCGCGCCGCGATGCGTTCTCGACCACGGGTCCCTGCGTCGACTACCCCCGCGGCACGCCGTCGCTCTCGCCCTGCACGAACTCCATCGGCCAAAGGTCCTGGATGATCGTGCCGCTGATCTCCGCCGGGGCATGGGCGGGGATGGTGGCGAGCAGCGCTTCGCCGAGCCGGGCTCCGAGCGCCGCGAGCGCGGTGCGGAAGCACGTCACTCGCGGGGTCAGAAGGCGGCTGTTCGGCTCCTCCTGGAAGCCGACGATCGCGAGATCGCGGCCCGGGACCAGCCCTTTTTCCCGCATGCTGCGATAGAGGCCGATCGGCATGAACTCGTTGACGAGGATCACGGCGGTCGGCGGCTTGCGCATGGCGAAGAGCCGGTTGCCGAGCTCATAACCGCCGTCGTCGCTGTTTTCGACGCGAAGCACGAGACGCGGGTCGACAGGCAGTCCGCGGCGCACGAGGGCGGCGCGGAATGCGGTCGCAAAGACGTGGCTGTAGTTGATTTCGCTCGCTGTCGTCCCTACGGCGATGCGTTCGTGGCCGAGGGACGCAAGGTGGCCGACGGCATCTTCGGCGACCTGCTCGAAGTTGAGATCGACCCATGGATAGCCGCTGCCCGATTCGCTCCGCCCGAAGGCGACGAAGGGGATGTCCTTCTCGATCAGGTAGTCGATGCGGGGGTCGCTCCGCTGGGTCTCCGCGATGATCAGCCCGTCGGCGAGACGGCGCGCGGCGACCCGGCGCAGATAGGCGTAGGCGTTCTCCTCGGGGCCGGACAGCAGCACCATCAGGTCGAGATCGCGCCCGTCGAGGAATACGCGCAGCCCCTCGAGCACCTCCATGAAGATGGTGTCGGCGAGCGCCATCTTGCCGTTGGCCGGCAGAATCAGCGCGATCATGCCGGTGACGCCCTGGCGCAGGCTCCGGCCCGACTGGTTCGGCGAGTAGCCGAGTTCGTCCGCGGCGGCGAGCACCCGCCGCCGGGTCTCCTCGTTCACGTCGCTCTTGCCGTTCAGTGCGCGCGACACCGTGCCGATCGACACGTTGAGGTGCCGCGCGAGCTCGCGAATGCTCACGTTCCGTCGTCCTCGGTGGTTTCTGACCCTATAGGCGTTCCCGCCGGCCATTGACAACGCGGCGCGTTCAGGCTTGTATCGTAAACGTTTACGGAGCCAGAGTCTCCGGCAAAGATCGAAACCGCGGCGAACGCGGACGGCTGGGAGGAAGACGCGTCGATGCGAGCCGTGCTCGTCGGTTGCGGGGCTATGAGTCGCGCTTGGCTTCAGGCGGCGCGACAGGTTGAGGGCTTGACGATCGTCGGGCTCGTCGACATCGACATCGAGCGGGCGAAGGGTCGGGCGGCGGAGTTCGGGCTCGCCGATGCCGTGGTCGGGACCGATGCCGGTGACGTCATCGACCGCACCGGACCCGACATGGTTTTCGACGTTGTCGTGCCGGCAGCGCGCCGCGACCTGGCGATGACGGTGTTTGACCGCGGTTGCCATCTCCTCACCGAGAAGCCGATGGCGGATTCGCTCGTGCATGCCGAGGAGATCATCGCTGCGGGACAGGCCGCGGGGCGGCTCCATGCGGTGGTCCAGAACCGGCGATATCACCCCACGGTTCGCCGCATCCGGCGCTTCCTGGAATCGGGGGCGATCGGCGCGCTCACCAGCCTGCATTGCGACTTCTTCGTCGCGCCCCACTTCGGCGGGTTCCGGGAGGAGATGGATCATGTCCTCCTCCTCGACATGGCGATCCACACCTTCGATGCGGCCCGCTACATGGCCGGGCAGGTTCCGAAGGCCGTCTACTGCAACGAGTGGGAGCCGGCCGGGTCGTGGTACCGGCAGGGCTCGTCGGCGGTGGCGATCTTCGAACTCGGGGGTGGCGTCGTCTTCAACTACCGTGGCAGCTGGTGCGCCAGCGGGGCGCGGACCAGTTGGGAATCCGCGTGGCGCTTCGTCGGCGCGCGCGGCACGCTCGTCTGGGACGGTTACGACGATCTCCGCGCCGAGGTGGCGACCGACGAGCCGGTTCCCGGCGACCCCGTGCTGCGAGTCGCGACGCCGGTCGCGGTCCCTCCGCTCGATCCGTCCGACCGGGTCGATGGGCACGTCGGCATCATTCGCGATTTCCTGGCGGCGGTCCGGGACGGCGGTACGCCCGAGACGCATGGGGAAGACAATATCCAGAGTCTCGCCATGGTCTTCGGCGCGATCGAGAGCGCAGAGACCGGTCTGCGCGTCCCCATCCGTGTGCCGCCCGCCGCTTCAGAAAAGGCGCTTTCCGCATGAGCGATCCGCTCCGTGACATCCGTATCGGCACCATGATCCGCGGCAACGGGGCGGACCCGGTCGGCTACGTGAAGCAGATCCTGCCGCACGGGTTCGAGAGCATCGAGCCGTTCTTCTGGCAGACCATTGGCAACAAGGACATCCCGCGCCTTGCCGGCGAACTCCGCGAGGCGATCGACGGCCACGACGTCACCATCTCGACGCTCGGCATGTTCGGCAATCCGCTCGAGGACACCGAGCTCGACCGCGAGACGCTCCGCGGCTGGGAGACGCTGATCGACAATGCCCACCTGTTCGGGGCGACCTGCATCGCCGGCTTCACCGGCCGCATCCGCGGCAAGCCGATCGAGGCCTCGCTCCCGCGCTTCAGGGAGGTCTTCGGACCGCTTGCGAAGCGCGCCGCCGACAAGGGCGTCACCATCGCCTTCGAGAACTGCGCGATGGACGGCAACTGGGCGAGCGGCGACTGGAACATCGCGCACAATCCCGACGCCTGGGAGCTGATCTTCAACGCGCTGCCCGACGAGAATCTCGGGCTCGAATGGGAGCCCTGCCACCAACTCGTCTACCTGATCGACCCCATTCCCCAGATCCGCAAGTGGGCGCCGAAGTTCTTCCATGTCCACGGCAAGGACGCCACCGTGCGCTGGGATGTGATCCGCGAGCACGGCGTGTTCGGCAAGGTGCCCTTCGTCCAGATGCGGACGCCGGGCTTCGGCGACAGCGACTGGACGCGGGTGATCAGCGAGCTCCGGCTCGCCGGCTACAAGGGTGCGATCGACATCGAGGGCTGGCACGACCCGGTCTACCGCAACGATCTCGAAATGACCGGCCAGGTGATGGCTCTCAATCACCTCAAGGAGTGCCGGGGCGGACCCGGCTTCGTTATGAATCCGAATTGAGATTGCACGCGCCGCGCTCGCGGCGCGGGCAAGGAAGTCCGGCCAAGGGTGGTCGGCACGGGTGGAACGAGAAGACGTAACCAAGGGAGGAAATCCTATGAACCGCAGAATGCTGTTGAGTGCAACGGCGGCGCTTGCCGTCACGGTCTTCGCAGTCGGAAGCGCGTCCGCCGAAGCGCTCCGCGACAACTGGTGCAGCGACGTCAAGATCCGCTTCTTCGTCGGCGGCGCCGAAGGCGATGGCTTCGGCGTCATCGTCTATAACGGCGCGGTCCAGGCCGCCCATGATACCGGCGCGCAGGTCGAGTACGTCTTCTCCGGCTGGAATGCCGAGCGTATGGTCCAGCAGCTCCGCGAGGCGGTGGCTTCGGGGCCCGACGGCATCGCGATGATGGGCCATCCCGGCGACGCGCCGATCATGGCGC
>JALHRF010000137.1 GCA_022841545.1 Bauldia sp. | reverse complement strand
CAAGAGCCACCCCCAACGCCGCAATTAAAAGAAAAACCGTCATCAATGAAAAGCTCCGAGCTGACTGCCGCGCGTGACAGTCAAGAGTCCGATCGGCCGTCGCGAAGAGTTGAGATCACCACTCTCCTCCCATTTCCCCTTGGCATTAATTCAGATCAAACTAGCACAATCTCGCAAGAATAGGGCAGCAAGTAATGCGCCACGGGTTACCGCGAGGGGCCGTGCAGACTGCGGCCGGATACGCAGTTCTCGCTCTGTTTGCTTTGAGGACCGACCCGGCGATGTGGTTCGGCGATCCCCTCTCGCCCGAAGAAGCCGATCCTCGACAGGTCCCCGGCCAGGCAACGCCCCGATTATCGGGTTCTTGTCCAATCGCCGCTGGGTCGCCGAGGTCGCTGCCGGCGCCGCCATGGCCATGATGAACCGGTCACAGAACGCGCGATTCTTGCCCGCCGAGTGCCGCTTGCCGCGAGCGATCGGCTCGGCTAAGCCTCACGCGCGTCGAAGGCAGTCTGGAACCGCTTGACAGTGGCCCAAGGGTGCCTGCAAACCAGAGCACTGGCCGTTTCGTTGCGACGCAATAAATATGGGGCAGGCGGCTGTGCAATGTCCGCCGAGCCGCCGGAGAAATGGGAATGGAGCAACTCCTCACCCAGTACATGCCGCTGGTGATCTTCATCGGCGTCGCGCTGGTGATCGGCGTTGGGCTGCTGGTGGTGCCTTTCATTGTCGCCTATCGCAATCCAGACCCCGAGAAGCTGTCGCCTTATGAGTGCGGCTTCGCACCCTTCGATGATGCGCGCATGAAGTTCGACGCGCGCTTCTACCTGGTCGCCATCCTCTTCATCATCTTCGACCTCGAGGTCGCCTTCCTGTTTCCCTGGACGGTCGCCTTCAACGAGATCGGCTGGTTTGGGTTCTGGTCGGTGATGATCTTCCTCGCCGTGCTCACCATCGGCTTCGTCTACGAGTGGCGGAAGGGAGCGCTCGAATGGGATTGACCGTCGAGACCGAGCCGAAGCTCGTGGCGCCGGCAAGAGCGCTGGCAGCGCCGAATGACCCGTACTTCCTGGAGATCAACAACGAACTCGCCGACAAGGGATTTCTTGTCACGGCCGCCGACGACCTGATCAACTGGGCGCGCACCGGTTCGTTGATGTGGATGACCTTTGGCCTGGCGTGTTGTGCCGTCGAGATGATGCAGATGTCGATGCCGCGCTACGACGCCGAACGATTCGGCTTCGCCCCGCGTGCTTCGCCCCGGCAGTCGGACGTGATGATCGTGGCGGGCACGCTCACGAACAAGATGGCCCCGGCGCTTCGCAAGGTCTACGACCAGATGCCGGAGCCGCGCTATGTGATTTCGATGGGGTCCTGCGCCAACGGCGGAGGGTACTACCACTATTCCTACTCGGTGGTGCGTGGCTGCGATCGCATCGTGCCGGTCGACATCTACGTTCCCGGCTGCCCGCCGACGGCGGAAGCGCTTCTCTACGGCGTGCTGCTTCTGCAGAAGAAGATCCGCCGCACCGGCACGATCGAGCGGTAAGGGGGTACCGTGGCCGAGCCCGCCGATATGATCGTCCCGCTGCTGCGCGAGATGCGCGCCGAGAACAAGGCTGGATTCGACCACGTCGATGCCCGGTTCGGCATTGTCGAGCGGCGGCTGGGTAAGATCGAGGAGACGCTGGTGTCTTACGGGCAGGCGCTCACCGCCGACAGCCTCCTGAGCAAGCTTCTCACGGGCGAGTTCGAAGAACGCATCGAGGCGCTCGAGAAGAAAGTCAAAGACCTGGAGACGCTGAAGTGAAAGCCTCCTCACTTCGCGTGATCGCCTGATGGACGAAACCCTCAAAGAGATCGCCGAATACATCGCCTCGCAGCGCAAGGCCTCGACAGTCGAGTGGCACATTGCATTCGGCGAACTGACGATGGTGGTGGTGCCCAACGACATCGTGGCGATGGCGCGGTTCCTGCGGGACGATCCGCGGCTCGGCTTCGTCAACATCACCGACATCTGCGGGGTCGACTATCCGGAGCGCGAGAAGCGGTTCGACGTCGTCTATCACCTGCTCAGCCCGCGGCAGAACGTCCGCATCCGCCTCAAGGTGATGACGGACGAGGCCACGCCGGTGCCATCGCTGACGGCCGTGTATCCGGGCGCGGACTGGTTCGAGCGCGAGGCCTATGATTTCTACGGCATCCGCTTTACCGGCCACCCCGACTTGCGCCGCATCCTGACGGACTACGGCTTCGAGGGATACCCGCTCAGGAAGGACTTTCCCCTCACGGGCTACGTCGAGGTCCGCTACGACGACGAGCGGAAGCGGGTCGTCTACGAGCCGGTGAAGCTGGCGCAGCAATTCAGGGACTTCGACTTCCTGTCGCCTTGGGAAGGCACCGACTACGCCCTGCCGGGCGACGAAAAAGCGAAGCCGCAGTAGGCGCATATGGCCGAATCCGAAGTCCGGACTTTCAACATTAACTTTGGACCGCAGCATCCGGCGGCGCATGGTGTCTTGCGTTTGGTGCTGGAGCTGGACGGCGAGGTCGTGGAGCGCGTCGACCCGCATATCGGGCTGCTTCATCGCGGCACCGAGAAGCTGATCGAGCACAAGACGTACCTCCAGGCCGTGCCGTATTTCGACCGGCTCGACTACGTCGCGCCGATGAACCAGGAGCATGCCTACGCGCTCGCGGTGGAGAAGCTGCTCGGCATCACGGTGCCGCGCCGCGGCCAGCTGATCCGCGTCCTCTATTCGGAGATCGGCCGGCTGCTCTCGCATCTCCTCAACGTGACCACCCAGGCGCTGGATGTCGGCGCGCTGACGCCGCCGCTGTGGGGGTTCGAAGAGCGCGAGAAGCTCATGGTGTTCTACGAACGCGCCTCGGGGAGCCGCATGCACGCAGCCTATTTCCGGCCGGGCGGCATCCACCAGGACCTGCCGCAGAAGCTGGTCGACGACATCGGCGCCTTCTGCGATCCCTTCCTCAAGGCGCTGGACGACATCGACGAACTGCTCACCGGCAACCGCATCTTCAAGCAGCGGAATGTCGACATCGGCGTGGTCAGCCTCGACGACGCCTGGAAATGGGGATTCTCGGGCGTGATGGTGCGCGGCTCGGGTGCGGCGTGGGACCTTCGCAAGTCGCAGCCCTACGAATGCTATGCCGAGATGGATTTCGACATTCCCGTCGGCAAGAACGGCGACTGCTACGACCGCTACCTGATCCGCATGGAGGAGATGCGGCAGGCGACGAAGATCATGAAGCAGTGCGTCGAGAAGCTGAATCAGCCGGGCGGTCAAGGGCCCGTCAGCAGCGAGGACGGCAAGATCGTGCCGCCGAAGCGGGGAGAGATGAAGCGCTCTATGGAGGCGCTCATCCATCACTTCAAGCTCTACACCGAGGGCTACCATGTGCCGCCGGGCGAAGTGTACGCGGCGGTCGAGGCTCCCAAGGGCGAATTCGGCGTCTATCTCGTCTCCGACGGTAGCAACAAGCCCTATCGCTGCAAGATCCGGGCCCCGGGATTTGCCCATCTCGAGGCGATGGACTTCATGTGCCGCGGACACATGCTCGCGGACGTGTCCGCGATCCTCGGCTCGCTCGACATCGTGTTCGGGGAGGTCGACCGGTGACATGCTCCACGATCGGGCGCCGCCAGGCGAAAGCCATCGCCCCAAGCCAGGGCAAACCCGTCAAGTGACATCGGCGCGCGACGCGGCCGCCTCTGGCCTTTCGCGACGCAAATGCTAGAACCCCGCTAGAGTTCGCTGCACCACGGAATCCGTCGTCCATGTCGATCCGCCGCCTCGCCGAGAAACAGCCCGCGAGTTTCGCCTTCAGCGAGGCGAATCGCGCGTGGGCGGAGGACAGGATCGCGAAGTACCCCGAGGGGAGGCAGGCGTCGGCGGTGATTTCGCTGCTCTGGCGCGCGCAGGAGCAGGAGGGATGGGTGACAGAGCCGGCGATCGAGGTGATTGCGGCGATGCTGTCGATGCCCAAGATCCGTGTCCTCGAGGTCGCCACCTTCTACACGATGTTCCACCTCGAGCCGGTGGGGAGAATCGCTCATCTTCAAGTCTGCGGCACCACGCCGTGCTGGCTGCGCGGCGCCAATGACCTCAAGGAGGTCTGCCGCAAGAGGATCAACCACGATCAGTTCCACCTCTCGGCCGACGGCGCCTTCTCGTGGGAGGAAGTCGAGTGTCTCGGGGCTTGCGTCAATGCGCCGCTCATCCAGATCAACGCCGATACCTACGAGGACCTGACGCCCGCACGGCTCGAGGCGATCATCGACGACCTTGCCGCTGGGCGCGCCGTCAAGCCGGGACCGCAAATCGATCGCGCCTTTTCGGCGCCGGCCGGCCGGCCGACGACGCTGCTGGACGTCGGCGCGGAGCCGGAGCCGGAGCCGGAGCCGAAGGGCGGCGATGGCGTGCCGGCCCCGCAGACGCCGATCAATGCGGCCAGGCCTGAAGCGGCCGTCCAAACTCCGGCCGATCCGACCGGTGCCGTGTCGCAGGCGATTGAGAAGGCCGAGGATGGCCTCTCAACGAAGGAGAAGCGTGAGGAGAAGGTGGCGGAGACCGCTGGACGCGACGGCACTAACGACGCCGGCGGGAAGGCTTGAGCCGAGGGGCATGCTCATATGGCGCAGGTGATGAACGGGCTTGTCGACGGGGTCCTCCAGGCCTTTCAGGAGCGGCTTGCGGCCGTCGAAATGGATTACGCCGATCTCCGGGTCGAACTCGCAGCGATACGCCGCGACCTTGATGCTCTGCGTGGGGGCGGTTCAGCGCCGCAGGTGGGAACCTCCGGTCTGGAGAGTCGGGTTGCACGAATCGAGCGTCAACTCGATGCAAAGGACATCAAGCCCGGCATTCGCCTCGTGGGGAAGTTCGGTGGGTGAATCGATGAGATTCAGCGGCGCTGACATCGCAATCGGCATAGCGGTCCTGGTCGTGGCCTTCGTGGCTGTCTTTCTGCTGGCGGGCGTGCTCAGCCTGCAAGTTCCCCAGTGGCTCCTGGCGGCCGTTGCCGCGGGTGCCGGTGTAATCGTCTGGTTTGCCATCATGCGGAGGCGTGTGGCCTGATGCTCGCCGACAAGGACCGCATTTTCACCAACCTATACGGCCTCCATGATTGGGGACTGAAGGGAGCCATGGCCCGCGGGCAATGGGACGGGACCCGGCAGCTCCTCGAGAAGGGCCGCGACTGGATCATCGACGAGATCAAGGCGTCGGGGCTCCGCGGTCGCGGCGGCGCCGGCTTCCCCACGGGGCTCAAATGGTCATTCATGCCCAAGCAGTCCACTGACGGGCGGCCGAGCTACCTCGTCGTCAATGCCGACGAGTCCGAGCCGGGCACCTGCAAGGACCGCGAGATCATGCGCCACGACCCGCATACGCTGGTCGAAGGTTGTTTGGTCGCGGGTTTCGCCATGGGCGCCCACACCGCCTTCATCTACGTTCGCGGCGAATTCATCCGCGAGCGCGAGCGGCTGCAGGCGGCGGTCGACCAGGCCTATGACGCGGGCCTGATTGGCTTGAACAACAAGAACGGCTGGGACTTCGACATCATCGTCCACCACGGCGCCGGCGCGTACATCTGCGGCGAGGAGACGGCGATGCTCGAATCGCTCGAGGGCAAGAAGGGCATGCCGCGGATGAAGCCGCCGTTCCCGGCCGCCGTCGGCGTCTACGGCTGCCCGACGACGGTCAACAATGTCGAGTCGATTGCGGTCGGGCCGACCATCCTCCGTCGCGGCGCGGCGTGGTTCGCCGGCATCGGTCGTCCGAAGAACACCGGCACCAAGCTGTTCTGCATCTCGGGCCACGTGAACAAGCCCTGCACCGTTGAGGAGGAGATGGGGATCACCCTCCGCGAACTCGTCGACGTTCATTGCGGCGGCGTCCGCGGCGGCTGGGACAATCTCTATGCCGTGATCCCGGGCGGGGCGTCGGTGCCGTGCCTGCCGGCCTCGCAGTGCAACGACCTGATCATGGACTTCGACTATCTCCGCGAAATGAAGTCGGGCCTCGGCACGGCCGCGGTGATCGTCATGGACAAGTCCACGGACATCATCCGGGCGATCGCGCGCCTCGCCTACTTCTACAAGCACGAGAGCTGTGGCCAGTGCACCCCCTGCCGCGAGGGCACCGGCTGGATGTGGCGCGTGCTCGAACGCATGGCCGACGGCCGCGCCGAGAAGCGCGAGATCGACATGCTGCTCGAGGTGACCTACCAGGTCGAGGGCCACACCATCTGCGCCCTCGGCGACGCCGCTGCCTGGCCTATCCAGGGGCTCATCCGCCACTTCCGCCACGTCATCGAGGAGCGGATCGACCGCTACGCCGTGATGCCCGAGGTCGGCGAGCCACTGATGGTCGAGGCGGCGGAGTAGGGGGCGGGAATGGCCGAGGATCCGGACAACATCGTTCTTGTCTATCTCCGGCGCTTCGACGAGAAGCTGGACCGGGTCGGCGACGACGTGCGGGAGCTGAAGCGCAGGATGACAGCGTTGGGGGAAGCGGTCGTCGGCATCCAGCGCCGGATGGACCGGCTGGATCCTCTTCTGGATCGTGTGGAGAAGCGTCTCGAACTCGTGGACCTGCCACGATGATCAAGACGCCGCCCGGGGAACGACCGACGTGCTGAACCGGCCCGAAACCTTGACCAGAACGCCGTCCCGGACCGGGCGCGGCGCCGGTCCCGATTTCATCTGCGTCGGCGCGCAGAAGGCCGGCTCGCCCTGGCTTTACGACCAGCTCGCCTTTCATCCCGAGTTCTGGATGCCGCCGGTGAAGGAATTGCACTTCTTCGACGGCGCCAAGCCTGGCTTCCGCAAGGCGAAGGGATTGCAGCGGCGGATCGACAAGGACCTCGACAAGGTCAACCGGATGCGCGCGGAGGATGCTTCGCAGCCGCTAGGCGAGCGCGATCTGCGGTTCATGGAGGGCTACCTGCAGCTCTTCAAGAACAAGCCGCTGATGAAGGACAGGCGGACGGCGATCGAACACTATGCCCGCCTGTTCGATGAGAAGGGCGGTCAGAAGACCGGCGACGTGACGCCCGCCTATTCCAAGCTCGATGACGACGATGTCGAGGCGATCGTCCGCCGGTTTCCCGGTGTGAAGGTCGTCTTCATCGTCCGCGAGCCGGTGGAACGGGCATGGTCGGCCCTCGGCATGGCCGCGCGGCAGAGGTCGAGCCGCATCAAGCAGCCGGTGACGCCGGCAATGGTCCTGAAGTTCCTGAAGCGCAAGGATGTGGTGGGTCGCTCCTATCCCTCGCGCACCGTGGCGCGCTGGCGGAAGATCGCGCCGGAGGGCCATTTTGCGTTCTATTTCTTCGATGACCTGCGCACCGAGCCGGAGAATCTCCGAACCCGAATCCTCCGCTTCCTCGACGCCGATCCGGCGCTGCCCAGCGGCGACCTCGATCCCGGCTTCAACCGCAAGAGCAGCAAGTCCGTCAAGCTCGAACTGACCGACGAACTCCGCGATACGCTGGTGAATCATTTCGCCGACGAGATCCGGCATTGCGCCGACACCTTCGGCGGCCGCGCCGTCGAATGGCGCAAGAAGTACAACCTGTGAAGGCCCTGCGATGCCCCTGATCAAGGTCGACGACAAGGAGGTCGAGGTCCCGGCGGAGTTCACGCTCCTCCAGGCCTGCGAGGCTGCCGGAGTCGAAGTCCCGCGCTTCTGCTTTCACGAACGCCTGTCGATCGCCGGCAATTGCCGCATGTGTCTCGTCGAACTGAAAGGCGCGCCCAAGCCGATTGCGTCCTGCGCCTGGGCGGTTCGCGACTGCCGTCCGGGCCCGAACGGCGAGCCGCCCGAGGTGATCACCAAGTCGAAGATGGTCAAGAAGGCCCGCGAAGGGGTGATGGAGTTCCTGCTCATCAACCACCCGCTCGATTGCCCGATCTGCGACCAGGGCGGCGAGTGCGACCTGCAGGACCAGGCGATGGCCTATGGGGTCGACGGCAGCCGGTTCAAGGAGAACAAGCGCGCCGTCGAGGACAAGTATATCGGTCCGCTGGTCAAGACGATCATGACGCGCTGCATCCACTGCACGCGCTGCATCCGGTTCTCGGCCGAGGTCGCCGGCGTGCCGGAGCTCGGCGCCACCGGCCGCGGCGAGGACATGGAGATCACGACCTATCTCGAACGGGCGATGACTTCGGAGCTCCAAGGCAACGTCATCGACCTCTGCCCGGTCGGCGCGCTGACGTCGAAGCCCTACGCCTTCCAGGCCCGGCCATGGGAGCTGACCAAGACCGAGTCGATCGACGTGATGGACGCGGTCGGCTCCGCGATCCGGGTCGACACACGGGGTCGCGAGGTGATGCGTATCCTGCCCCGGCTGCACGAAGACGTGAACGAGGAGTGGATCTCGGACAAGACCCGCTTCATCTGGGATGGGCTGAAGGCGCAGCGTCTCGATCGCCCCTACTTGCGCCGATCGGGACGGCTCGAGCCGGTAACGTGGGGCGAGGCATTCGCGGCAATCGGCGAGAGGATAGCCGCCACGACCCCGAAGCGGATCGCGGCGATCGCGGGCGACCTCGCCGGCGTCGAGGAGATGTTTGCGCTGAAGTCGCTGATGCAGGTCCTGGGCTCGCCGAATCTGGATTGCCGGCAGGACGGCGCAAAGCTCGACCCCAGGCGCGGCCGCGCGAGCTACATCTTCAATCCGCATATCACGGGGATCGATCGCGCCGACGTGATCCTGTTCGTCGGATCGAACCCGCGGCGCGAGGCGGCCGTGTTGAATGCGCGTCTCCGGCGCCGTTGGCGCGACGGTGGCGTAAGGTTCGGCCTCGTCGGGGAGCAGGTGGATCTCACTTACCCGATCGACTATCTCGGCGCCGGACCCGAGTCACTTGCGCAGATCGCAAGGGGCGAGGGCGAATTCGCCAAGGCGCTCGCCTCGGCCAAGCGGCCGCTGGTCATCGTCGGCCAGGGCGCGCTCGCGCGACCGGACGGGGATGCGATATTGTCGCTTGCGGCAAAGGTCGCGGCGGGTGGTGAGCGCGAGGAAGGCTGGAACGGGCTCGCCATCCTTCACACGGCAGCGGCGCGGGTCGGCGGCCTCGACCTGGGCTTCGTTCCTGGCGACGGCGGTCACGACGTGATCGGCATGATCGCGGCGGCGGCGGCGAAGGAGATCGATGTCCTTTTTCTGCTCGGCGCCGACGAGATCCCGGTCAATGCGCTGGGTGAGACCTTTGTGGTTTACATCGGCACGCACGGAGATGCCGGAGCGCACCGCGCCGACGTGATCCTGCCGGGTGCTGCATATACGGAGAAGTCCGCAATTTTCGTGAACACCGAGGGTAGGGTCCAAATGACGGCGCGCGCGGCGTTTCCTCCGGGCGATGCCCGGGAGGACTGGGCGATCCTTCGCGCCTTCTCCGACGTCATTGGCAAACGGCTGCCATTCGATTCGCTCCACGAACTCCGGCGCGCGCTCTATGCTGCGCACCCGCTCTTCATGCGCGTCGACCACATTGCCCCGGAACCCGCGGATGGGATCAGGGCGCTGGCGGCGCGTGATGGCAACCCGTCCAGGGAGCCATTCAAGCCGGCAATCGCCGACTTTTACCTGACCAACGCAATCGCGCGAGCTTCGGCGGTGATGGCGGAGTGTTCCGCTCTCCACGCCGGCCGGCTAGCGGTCGCCGCGGAGTAAGGCGATGTCGGATTTCTTCCACGGATATGTCGTACCGGCCGCCATAGTGGTGGGGCAGAGCCTCCTCCTCATGGTGCTGCTCCTCGTCTTCGTGGCGTATCTGCTCTACGCCGACCGCAAGATCTGGGCGGCCGTCCAGCTGCGCCGGGGTCCGAACGTCGTTGGTCCCTGGGGGTTGTTCCAGTCTTTCGCCGATCTCCTGAAGTTCATGCTCAAGGAGCCCGTGGTGCCGTCGGGCGCCAACAAGGGCGTCTTCCTGCTGGCGCCGCTGGTGACGACGACCCTTGCGCTATCGGCCTGGGCGGTCATCCCGGTCGCAGCCGGCTGGGTGGTGGCCGACATCAATGTCGGCATCCTCTACATCTTCGCCATTTCGTCGCTCGGCGTGTACGGCATCATCATGGCCGGCTGGGCGTCAAATTCGAAATACCCGCTCCTGAGCGCGCTGCGATCGGCGGCGCAGATGGTGTCCTATGAGGTCTCGATCGGCTTCGTCATTGTCACCGTTCTCCTCTGCGTGGGATCGCTGAACCTCACCGACATCGTCATGGCTCAAGGCCGTGGCCTGGGCACTGCGGTCGGCCTGCCGTCGAGCTTCCTCGACTGGCACTGGCTGGTGCTGTTGCCGATGTTCGTGATCTTCTTCATCTCGGCGCTCGCCGAGACCAATCGCCCCCCGTTCGACCTGGTTGAAGCCGAGTCGGAGCTCGTTGCCGGCTTCATGGTCGAGTATTCGTCGACACCATACATGATGTTCATGCTCGGCGAATACGTGGCGATCGTGCTCATGTGCGCGTTGACCACGATCCTGTTCCTCGGCGGCTGGCTGCCGCCCGTGGATGTCGTGCCGTTCACCTGGGTGCCGGGGGTGATCTGGTTCATCCTCAAGGTCACCCTTGTCTTCTTCATGTTCGCGATGGTGAAGGCGTTCGTGCCCCGATACCGCTTCGACCAATTGATGCGACTGGGCTGGAAGGTCTTCCTGCCGATATCGCTGTTCATGGTCGTGGCGGTCGCCACCGTCCTCAAAATCACCGGATGGGGAATCTGATGTCGCTCCGTCTCGACCAGGCCGCGCGCTCGCTGTTCCTCGGGGAGTTCGTCCGCGCCTTCTTCCTGTCGATGCGCTACTTCTTCGCCCCGAAGGCCACGATCAACTACCCCTTCGAGAAGGGGCCGGTGAGTCCGCGGTTCCGCGGCGAGCATGCGCTCCGCCGCTATCCCAATGGCGAGGAGCGGTGCATCGCCTGCAAGCTCTGCGAGGCGATCTGTCCGGCACAGGCGATCACCATCGAGGCGGGCCCGCGCCGCAATGACGGGACGCGGCGTACGACTCGCTACGACATCGACATGGTGAAGTGCATTTACTGCGGCTTCTGTCAGGAAGCTTGCCCGGTCGACGCGATCGTCGAGGGACCGAACTTCGAGTTCGCCACCGAGACCCGCGAGGAGCTCTACTACGACAAGGACAAGCTGCTCGCCAACGGTGACCGTTGGGAGCGCGAAATCGCCGGCAACATGGAAATGGACGGACCCTACAGATGAGCGCCGGTGCAGGGATCCAAATGACGCCGCTCCGGGTGTGGACGGAGCGGGACGGAGTCTCTAAAAGACCGGCGCCCGCCGTTCGTCAGGCGAAATGCCGATCATGATCGTCTCCACCATCTTCTTCTATCTCTTCTCCGCCGTGATGGTTGCATCGGGCGTGATGGTCATCGGCGCGCGCAACCCCGTCCACTCGGTGCTGTTCCTCATCCTCGCTTTCGTCAATGCGGCGGGACTCTTCGTCCTCCTCAACGCCGAGTTCCTGGCGATGATCCTGATCGTCGTCTATGTCGGTGCGGTGGCGGTGCTGTTCCTGTTCGTGGTGATGATGCTCGACGTCGACTTCGTCGAGCTCCGCCAGGGCTTCCTCAACTACCTGCCGGTCGGCGCGCTGATCGGCGTGGTCCTCCTCGCCGAGCTGCTCATCGTTCTGGGCGGCTGGGTGTTCGCGCCGGGTGCAACGGGTGCGCCTCCCGCCCCGGTCTCCGACATGTCGAATACCGAGGCGCTGGGCCTGCTGCTGTATACGCGCTACGTCTACTTCTTCCAGGCCGCGGGCATGGTGCTCCTGGTGGCGATGATCGGAGCCATCGTGCTCACCCTCCGTCACCGGACCAACGTCAAGCGCCAGTCGATCGCAGAACAGGTCGCACGGAATCCGGCCACGGCCATCGAGGTTCGCAAGGTCGAGTCGGGGAGGGGCCTTTGATCGCCGTCGGGCTTTCCCATTACCTGACCGTTGCCGCGATCCTGTTCACGCTCGGGATCTTCGGCATCTTCATCAACCGCAAGAACGTCATCGTCATCCTGATGTCGGTCGAGCTGATTTTGCTCGCGGTCAACATCAACCTCGTCGCCTTCTCGCACTTCCTCGGAGATCTCGTGGGCCAGGTCTTCGCGCTCCTGGTGCTCACGGTCGCCGCTGCCGAGGCCGCGATCGGCCTTGCGATTCTTGTGGCTTTCTACCGGAACCGCGGCTCGATCGCGGTCGAGGACATCAACGTGATGAAGGGCTGAGCGCGCCAAATGTACTCGGCCATCGTCTTTCTTCCCCTGTTCGGCGCGATCATCGCGGGAGTCATTGCCGTCTTCGGGGCGTGGCAGCGGACCTCGGCTGTAGCCGACGACCACTCACATCGCGGGCGCCATGGCGCCCACACCCATGCCCACGACGCCGAGGACGAGCACGAGGACGCCGAAGGGCACGGATCGCACGAGCCGGCTGCGACGGGATCGCGGGCGGCTGAGGTCGTTACATCGGGCTTCCTGGTGATCTCGGCGATCCTGTCGTGGGTTGCCTTCATCACTGTGGGACTGGGAGAGGATTCCGCCGAGCGCGTCCAGGTGCTCAATTGGTTCAGTTCAGGAACGCTGTCGGTCGATTGGGCATTCAGGATCGATACGCTCACGGTGGTGATGCTGGTGGTGGTGACGACCGTGTCGTCGCTCGTCCACATCTATTCCATCGGCTATATGGCGCACGATCCGCACCGGCCGCGGTTCTTCGCTTACCTGTCCCTGTTCACCTTCGCGATGCTGTCGCTGGTGACGGCCGACAATCTCGTCCAGCTCTTCTTCGGCTGGGAGGGGGTGGGGCTCGCGTCCTACCTGCTCATCGGCTTCTGGTACAAGCGGCCGTCGGCCAACGCCGCGGCGATGAAGGCCTTCATCGTCAACCGGGTCGGCGATTTCGGCTTCGCGCTCGGCATCTTCGGCGTCTTCGTCCTGTTCAACTCGGTCGACTTCGAGACGATCTTCGTCAACGCCCCCTCAATCGTCGGCCAGACCATCCACTTCCTGTCCTGGGACCTCGACGCGCTGACCGTCGTCTGCCTGCTCCTGTTCATGGGGGCGATGGGCAAGTCGGCACAGCTCTTCCTCCACACCTGGCTACCGGACGCGATGGAAGGGCCGACGCCCGTCTCGGCGTTGATTCACGCAGCGACCATGGTGACGGCGGGCGTGTTCATGGTGGCGCGGCTTTCGCCACTGTTCGAGCTTTCGGAGACGGCGCTCACGGTTGTTATCCTGATCGGCGCATCGACGGCGTTCTTCGCAGCGACCGTCGGCCTGGTCCAGAACGACATCAAGCGCGTCGTCGCCTATTCGACCTGCTCGCAGCTTGGCTACATGTTCGTGGCGATGGGGGTGGGCGCCTATCAGGTGGGCATGTTCCACCTCTTCACCCACGCCTTCTTCAAGGCGCTCCTGTTCCTCGGCGCCGGCTCGGTCATCCATGCCGTGTCCGGCGAGCAGGACATGCGCAACATGGGCGGGCTCCGGAAGCTCATCCCGACCACCTACGGGATGATGATCATCGGCACCCTTGCGCTCACCGGCTTTCCGCTCACCGCCGGCTGGTACTCGAAGGACGCGATCATCGAGGCCGCCTTCATGGGCCACAATCCCGTCGCCGGTTATGGCTTCGTGATCGCCGTGACCGCGGCCCTGATGACGAGCTTCTATTCCTGGCGACTGATCTTCATGACCTTTCACGGCAAGGCGCGCGCTCCGGCCGACGTGATGAAGCACGTCCACGAGTCGCCGCAGGTGATGCTGGTGCCGCTCTATATCCTCGCCGCCGGTGCGCTGCTTGCCGGCATCGTCTTCCACGGCGCCTTCCTCAGCGAGGCCACGGGAGTGTTCTGGAAGGGCGCCATCGACGCTGCGGAACACGTCATCGAGGAGATCCACCACGCGCCCTTGTGGGTAGTCTGGATTCCGACGGTGGTGATGCTGATCGGCTTCGGCATCGCGTACTGGTTCTACATTCTCGATCCCAGCGCGCCGCGCCGGCTCGCCGAGCGCCATGACTGGCTCTACCGGTTCCTGCTCAACAAGTGGTACTTCGACGAGCTCTACGACATCCTCTTCGTGCGTTCCTCCTTCTGGCTGGGCCGGTTCCTCTGGAAGAAGGGCGATGGCTGGTTCATCGACGGCTTCGGACCCGATGGCGTGTCGGCGCGCGTCCTCGACGTGACGCAGCGTGTGGTCCGCCTCCAGACCGGCTATCTCTATCACTATGCCTTCGCCATGCTGATCGGCGTCGCCGCGCTGGTGACCTGGCTGATGTTCGCGGCTTGAGGATCGAGCGATGAGTGAGTGGCCGATCCTCTCGACCGTTACCTTCCTGCCTCTGGTGGGGGCGCTGCTCGTGCTCGTCGTCCGCGGCGACGACGCCATCGCGCGCCGCAACATCTTCAACGTCGCGCTGTGGACGACGACCGTCACGTTCGTCCTGTCGATCTTCATCTGGATCAACTTCGATCCGTCCGACCCCGGTTTTCAGATGGTCGAACGGACGGAGTGGCTGGGCGGCTCGATC
>JALHRF010000136.1 GCA_022841545.1 Bauldia sp. | reverse complement strand
ACGGCCGCCCTCGCCTATCTCGAGGCGACGGGCCAGTCGGGCATGGGCATGGTCGCGGTGATGCGCCGGCTCGCCGACCAGGTGATGCTCTCCGCCCGCGGCGCCGACCCCTATGCCCAAAGCCATCCGATGCCCGCCGACCGGCTGGCGACGCTCGATCATCTGGCGCGCCAAAGCCCCCACGCGGCGAGGAAAGACCCGCCGGACCTCCAGCTCCGCCACGACCTCGTCCGCGCCAAGCTCGCCGGCTTCACGCTCACCCCCGCGCAGGTCGGCCGCCTTTACAAGGAGAGCGACGACGGCCTGCCGGCGCGCTACGCCTGGGCGATCGCCTCCTACCGGACCGGCGCGCTCGGCCCGGCACTGAAGCGGATCGACGGGTTGATCGCGAGCCAGCCGGACAACGCGTTCTTCCACGAACTGAAGGGGCAGGCGCTGCTCGAGCACGGCCGCCCGGCCGATGCGGTGGAGCCGCTGCGGACGGCCGTGTCGCTCGCGCCGTCCTCGGGCCTGCTCCGGATCATGTTCGGCCAGGCTTTGGTAGCAACCGAGACCGACGCCAACCTTAGCGAGGCGATCAAGAACCTGACCGTCGGCCTGCAGAAAGCGCCGGACGTGCCTCTGGGCTGGCGGACACTCGCCCGCGCCTATGCTCTGACGGGGAACCTGCCCATGGCGGAGCTGTCAACGGCGGAGGAGCGCTTCGTCATCGGCAACCATAGGGAAGCGGTGATCCACGCGACGCGCGCTCAAGAAAGATTGAAGCCGGGCTCGCCAGCCTGGCTTCGCGCCGACGACATTCTCACCTATAAGCCGCCCAAACCGCTCTAATCGCGCGGGCGAATGCGCCCGGCCGGAGACAGATCCCCCATGAGCATCCGCACCATCGCCGTCGCCACCACGGCCGCCATCGTCATCGGCGCCGCCGGCTACTTCGCCGGCACCGCCTTCGATCCAAGCGGCGCCGCCGAGACGGCGACCGAGACCGCCGCACCGCCGGCCGAAGCCACGACCGTGGCGCAGCTCAGCGCGCCGCAGCGGCAGGAGGTCGAGGGGATCATCAAGGACTACCTCGCCACGAACCCCGGCTTCATCCGCGACTACCTGATCGCCAATCCCGAAGTCATCCGCGACGCGATCGACGAATTGCAGCGGAAGCAGGAGGTCGAGGACCAGGCGGCGCAGGTCGCCGCGATCAGCGACAATCGCGACCTCCTCTTCTCCTCGCCGCGGCAGGTGGTGATGGGCAACCCGGACGGCGACGTCACCCTGATCGAGTTCTTCGACTACAACTGCGGCTACTGCCGCCGCGCCGTGGCCGACGTGCAGCAGCTGATGGCCGACGACCCCAACCTCAAGGTCGTGCTCAAGGAGTTCCCGGTGCTCGGCGAGGGCTCGATGGAGGCCTCGCAGGTGTCGATCGCGGTCCGCATCCTCGCCCCCGACAAGGCCGGCGATTTCCATGACGCGCTGCTCGCGCAGAGCGGCCAGGTGAACGCCGAGGTGGCGCTTGCGGTGGCGGAGTCGCTCGGCCTCGACCGCGCTGCCCTCGAGGAGACCATGGTGTCGGACGAGGTGCGCGACACGATCGGCGAGGCCTATGCGCTGGCCCAGAGCCTGTCGCTGACCGGCACGCCCTCCTACGTGACCGCGACCGGCGTGGCGATCGGCGCCATCGGCTACGACGCGCTCAAGGAAAAGATCGCCACGGCGCGGGCCGGTTGCGCGACCGAGGTGTGCTGAGAGGGTGGCGGGCGATCCCCTGATACCCTCCCCTTCCCCTTAGCCGGACAAGTCCCTATAACGGCGCCACTTCGGGCGGCGGCCTTGGCCGGCGTCCGCTTTGGCGCGGCGGAAACCGGGCGGCAATGGCAGCGACTGTCTTCGTCCTCAACGGACCCAACCTCAACATGCTCGGCCTGCGCGAGCCGTCGATCTATGGCGGCAAGTCGCTGAAGGAGATCGGCGAGGACTGCGTTGCCGCGGGCGGCGCCCTCGGGCTTTCGGTCGACTTCCGCCAGACCAACCATGAAGGCGTGCTGGTCGACTGGATCCAGGAGGCCGCGAGCGGGGCAGAGGGGATCGTCATGAATCCCGGCGCCTATACCCACACCTCGGTCGCCATCCACGACGCGATCCGCGCCGCCGGCCGGCCGGTGATCGAAGTCCATCTTTCGAACATATTCGCCCGCGAGGCCTTCCGGCATCATTCCTACGTGTCGCCGGTGGCGGCGGGCGTGATCTGTGGGCTCGGGCCCAAGGGATACATCCTGGCGCTCGACGCGCTCAAGCACATGATCGCCAAGGGCGGCTGAAACAGAGATGACCGACAAGAAGAAGATCGTCGACAGTGAACTGATCCGCGAACTTGCGGACCTCCTCAACGAGACCGGGCTCAGCGAGATCGAGATCGAGCACGAGGACACCCGCATCCGCGTCGCGCGGACACTGCAGGCGGCGCCGATGGCCATGCCGGTGGCGGCGCCGGTGGCGGTTGCGGGTCCGACGGCAATTCCGGTGGCGGCGGCCGATCATCCCGGCGCGGTGCCCTCGCCCATGGTCGGCACCGCCTATCTCGCGGCCGAGCCGGGCGGCAAGCCCTATGTCGACATCGGCGACACGGTGCGCGAAGGCCAGACGCTGCTCATCGTCGAGGCGATGAAGACGATGAACCAGATCCCCTCGCCGCGCGCGGGCAAGGTGACACAAATCATGGTCGAGGATGGCCAGCCGGTCGAGTACGGCGAGCCGCTGATGATCATCGAATAGCCCTGCGGATGAAGGACGAAGCGCCCCTTTTCGGCAAGATCCTCATCGCCAATCGCGGCGAGATCGCTCTCCGTATCCTGCGCGCCTGCAAGGAGCTCGGCATCGCCACCGTTGCGGTCCATTCGACCGCCGACAGCGACGCCATGCACGTCCGACTGGCCGACGAAAGCGTCTGCATCGGGCCGCCGCCGGCGCGGGACTCCTACCTCAACATCCCGCAGCTCCTCGCCGCCTGCGAGATCACCGGCGCCGATGCGGTCCACCCCGGCTACGGCTTCCTCTCCGAGAACGCCCGCTTCGCGGAGATCCTCGAGGCCCACAAGGTGGGCTTCATCGGGCCGAGCGCCGAGCACATCCGGATCATGGGAGACAAGATCGAGGCCAAGCGCACCGCGCAGCGCCTCGGCATCCCGGTGGTGCCGGGGTCGGAGGGCGGCGTCGCCAACGAGATCGCGGCGCGGAAGGTCGCGGCCGAGATCGGCTACCCGGTTCTGGTCAAGGCCAAGGCCGGCGGCGGCGGCCGCGGCATGAAGGTGGTGCGCAGCCCCGACGAGATGGCGGAAGCCTTCGCCACCGCACGGGCCGAGGCGATGAACGCCTTCGGCGACGATTCCCTCTACCTCGAGAAGTATCTCGGCCACCCGCGCCATATCGAGGTGCAGGTGCTCGGCGACGGCCGGCACAAGGCGGTGCACCTCGGCGAGCGCGACTGCTCGCTGCAGCGCCGGCACCAGAAGGTGTGGGAGGAATCGCCCTCGCCGGCGATCACGCCGGAACAGCGGTCGAGGATCGGCGGCATCGTCTCCGACGCCATCGCCAAGCTCGGCTATTCGGGGGCCGGCACGATCGAGTTCCTCTATGAGGACGGCGAATTCTACTTCATCGAGATGAACACCCGCCTCCAGGTCGAGCATCCGGTGACCGAGGCGGTGACCGGCATCGACCTCGTCAACGAGCAGATCCGTATCGCCGCCGGCCGCGGCATCTCCTTCACGCAGGAAGAGGTGACGTTCGAGGGCCACGCGATCGAGTGCCGGATCAACGCCGAGGACCCACGCACCTTCGCCGCCTCGCCGGGCCGGATCGCCAACTACCACCCGCCGGGCGGGCTCGGGGTGCGCGTCGATTCCGCAGTCTATCAGGGCTATCGGATCCCGCCTTATTACGACAGCTTGATCGGCAAGCTGATCGTCCATGGCCGGACCCGGCAGGAATGCATGAACCGGCTGCGCCGGGCGCTGGACGAGTTCGTCATCGACGGGGTCAAGACCACGATCCCGCTGTTCCGCGATCTCGTCGTCGACCCCGACATCCAGGCGGGGAACTACGACATCCACTGGCTCGAGAAGAAGCTCAAGTCCGGTCTGGCGGCGGCCTGACCCCAGGCAGACGCGGTAACGCCGGGGCGGCCATCATCAACGGCGTGTTGACGATTTGCCGAAGCCGGCCAACATTAGGGCCCAAGCTCGGCAAACCGACAGTGCGATGACAAGCCGCAACGACATTCTCCTCGAGATCACACCGCAGGTCCTGCTCAAGGCCTACGCCGTGGGGATCTTTCCGATGGCGGAGTCGGCGGAAGATCCGGGCCTGTACTGGATCGAGCCGGAGATGCGGGGCATCCTGCCGCTCGACCGGTTCCATCTACCGAAGCGGCTCCGGCGCACGGTGGCGCAGGGCGTCTACGAGATCCGCATCGACCACGACTTCGATGCGGTAATCGCCAGCTGCGCCGCCCCGGCCGCGGGCCGGGCCAAGACCTGGATCAACGAACGAATCCGCCGCCTGTATGGCGAGCTTTTCGCCCTCGGCCACTGCCATACGGTCGAGACATATCTCGACGGGCGGCTGGCGGGCGGTCTCTACGGCATACAGCTCGGCGCGGCCTTCTTTGGGGAGAGCATGTTCAGCCGGGAGCGCGACGCCTCGAAAGTGGCGCTGGTCCACCTGGTGGCGCGACTCCGGGCCGGCGGGTTCCGCCTGCTCGACACCCAGTTCACCACCAGGCACCTGAAGCAGTTCGGCGCCATCGATATCGACCGCCGCCACTACCACCGCCTGCTCGAGCAGGCGATCGCTGGCGAGGCCGACTTCTACCGGTCGGGCGGTGGCGCCACGCTCGACGTGCTGCTGCAGTCGGTCAGCCAGACATCGTAGACGGCGTGGTCGACGGCGTGCAGGCCGGGACTGTCGGCGAACATCCAGCCCGAAAAAATGCGGCGGACCTTGCGGTTGAGCGTGATCTCGTCGACCTCGACGAAGGCGTCGGTGAGCGGCGCCTCGGTGGACGGGCGCGAGTAGCACACCCGCGGGGTCACCTGGAGCGCCCCGAACTGCACGGTCTCGTCGATATAGACGTCGAAGGAAATGATCCGTCCGGTAATCTTGTCGAGGCCGGAAAAGACGGCGACCTGATTCGATATCTTCTCGGCCGGAGGGATCTGGATCTCGCCCTCCTGGGCGAAGCCGGAATCCGGCGCCAAGGCGGCGCCGGAAATGAGGCCTGCGGCAAGAATGACAGCCGGTCGGAAGCCCGTGGGCATGAACAACCTCGTTTCGGTCGCTTACGTCGTCGGCGCGCCTCCTATCATGCGATCTTGGCACGGAAAAGGCCGCAATGGGCTCCGTGTAACCGAACCGCCCGCCGCATCAACCCGAGCGGCCCAGCCCCGCCTGCACCCGCTCGGCGGCAAACCGCGGCAGGTCCGGATTGCCGAGTTCGGCCCGCAGGTTGGCGGTCATCCGGTCGACCTTCCAGCCCGCAGAGGTCCGGATCAGCCGGTGCTGGTAGTCTCCGAGGAAGGTCCAGCTGTCGCCTCCTGGCGCGCCGGGAATGATGTGGGTCGCATAGACCACGGAGGTAGCCACCGCTTCGTCTCCCTGGATCCGGACCAGGTGATTCGAGATGAGGTGCTGCGTGTAGGCGTAGCCGGGCAGGACCATCTTCCAGCGCGCCACGATGTCGTCCGGCGCCAGCCTTTCGGGTTCCGCGCCGCCTGCGGCAGCGGCCGAACAGGAGGTGTAGTCGATGACTGCGCCGGCCGGGTTGAACTGCTCCGCTACGCGATCCCACTGGTCGCGATCGGCATGGTAACCGATCGCATCGATCGTCTCGATGATCGCCAGCCGGTCGGACGACGGTTCGGGGCGATCCGCGGCCCGCGCCGGCCCGACGGGCAGGGTCACAACCCCGGCGAGGCTCGCGGCGGCGAGCTCCGGCATCTTCGACGCCGACAGAGACGAGAACACCCTGATCGAGGTGAACGTTTATGAAGCACTGGTCGGCGGGCCACGCGCACCAACCGTCGATGCCTGCAGGGAAGATCCAGCCCGAGCCGGGCCAAAGCGGTATGACCTTGCTCCGCCCGTCGCCGTATCGCGCCTCATGGCGCGGCTGCTCGACCAGAACCAGACCCACGGTCGCCTCGGCGAACTGGAAATGGCCGTCGCCCGGAACGAGCCGGGAGAAGCGGGATGTGCCATAGGCGCCCGACGATTCAGGTCGCGCCGCCAGGCTCTCGATGTCAGGGACGACAGCCAGCATGGCGGTGCATATAGGCACGGGTCGCGCGATGCCAACCGCCCCGACCCGCCCTACATTGCGGCCCGCAGCGAGCCGCGTACGGACGCTCCCGAACGCCCCGCCAGCCAATCCGCGAGGCCGTCGACCTCGTCAGGGGTGAAGCGCAGGCCGAGCTTGGTCCGCCGCCAGAGGATGTCGTCGGCCGTCTCGGCCCATTCCTCCGCCATCAGGTAACGGACCTCGGCCTCGGTCAGGTCGGCGCCGAAAAGGCGTCCGAGATCGGCCAACGACCGAGCGCCGGAGACAATGCCCTGAGCGCGGGTGCCATAGGCCGCCGCGAGCCGCATGGCGTGGCGCTCGGTAAGGAACGGGTAGCCGGCGCGAAGCGCCCTGACCAGATCGTGAAACCCGTCGACCGGGAAGAGACCGCCCGGCAGCGCCGCCCCGGCGGTCCATGTCTTCCCGACCTTCAGGAACGGAGCGAGCCGGTCGATCACCTCTTCCGCGAGGCGGCGGCAGGTGGCGAACATGCCGCCGAGGACCGTCACAAGCGGCGGCTGGCTTCCGGTGGACTCGACCTCGATGACGTAGCCCCGCGACGCCTCCCGCCGCCCGGCGCCGCCGTCGGGAAGCGAGCGCACGCCCGACCAGGCCCAGACGATGTCATCCTCGAAGATCGGCCGCCGGAAATACTCGCCAACCGCGGCAATCAGGTAGGCGATCTCGGCGCTGTCGGCTTCCGCCTCGGCCGGATCGCCGTGATAGTCCTCCTCGGTAGTGCCGATCAGCGTAAAGTCGTTCTGGTACGGAACGACGAAAACGTCCCGTCCATCGGCATTGCGGAGCACATAGGCGCAGTCGTGCTCGTAGAGCTTCGGGACGACGATATGGCTGCCCTTGACCAGGCGCACCGCCGGTCGCGCATAAGCATGGACGACGTGGTTGAGGACGGCAGGCACCCACGGCCCGGCGGCGTTGACCAGCGTACGCGCCGCGATCGCATAGGGCTCGCCGTCCTCCGCCTCCATCGCCAGGCGCCACACGGTGCCCTCGCGCTCGGCAACGACGCAGCGGACGCGGGGCCTGATCTCCGCGCCGCGGATGCGGGCGTCGATCGCGTTGAGCAGCACCAGGCGTGCGTCATCGACGGTGCAGTCCGAGTACTCGAAGCCGGTCGCGCAATCCGGCTGCAGCGTCGCCCCGAGCCGGTCGCCGCCGAGCGAGACGGCCCGTGCGCCGCCCAACGGGCCACGACGCGCGAGCCGGTCATAGAGAAACACGCCGGCCCTGAGCCTCGCGCGGGAAAGCCTGCCGCCACGATGCGGAAGTGCGAAGCGGATTGGGCGGACAACATGCGGCGCAGCGGCCAGCAGCAGGTCGCGCTCCTCCAACGCCCGGCGGACCTCGCCGAAAGCGAGACGGCCCGCCTGCCGGAAGCCCCCATGGACCAGCTTAGTCGAGGCCGCGGAGGCGCCGCCGCCGAGGTCGCCCTGCTCGCAGAGGAAAACGGAGAGCCCACGGCCGACGGCATCGCGCGCGACGCCGCACCCGTTGATACCGCCGCCTATAATGGCGATATCGTAGACCTGACCCCACACCTGCCCACGGACCCCGGGCGCTGTGCCCAATGCGACAATGGCCCATTGGCGGGGAAAAGCGAAGCCCCGATTCTCTACCGCAGCTACAGGCGTCCCATGAGCACGAGGATCAGGAGCACGATTACGATGATCCCCAGAATGCCCGAGGGCCCATAGCCCCAGCCGCGCGAATAAGGCCAGGCAGGAATGGCCCCGATCAGAATCACGATGAGAATGATGAGAAGAATAGTGCCCAGCATTGCCTGCTCCAGCTCGCCCGTTTTGCCTGGCAGTCAACGCGGGGAGTGGTGCGGGGTTCCGCTCACGTCAGGGCAGGGACTGCGATATCTGCCGAACGACGGCGCGGAGCTCCGGCAGGAATTGATCGCGGAGCTCGGTCTTCGAGGTACGGCTGGAATGAGCGGAAAGGTTGATTGCCCCGACATTGACCCCGCTCCGGGTGACGATCGGCATGGCCAAGGCGCGGAGGCCCTTTTCCAGTTCCTCGTCGACGATCGAGTAGCCTTGGGCGTGGTCTTCCTTGATGCGGTCCACCAGGCCGTCAAGTCCGACGATGGTGCGGGGCGTGTAAGCGACAAGCGGAAGCGCCGTCAATCGCCGGCGGAGTTCGGCCTCGTCGAGGAAGCCGAACTGGATGCGGCCGAGGGAGGTGTAGGCGGCCGGCAGGCGGGTGCCGATGGTGATGGTGGTCGACATGATCCGGTGCGGCGCCGGCATCCGGGCGACATAGACGATCTCGCTGCCCTGAAGAATCGCGGCCGAGCACGACTCGTGAAGCGTGTGGCTCAGCTCCTTCATCAGCGGCTCGGCGCGGTCGATCCAGGATTGGCTCGATAGGTAGGCGAAGCCCAGCTCGAGGATGCGCGGCGCCAGCGAGAAGCTCCGTCCCGACTGCACGACATAGCCAAGAGCAGCAAGGGTGCGAAGCACGCGGCGGGCAGCGGCGCGGGACAGGCCGGAGACCTCGGCGGCCTCCGACAGGGTCATCTCCGGACGCTGCTCGCCGAACGAACCGAGCACCGCGAGTCCCTTGGCGAGCGTCGCCATGAATTCACGGTCGGGTAACCCGTCATTCGCCCCGGTCGATGCATCGGACTTCGGGGAGGGGCGACGGAGGTATCGGGGCATGGTTGACACTCAAACCGCCTGGACCAATCATGGCCGATAAGCGAACGCATGTTCGATATTCGAACAAGCGGGGACTGGCGTCAACCGATGTTGGGCGGGAGGAAACCGGCGAGACCGCGCCGGTCATTGAGTCAAGCATGACGATCACGCGCACCGAGGTGGGAATCGTGGGGGCGGCGCCTGCCGGCCTCCTGCTCGCGCACCTCCTCGCGCGCGAAGGCATCGGTTCGGTCGTGCTCGAGGACAAGACGCGCGAGCATCTCGAGAACCGCGTGCGCGCCGGCGTCCTCGAACAGGGAACTGTGGACCTCCTGACGGCCGCGGGACCTGGCGAGCGCATGAAGCGAGAGGGGCGCGTCCATCAGGGGATCGAAAACCGCTTCGACGGCCAGGGCCATCACATCGACTTCCCGACGCTCATGGGCGGCAAGGCGATCACCGTCCATGGCCAGCAGGAGACCGGGGCCAAGGGCATGACCCTCGCGGTCGCCCATGTCCGTACCCTGACCGAAGGGCTCACGGCATGGTACCGCCGTGGCGACGCGTCGCTGCTCGCCGGCTATTCGGCACGCTGCCTGAAGCGGATATGGAAGGCGCAGCGCTTCTCCTGGTGGATGACGACCATGCTGCATCTTCACCCCGGCGACACACCTTTCGACCGCCGGCGACAGATCGCCGAGCTCGACCATGTCACCGCCTCGCGCGCGGCGATGACCACGCTCGCGGAAAATTGCGTCGGGCTCCCGTTCGAGGCGGAGAACGGGTGATGATGCTTCCCGTCCGCCAGAGTTCCGATGCGCTGGATCAGCGTCGTTGCGTCGTTCGAGGCTCGGGCTTCGCCCTCGCACCTCAGGATGAAGAAGGGGGGTGCTCTCCATTGCCGGAGTCTGTTCTGGCTTCAAGCGTGGAGAACGCCAACCTCCGCAGCCTGCGGTGCGAGCCGCGGAGCGGCGAGCCTCGAAGGAGGCAGCAACACCCATCCAAGTCCCCGAGAACATGGCAGTGGAGGAATCGTCCATGACCTTCGCCGCCATCGACTCCGCACTGCTCGGCCCGCTTTTCGCAACCGATGAGATGCGGGCGGTGTTTTCCGACCGGGCGCGGATCGCAGCGATGCTCCGCGCAGAGGCCGAGCTGGCGCGAGCCGAGGCCAAGGCGGGAATCGTCGCCAGGAGCCTCGCCCCGGCGATCGAGAAGATCACGCCGGAGGACCTCGACATGGCTGCGCTCGGCCGCGAGATCGCGCTATCGGGCATCCCGGTCATCCCTTTCGCCAAGGCGGTGGAGGCGCGGCTTCCGGAAAAGCTCCGTGGCGACTTCCATTTCGCCACCACAACGCAGGACATCATCGACACGGCGCTCGCGCTGCAGATGGCCAAGGGCTTCGACCTCATCGCCGCCGACCTCGACGCGATCCTCGGCGGGCTGATCCGGCTTGCGGCAAGGCATCGCCGCACGCCCTGCGCCGGCCGGACCCTCGGCCAGCATGCCGCGCCGGTGACCTTCGGCTATGTCGCCGCGCTCTGGCTCGCCGGGATCGCCGAGGTCGCCGCCGCGCTTCCCCGGCTCCGCGATCACGTGCTCGTCGTTTCCCTTTCCGGCCCGGTCGGGACGCTCTCCGGGCTCGGCGACAAGGGACCGGAGGTGACGGCGGCGATGGCGAAGGCGCTCGGCCTCGGGTCGCCGCCGGTCGGGTATCACGTGCTGCGCGGCCGGATGGCCGAAACGGGAACGTGGCTCGCGATGCTGACCGGAGCGCTGGCCAAGATGGCGGCCGACGTCTCCCGCCTGTCGATGACCGAGATCGGCGAGGTATCGGAGGCGCACATTCCCGGCCGCGGCGGCTCCTCGGCGATGCCGCACAAGCGGAACCCGATATCGTCGATCGTCATCCTCGCCGCTCATGCCGGGACAAAGGGCCACGTGATGACGATGCTCGACGCGATGGCGGCCGAATTCCAGCGGCCGGTCGGCCTCTGGCACGGCGAGTGGCACGCCCTCCCCCAGCTCTTCGGCCTTTTGTCCGGCGCGCTTCGCGAGGCGCGGACGCTGGCGGAGGGGCTCGTGGTGAACCCGGACCGCATGGAACAGAATCTCGGCGCGACGCGCGGGCTGCTTGCCGCGGGCGCGGTCGCCTCCGTTCTCGCCGAGGCCTTCGGCCGGCGCGGGGCGCACGAACTGGTCGAGGATGCGGCGAACCGCGTCCGCGACACGGGCCGCAGCTTCGACGACATCATCCGCGAAGAGGTTCGGAAGCCCGAGAAGGTGCGCGCCAAGCTGGAGGCCGCGCTCGACGTCACGCCCGCGATCGATGCCGCGGCCGCGGTGGTCGACCGCGCGACCGCCGAAGCCGAGACCGTCCGGGCCAGATTGAAGAGAAGGAAGAGCTGAGCATGCCGCATGTCCGCGCCAATGGCGTGACTCTCCACTACGAGCTGACAGGGCCGGCCGATGCGCCCGTCATCGTCTTCGCCCATTCGATCGGCGCGACGCTTGCGATGTGGGACGCCCAGATCGCCGCGTTTGCCGGACGATACCGTTGCCTCCGCTACGACACCCGCGGCCATGGCGGCTCAGAAGCCATCGCCGCACCCGCCACCGTCGACGATCTCGCCGACGACATGGCGGGCCTCCTCGACGCACTCGGCATTCAGAGGGCCCATGTCGTCGGCCTCTCGCTCGGCGGCATGACCGGACAGGCCTTCGCCCTCCGCTATCCCGAGCGGCTCGACCGGCTGGCGCTTCTGGCGACCAGCGCCGAGATGGACAAGGCGGCGTGGCACGAGCGCATCGCGACCGTGCTCCGCGACGGCTACGAACCCTTCATCGACGGGGTCATGGTGCCGCGCTGGTTCACGCCCGCGTTCGCCAAGGCGCACCCGAACGTGGTCGCCGGCTTCCGTGCCCGGATGATGGCCAACGACACCGCCGGCTATGCGGCCTGCGCCAATGTCATCGCCACCCTCGACCTTCCGGGCCGGATCTCCGCGATCACGGCGCCGACCATCATCATCGTCGGCGCCGAGGATCCGGCGACGCCGATAGCGATGTCCGAGCGGATCCGCTCGCTCGTCCCCCACGCCGAGATGGTGGTGATCCCGAAAGCGGCCCACATCGTCGCGGTCGAGCAGCCGGACCTCGTCAACTTCTACCTCGGCGCGTTCCTCGCCCGCGGCGACCGCCACGACGCGCCGCCGACCGGGGGCGCAAGCTTCGACCACGGGCTGGCAAACCGGAGCGGCTGGCTCGGGCCGGACTATGTCGCCCGCGCCCGGAGCAAGGCCGGCGCATTCGGCGCACCGTGGCAGGATTTCATCACCCGCGTCGCCTGGGGCGAGGTTTGGGGGGACCCGACATTGCCGTGGAAGACGCGCTCGATGCTGACGCTCGCGATGATGACCGCGCTCCACCGCGAGGAGGAGTTCAAGCTCCACTTCCGCGCGGCGCGGCAGAACGGCATTCCCGACGACGAGCTTCGCGCCGTGCTGATGCAGGCCGGGATCTATGCCGGCGTACCGGCGACCAACGCCGCGTTCCGCTGGGCGCGCGAAGTGATGGAGGAGACGCCGTGATCCGCACCACCTCCTGTCATCCCCGCGCAAGCGGGGACCCAGTAAGCGATGCGGCCGCCGTTGTGGCACGGACGCATGTCGCAGGTTTCTGTCGTGGCGTCCTCTCCCTGGCGGGCGGTGGTTACTGGGTCCCCGCTTGCGCGGGGATGACCGTTGGGGGCTCACGCGCCCTTCGATACACGGGTGGGGCAAATGGCTGAGTTCCTGTCCCTCCACGATGCCGTGGCGCGTAACGTCCGCGATGGCGACAGCGTCGCCATGGAGGGTTTCACCCATCTCATCCCCTTCGCCGCCGGGCATGAGGTGATCCGACAAGGGCGGCAGCACCTGACGGTGATGCGGATGACCCCGGACCTGATCTACGACCAGCTCATCGGCATCGGCGCCGTCGACAGGATGATCTTCTCCTGGGGCGGCAACCCGGGCGTCGGCTCGCTGCACCGGATGCGCGACGCGGTCGAGAACGGCTGGCCGCATCCGCTCGCGCTCGAGGAGCACAGCCACGCGGCAATGGCCAACGCCTACGAGGCGGGCGCCGCCAACCTGCCCTTCGCCGTGTTCCGCGGCTACAAGGGCGTCGACCTGCCCAAGGTCAATCCCAACATACGCTCCGTAACCTGCCCCTATACCGGCGAGGCGCTGGCGACGGTGCCGGCGCTCCGTCCGGACGTGGCGATCATCCATGCGCTTCGCGCCGACCGCGGCGGCAACGTGCTGCTCGAGGGCATCGTCGGGGTGCAGAAGGAGGCCGTGCTGGCGGCGCGACGGGCGATCGTCACGGTCGAGGAAGTGGTGGACGATTTCGGCCCACGCTCGTCCAACGCCATCATCCTTCCGGCGTGGACGGTGAGCGCCGTCGCCGTCGTGCCGGGCGGAGCGTATCCGTCCTATGCCCACGGCTACTACAAGCGCGGCAACGCCTTCTACAAGGCATGGGACGACATCGCCCGCGACCGCGAGACGTTTCTCGCCTGGATGAAGGCCAACGTGCTCGAACGGACACCCGCGGACTTCGCCGCCTACGCAGGGAGGGCGGCATGACCGAGCCCTATACCCCGACCGAGATCATGACGGTGGCGGCGGCGCGCGCGCTGAAGAACGACGACGTCGTCTTCGTCGGCATCGGCGCGCCATCGGCGGCGTGCAACCTTGCGCGGCTTACCCATGCGCCGGACATCACGCTGATCTATGAGTCCGGCACCATCGACACCAAACCCGACGTACTGCCGCTCTCGATCGGCGACGGCGAACTCTGCGACACGGCGCTCACCACCGTCCCGGTGCCCGAGATGTTCCGCTACTGGCTCCAGGGCGGGCGGATCACCGTCGGTTTCCTCGGTGGCGCGCAGATCGACCGCTACGCCAACCTCAACACCACCGTGGTCGGCCCCTACGACAAGCCGAAGGTGCGGCTCCCCGGCGGCGGCGGCGCCCCGGAAATCGCCATCCATTGCGGCGAGATCTTCATCACCATGGCGATGTCGCCCCGTGGCTTCGTCGCCAAGCTGCCGTTCATCACCTCCATGGGCCACGGAACGGGACCGGGCAGCCGCGAGGCGCTCGGGGTCAGGACCAAGGGACCGACGCGGATCATCACCGACCTCTGCGTGCTCGAGCCCGACCCGGAGAGCAAGGTGCTGACGGTCAAGTCGCTTCACCCCGGTATCACGCGCGAGCACGTCGCCGGGGAATGCGGCTGGGAGCTTGAGTTCGCGGGCCGCCTCGCGGAGACGCCGGCCCCGACCGACAACGAACTCGGCGTGCTCCGCGAGCTCCATGCGCGCACAAGGCGTGCCCATGGAGGCGAGGACGCATGAGCCGCGACGTCTATATCTGCGACACGGTGCGGACGCCGATCGGCCGCTATGCAGGAGCCTTGGCAAAGGTCCGCGCCGACGATCTCGCCGCGATTCCGATCCGCGAACTCATGCGACGCCATCCCGCGCTCACAGATTCGGTCGACGAGGTCTATCTCGGCTGCGCCAACCAGGCGGGCGAGGACAATCGGAACGTCGCCCGGATGGCCCTGC
>JALHRF010000135.1 GCA_022841545.1 Bauldia sp. | reverse complement strand
TTGAGGATGCGGTCCTTGTGGGTGGCGTAGCCCCAGGCGAAGCGGCCCTTGACGCAGGAGTGGCCGCGGTTGGCCTTGCCGTCCTTGTAGGGGACCATGCGGACGACCTCGTCGCCGGCCATCTCCGCCTTGAAGGCGCAGCCGACGCCGCAATAGGCGCAGGTGGTGACGACCGACCGCTCCGGCGTGCCGATCGCGATCACGGACTTCTCGTTCAGCGTCGCGGTCGGGCAGGCCTGGACGCAGGCGCCGCAGGAGACGCACTCGGAATCGAGAAAGGCTTCCTCCATGCCCGGCGAGACCACCGAGCCGAAGCCGCGGCCGGCGATGGTCAGCGCGAAGGTGCCCTGCACTTCCTCGCAGGCGCGGACGCAGCGCGAGCAGACGATGCATTTCGACGGGTCGTAGGTGAAGTACGGGTTCGACTCGTCCTTGCCGGGATTGGGGTGCTTGCCGCCGTCATAGCCGTAGCGGACCTCGCGGAGGCCGACGGCGCCGGCCATGTCCTGGAGCTCGCAGTCGCCGTTGGCCGAGCAGGTCAGGCAGTCGAGCGGGTGATCGGAGATGTAGAGCTCCATCACGCCCTTGCGGAGGCGCTTCAGCCGCTCGGTCTGGGTTCGGACCGCCATGCCCTCCGCCACCGGCGTGGTGCAGGACGATGGCGTGCCGGCGCGGCCCTCCACCTCAACCAGGCACAGGCGGCAGGAGCCGAAGGCGTCGACCATGTCGGTCGCGCAGAGCTTTGGGATCTTCGTCCCCATCTCCATCGCGGCGCGCATGATCGAGGTGCCCTCGGGCACCGTCACGGGCTGGCCGTCGATGGTCAGGGACACGGTCTTCTCCGCCCGCGACCGGGGCGTGCCGTAGTCGATTTCGTGGACGAGCGACATGGTCGCGTTCCTCCTACTCGGCGGCCGCAAGGCGCGTGGGCGCCGCGCCGAAATCCTCGGGGAAATGGGTCAGCGCGCTCATCACCGGATATGGGGTGAAACCGCCGAGCGCACAGAGCGAGCCGAACTTCATCGTGTTGCAGAGGTCCTCGAGGACGACGAGATTGTCCTCGCGCTGCTCGCCCCGGGCGATGCGGTCGATCACCTCGACGCCGCGGGTGGAACCGATCCGGCAGGGCGTGCACTTGCCGCAGGACTCGAGCGCGCAGAACTCCATCGCAAAACGGGCCTGCTTCGCCATGTCCACCGTATCGTCGAAGACGACGATGCCGCCGTGGCCGATCAGCCCGTCGCGGGCGGCGAAGGCCTCGTAGTCGAACGGCGTGTCGAAGAGCTCCCGTGGGAAATAGGCGCCAAGCGGGCCACCGACCTGAACCGCACGGACAGGACGGCCATTCCATGTGCCGCCGCCGATGTCGTCGACGAGTTCGCCGAGCGTGACGCCGAAGGCCGTCTCGAACAGGCCGCCATACTTCGCCATTCCCGCGAGCTGGATCGGCATCGTCCCGCGCGACCGGCCGATCCCGAAGTCGCGATAGAAGGCCGCTCCCCGCGCGAGGATGATGGGCGCCGAGGCAAGCGACAGGACGTTGTTGATGACGGTCGGCCGTCCGAACAGGCCCTTGTGCGCCGGCAGCGGCGGCTTGGCGCGGACGATGCCGCGACGGCCCTCGAGGCTTTCGAGGAGCGATGTCTCCTCGCCGCAGACATAGGCGCCGGCGCCGACCCGCACTTCCATGTCGAAGGCAAAGTCCGAGTCAACGACGCGCGGCCCGAGAATGCCCGCCTTTCGAGCAATGTCGATGGCCGCGTCCATCGCCGCGACGGCGTGCGGGTATTCCGAGCGGATATAGACATAGCCCTTGGTGGCGCCAACGGCGATGCCGGCGATCGCCATGCCCTCGATCAGGACGAAGGGGTCGCCCTCCATGATCATGCGGTCGGCGAAGGTGCCGCTGTCGCCCTCGTCGGCGTTGCAGACGATGTATTTCTGCTGTGCCGCGGTCGCTGCGACGGTGCGCCACTTGATGCCGGTCGGGAAGCCCGCCCCGCCGCGGCCGCGGAGCCCGGACTGCACCAGTTCCTCGACGATGGCCGCCGGGCCGATTTCCAGGGCGCGCTCGAGTCCCTTCAGGCCCTCATGGGCGCGGTAGTCGTCCAGCGATCGCGGATCGACGATGCCGCAGCGCGCGAAGGTGAGGCGGGTCTGGCGCTTGAGCCACGGGATCTCCTCGACGGCGCCGACGCCGTGCGGATGCGGCGTCCCGTCGAGGATCGCGCCGAGGATGCCGTCGGCCTCGTCGGCCGCGGCCGGTCCGAAGCCGATGCGGCCGTTCGGCGTCTCCGCCTCGACCAGAGGCTCGAGCCAGTAGAGGCCGCGCGAGCCGGTGCGGATGATATCGACCGCGACGCCGCGACCTGCGGCAGCCGCGGCGAGGGAGGTCGCGACCTCGTCGGCGCCCACCGCCACCGCACCGGCGTCGCCCGGTATGAACAGGCGGATGCTCATCGTTCGGCCTCGCCGATGAGCGCTTCGAGCCGGGCCGCGTCGAGGCGTCCGACCACCCGCCCGTCGAACATCGCCGAGGGGGCGGTGGCGCAGAGCCCAAGGCAATAGACGGCCTCCAGCGTGACCCCGCCGCCGGGCGCGGTCGTGCCGAGCGGCGTGCCGAGGCGTTGTTCGGCCCGCGCGACGAGCGCATCGCCTCCGGCCGACTGGCAGGCCTCGGCGCAGCATAGTCTCAGGACATGCCGCCCGGCCGGCTCGCGGCGGAAGTCGTGGTAGAAGGTGACGACGCCGTGCACCTCCGCGCGGCTGATGTTCAGCGTCTCGGCGATCATCGGCTCGGCGTCGCGGTCGACATAGCCGAATTCGGCCTGGAGGGCATGAAGGATCGGCAGCATGGGTCCCTCGCGCCCCGCTTCGGACGCGATGATCTCCGCGGCGCGGGCCGCGCTCCATGGGCTGTAGGCCGGCATTCCGGTCCGTTTCCTCCTTAGAACAATAGCTAATTGTCGCGAAACGGCAGTGGATTCAATAAGCCAGGCCGTATCGACCGATCGGGAAAGCTGATCGCTCGGACAACGCAGAGGCGATCAAGCCTAGACCTTTTTCCGCCCGCCGATGCCTGGCCCGCCCTCCGCAAGAACCGCCGCGAGGCTCCGCGCCTCGGCAACCAGAGCCGAGACCAGCGGGGTCATCGGCTCGCGGTGCGGCACGACCAGGCCGACCGCATGCGTGGCGGCGGGCTCGACGATCGGGATCGAGCGGACGCTCTCGGTCAATCCGAGCGTCTCGGCCAGCTTCGCCGGCATGATGCTCGACCATTTGCCGGTGCGCACATGCGCGAAGAGCACGATCATCGAGTTCGATTCGAGCGTCGGCGAGGGCGCCGTTCCCGCTTCGCGGAGCAGCTTGTCGATGATGCGGCGGTTCTGCATGTCCGGTGTGAGCAGGCAGAGTGGAATCGTGCCGACCTCGGCCCAGGTCACCTGGTCGCGCCTGCCCAGCGCCCCGTCGGGAGAGGTGAGCAGGCGGTACTCCTCGAGATAGAGCGGGATGGTGTTGACCCGGCCCAGCGGCTCGTTGTCGAGATACGTCAGCCCGGCGTCGACCTCGAGATTGTCGAGGAGGCGGAAGACCTCGACGGACGTCCGCGAGAAGATGCTGAAACGCACGTCCGGATGCTTCGCGCGATAGGGTGTGGTCAGCATCGCGGTCATGGCGAGGGCCGTCGGGATGGCCGCGATCCTGATCTCGCCCGCCAGGCCGCGCTTCAGCGCATCGATTTCCTGATGCATGGCGCGGGCGTCCCCGACGATGCGTCGCGCCCATTCGAGCACGCGCTCGCCCTCGGGGGTGAACCCGCCGAAGCGCGAGCCGCGGTCGACGAGCCGCACCCCGAAGCCGTCCTCGAGCTGCTTGATGCCGGCGGACAAGGTCGGCTGGCTCACGCCGCAGGCCTCGGCGGCACGACCGAAATGCCGCTCGCGTGCGAGCGCAATGACGAATTCCAGCTTCTCGATCATCCGCCCTCCCGCGGCCTGCGGTCGGTCATTCTACCAAAGTCCGGGGCCGCACGGGGCGGAGTGCCGGCTTTTCCCGATCGGCCGCGCGCGGACTTGTGCGAGCGTCGGCCATCGGCCCACAATGGGTGCGACTCGCCTCCTGGAAAAAGACTGCAATAATGCTCCGTTTCTCGGCAAACCTGGGCTTCCTCTGGACCGACCGGCCGCTCCTGGCCCGCATCGATGCGGCGGCCACTGCGCGCTTCAAGGCCATCGAACTCCACTATCCTTACGATACCCCCGCCGCGGCTGTGGCGGAGGCATGCCGCCGGCATGGCATCAAGCTCCTCGGCATCAACACCAATGTCGGGTCCGGGGCGGACCCGCATGTCGGGCTTGCCGCCGTGCCCGGCCGGGAGGCCGATTTCGCCGCCTTGTATGATCAGGCGCTCGCCTATGCGGTCGCGGCCGGCGCGAACGCCATTCATGTCATGGCCGGGCGTGTCCCCGAATCCGGTCGCGCCGCGGGGAGCGACGTCCTCGTCGCGAATCTTCGCCTGGCCGCAACGCAGGCGGAGGCGCACGGCCTCGCCATCCTGCTCGAGGCGCTCAACCCGCACGACATGCCGGGCTATTTTTACTCCCGGATCGGCGAAGCCGACGCGATCATCGACCGCGTCGGCGCGCCGAACGTACGGCTGATGTTCGACGCCTATCATGTGGGGCGGGCGGGCGACGACGTGCTCGCGCTCCTCTCAAGGCTTCGCGACCGGATCGGTCATGTGCAGATCGCCGCTGTGCCGAGCCGTGCCGAACCGGACGAAGGGACGCTCGACTACCGTGCGGTGTTCGATCGGCTCGAAGCGATCGGCTACGACGGATGGGTAGGCTGCGAATACCGGCCGCGCGCGGGGACAGACGACGGGTTGGCCTGGAGGGAGACCCTCGTGAGGCGGATTTGATGGTTGAGACCCATCTGCACCGAACGCGAGATCAAACGTCGAATTCCCGATTGTCGCGCTTCGGCGGTTCGCGATCAAAGCGCATTTCGACCCCGCACCCCACGAACACGGTTGGGAAACTGCGTCACAAAGCGCAACCACGCGGCGGGTGATTGCAGGTTTCGCCAGGTAAGAGACTGCCAGAGCGTCTCCGCGAGGGTGGTCCGAACCATGCGCGCGGCAACCCAGGTGTCGATGTAGGCGCTGTCGGTCCGGCCGGCATAGGGAAATCCGAATTTGACCGAGAGCGCCGTGAGGAGCTGAATGTCGATGTCATGAGGCTCGCCGAGGATCCCGATGTCGCCGGGATGAACGACGCATTCTGCGGTTATGGCGCGAAACCTGTCCATGAAGTCGAGCCACTTGGCCACCGCGACCTTTCGTGTCTCGAACGGTGGAGCCGACATGCGCCCGGACTGCAGAAAGGCGATTGTAACGCCATCCATCGCTGCAAGCCGACGATAGCGCAGACCCTGCAACGCCACGGGCCCTAGCCGCGCAGCGGCGGCATCGAGATCCATTGCCTCCGCGAGCGTATGGCGGATCAGGCGATGGTGCAGTTCTACGCGCGCAATTGCACCCTCGCGGTGCAGTGGCGGGAAATGATGATTGGCCGCGCGGTCATGCCTGGCCAGCGACGAGCCGAGAGTGCATAGCCGTGAGCCTCGAAGGTCTTCAGGGCTTTCCTCTGCTCCGTCTCTGTCGGAAACCACAGGTCGAGGTCCGCCATGAGCCGAGGCGCGTGCGGTGCATAGTGTCCCATGAGCCACTCGGCGCCCTTGAAGACCACAGGCTCTAGATCGGCCTCGTTCAGGAAGCGTATGATGTCCTCGAGCTCGGCACGCATGGCTCTTGAACGCACCGTTGCGAAATCCGCCACGGCGAGCAGAACATCTTCTGCATCCTCGGGAATGATGCTTGTCCCGCGACAGCTCTGATAGAGACGCGGAGCAACCAGCCAGACGTCTGACAACCGGATGATCTCGGGCCAGAGGTGCTCGGGGGGCTCGCACGGTGTTTCGTCGGACCAGTAGGGCGATAGTGTGCGGCAGAGCCAGCTTCTGGCTATCTCCTGATCGGCATGGCTCAGTTGCATGGCAGCTGCCGAAGAGCCACCTCGGCCGCGGCGAGGTCACAAAACGCCAGCCGGTATTTCGGTGTGGTCTCGAGAAAGTCGAACAGGCCTTCAAGGAGTCGCGCATCCATGCGTTCGCCGGCGCGGTATCCGATCCCCACCAGCGCCAGGAGCGTCTCGCGGAGTCCGAGCGGCGTCAGTCGTGTTTCGACGCCTGGCGCGTATTGCGGAAAGACGATCGCACCGATCCGCCGGAACGCTGGGTCCGCACCCATCTGCCAATGCCGCGGAACGGACGGAAACCGGGCATGCTTCGTGTCGTAGGCGACAACATCGCAGTCCCCAAGCCCCGGATAGAAAGTCCCGAGCAGCGAAACTGCGCCGTCCTTGACGCTGATCGACGAGCAGAAGGGCAGAACGAGCTTTCTTCCATCCCCATCGGCAGGCTCGGCGAGGCCAATGATGTCATCGCCGCCATAGAGCCAGCCATGGGCAGCGAGATAGGCGGTGAGAGTGGACTTGCCGACACCCGAGACGCCGGGCATCAGGATTGCACCGCTTTCACGGCCCACGGCGGCCGCGTGAAAGGTGCCCAGAAAGTTCTCCGTTCCGTACGCAAGGTAGAAGCACCAGAGGACAAGGCGGCTGAGCGCATCGGAAACATCGGCGGCTTTTACGCAGCTGTCGCCAAGTCTCAGGTAGATGCCGGTCTCGGCAACATGACAGAAGACTGGCTGATCCGAGGCAGTGTCCGACGGGGGCAGGCCCCCTAGAAAACTGGCTGCGCGGATGGATGCGTCACTACCAACGGAGCTTGCCTCGGACAAAAATCGGACACTGACGGGCGTACCCAGAAAATCCATGTCGCGCGCCCACTCGACCACCGTGCCGGCAACCGCGGCTTCCAACTGCGCGCGCGCAACACCGGTATAAGGCGGAAGGGAAGGTGCATCCGTCCATGCCGGTATGACGACGCGTTCTGCGTCGGCGCTGCGGAGCCAGCCCAGTTCGCGCCACTGTGAAAGCATTCGGTCGACGTCTGCCCTCAGCGACGTGGCCTGTTGCCCGAACACTTCGGCCAGATCTGCCGTCAGATCCGTATGGCTTCTCTCCCGGTCAAGGAGCGCCAGCCAGAGAATGGCCGCCGACCCATTCAACAGAGTGAAGTTGAACCGGTCGAGATCGACCACCAGCAACGTGTCTTGTATTTCGCGCCAGTAGAACCGTTGCCGTGAAGGTGCTCCGGGAGGGATTCTTGCCGGTGTGCAGTCTATCGCTTCGACTAACACGTGAGGCTGCAGGCGCTCGCTTTCGTGCTCATCATGGAAAGGGCGACCGGAGCCACATAGACCCCCTTCCCAATGCACTTCAGGAGTCTGCGCCGGGACTTGTCGACGTCGTTCTGGACGGTACTCGGCTTTGCGTTGTCGCCGCGGTCGTGGCTATCGCCTCGCTCGTCAGACATGGTCTCCACCCCCCAGGAGTCTTCCACGCGTGGGAACCACGCCCCACGAACAGACACCTTGATGGCAGCAATTTCAAGCTGTCAGCTTTGTGCGCGGACTTGAGTTGACCGCCGCGCGCGACCAACCCGGGGCATCGGCGACCGGGGGCCCGACGACATTCGCACGGTTGCTACGGAGTCAGCACCATCCGGTCGCCCGAGATGGCGTAGCCGTGCAGTTCGTCGAGGAACGACATGCCGAGGAGGCTCTGGTTGAGCGAGCCGCGCGGCGCCACCAGCGCACGGATGTTCCTCTGCTCGATCGAGCCGACCGCAAGGCTGTCGAGCATGACGCTCGCCGCCTGCATCGTGCCGTTGGCCGTGCGGATCGGTATGCCGAAGTCGAGCGTCTGAGGGTCAATCCCGGCGCGCTCGGCATCGCGATGGCTGAGGGTCACGAAGCTCGCGCCGGTGTCGATCAGCATGGTGGTGGGCACCCCGTCGACCGCGGTGCGGACGGCGAAGTGGCCGTCGCCGGAGCGGGTGATCACGACGCTGTCGGGATTGGCTTCGCCGGCGAGGCGGCCCGAGACCGGCACGCCGGGAACCAGCGCGCCGACCAGGCGGCCGGCGAATCCGGCCAGGTGGTCGCGGCTGGCGTAAAGCCCGGCGACCACGACGATGATCAGCGCCCACACCGCCATTGCACGGATAACCTGCCAGACGCGCATCTGCCGGCCTATGACGCCCGCGCCGACGAGGACGAGGATGCCGAGGAGCCCGACCAGGCTCGGCATGTCGACATCTTCGTCGGCGAAGCCTGAATCGATGGCGATGAAGAACAGGATCGCCACGACGATGATCGCCGCGAGCCCGAGCAGGAGGCGCGGCAGAAGCTTGCTTCGGGGTGGATCGCGCGGCGCATTGTCGTCGCTCACCGTGCCGGCTCCGGAGGAATGGACGCTGCCGAAAGGCCCGCGAGCCGCGCCGGAAGCGCCGCCATGACCTTCCGTCTTTCCGTGTCGCTGAGGCCGAGCCACCCGCCGATCTCGGTCAGCGAGCGGCCGCAGCCGGCGCAGAGGCCCGAGACCGCGTCGATGACGCAGACCTTGATACAGGGCGTGAGCACGGCGGTGCGGGGCACTGGTTCCATCGAGCCGACTTTCTTCAGCCGGCTGCCGCACCGATCAGAAATGCGACGGCGGCGATCTGCTGGCTTGCGCCCAGCGTATCGCCGGTCCGTCCGCCGATCTCCCGGTAGGACAGCCGGGTGAAGATATAGGTAGCCACCACGGCGAGGAGAATGGCGAGCATTGCGGCCCAGAACCCGATAGCGGGCCAGACCAGGATGACCGCGACCGCGAGGCCGATGACCATGGCCACGACCATCGCCTGCTGGTCCGGCGGGCCGGTATCATGGGCGAGGCCGCCGAGGCGGGCGGCCGGCAGCTCCTGCCAGAGCCGGACCATGGCGGCGCGGGATACGGATTCCGCCGCGATCAGCACCAGGGCCGCCCGGAAGGCGCCGAGCGGCAGGAGGCTGGCAAGGGCGGCAACGCGGAGGAGGATGGAGAAGACCACGGCGGCGACCCCGAAGGTGCCGATCCGGCTGTCGTCCATGATTTCCAGCTTCCGGGCCGGCGTCGCCCCGCCGCCGAACCCGTCGAGGGTATCGGCGAGCCCATCCTCATGCAGGCCGCCGGTGAACGCCATGGTGGCGAGCACGGCGAGGGCCGCGGCCACGAAGGTCGGGATGTTCAGCCAGACGGCGATCACCAGGACGCCGCCGCCGACGGCGCCCACCAGCACGCCGGTCAAAGGGAAGACCCGGGCCGCGCGCCGGAAGTCGGGCCGTTCTGAAGCCGTCGGCCCCAGCCAGTCCGGGGGCAGTCGCGTCAGGAAGGCGGTCGACGCCCGGAGGTCGTCGAGGACCGCTTCGGCCTCGCCCCGCAGCATTGGCTCCTGTGGCGTCATGTCCGAATCGGACCACTCGCTTGCGGCAGTTCCACCGGGAGTTATAGAACCTCCGCTCCCTTCGGCCAAGAATCGCGGCCGGCCCACCCGACAAGGCGTCCGCGGCATGGATCAGACCACGGCCATTCCCTTCGACGACATTCGTGCGCTGGTGAAAAGCATGCCGGGGCCGGACCTCGGCGCCATGGAACTGGTGACGGCCCGGGACGCCGTGCTGACCAAGCCGCCGGGCTCGCTCGGCCGGCTCGAGGAGATCGTCGCCTGGCTGGCCGCCTGGCAGGGCAGGGCGCCGCCGGTGGTCAACCGGCCGGTGGTGGCGATCTTCGCCGGCAATCACGGTGTCGCCGCCCGAGGCGTGTCGGCCTATCCCGCCGCCGTCACCGAGCAGATGGTGGCGAACTTCGCCCGCGGCGGTGCGGCCATCAACCAGATCTGCCTCGCCAACGATCTCGGCCTCAAGGTGCTCGACCTCGCGCTCGAAATTCCCACCGGCGACATCACCGTCGAGGCGGCGATGGAGGAGGCGGACTGCGCCCGCACCATGGCCTTCGGCATGGAGGCCGTGGCCGGCGGCACCGACCTCCTCTGCATCGGCGAGATGGGCATCGGCAATACCACCGTCGCTGCCGCCATCTTCGCCGCGCTCTTCGGTGGGCCCGCCTCAGACTGGGTCGGTCGCGGCACCGGCGTCGACGACGAGGGTCTGGCTCGGAAACGCGAGGCGGTCGAGGCGGCGCTCGCCTGTCACCGCGGCCACCTGTCGGACCCGCTCGAGGTGCTCCGCCGTGTCGGCGGGCGGGAGCTTGCCGCAATGGCGGGGGCGATCGTGGCCGCCCGTCACAGCCGCGTGCCGGTCATTGTGGACGGCTACGTGGCGACCGCGGCGGCCGCCGTGCTGTTCGCCGTGGACAAGGGCGCGGTCGACCATTGCCTGTTCGGCCATGTCTCGGCCGAGCCGGGCCACCGCCGCGCGCTCGACCGCATGAAAGTGAGGCCGCTCCTCGATCTCGGCATGCGCCTCGGCGAGGGCACCGGCGCCGCGCTCGCCGCCGGCATCGTCAAGGCCGCAGTCCGCACCCACGCCGGCATGGCCACCTTCGCCGAAGCCGGCGTCTCCGACAAGGCGGAACAGGGATAGCGCCGTCCGCTGCTCGGCTAATTCCCGCGCCCGAGGCCGTGAACAAACAGGAGTGCCGCGCTCGTTTGACACGGTGACTCGAACGCAACCACCTCCGCTCATGCCTGCGCACGCGGGCATCCAGATTTCAACACGCAGACGTAAGTCATTGAAAAAACTGGATTCCCGCATACGCGGGAATGAGTGGTGGTAGAGGTCCACGTCCTATAATTCGGGGACAAGGCGTTGGCCACACCACATGAGAGCAATCTCCAGTTACCCACGGCCGCGCACGCGGGAACCCGGTTTTCCAAGGGCAACCGGGCGAAGTGAAAGCTGGGTCCCCGCGTGCGCGGGGACGAGCGGGTGAGGGGTTCGTCGCCCATTCTGCGACGGATCAGAGGGACCCGTGATTTTCCGCGGCCGGTTGCTAAATAGGGGCCGATGCCCCGCCGCGCCCTCCGCCCCCCTTTGCCCGAACTTGGTCCCGACCTCGACGCGCTCGCGGCGACGATCCGCGCCTGCCGCATCTGTCGCGAGCGGCCGCTGACCACGCCGTTGCCCCATGAACCGAGGCCTGTGTTCCGCGTCTCCGATACGGCGACGATCTGCATCGCCAGCCAGGCGCCCGGCACGCGCGTCCACGCCTCCGGCACGCCCTTCACCGATCCCTCCGGCGACCGCCTCCGCGCCTGGATGGCGGTCGACTCGACCACGTTCTACGACGGGAGCCGCATCGCCATTATCCCCATGGGGTTCTGCTTCCCCGGCCTCGACCGCCACGGCGGCGACCTGCCGCCGCGCCGGGAATGCGCTCCGGCCTGGCGCGCGCCGCTGTTCGCTGCCCTGCCGAATCTCCGCCTGCTGCTCGCCGTCGGCTCCTACGCCCACGCCTGGCACCTTGGGCCGATGGCGCGGAAGTCGCTCACCGAAACGGTGGCCGCCTGGAGGGAGATCGCGGCAGCGACGCGCGATCCCCTGATCATCCCGTTTCCGCACCCCTCCTGGCGCAACAATGGCTGGCTCCGGAAGAATCCATGGTTCGAGGCGGACCTTCTGCCCTTCGCCCGCGCGGCGATCGCCCGCGAACTCGCGCCGGCGGAGCCAATCCAGAAAATAATTCCGGCGACTGCCCTCGACTGATAATTCATTTCAGTATACGCCGTGTCACGGAATATCCTTGTCAGGAGCGGCCCCGATGATCGACCGGCTCGATCGCAAGATTCTGCAGATCCTCCAGGAGGATGCGACCGTGCCGGTCGCGGAGATCGGCCGCCGGGTCGGCCTCTCCACCACGCCCTGCTGGCGCCGCATCCAGAAGCTCGAGGAGGAGGGCGTGATCGTCGGCCGCGTCGCGCTTCTCGACCCGCGCAAGGTCAACACCCGCGTCACCGCCTTCGTCGCGATCACCACCAACCAGCACAATGACGAGTGGCTGAAGCGGTTCGCCGAGGTGATCCGGGACTTCCCCGAGGTGGTGGAGTTCTACCGCATGGCCGGGCAGGTCGATTACCTGCTGCGCGTCGTAGTGCCCGACATCGAGGCCTATGACGCCTTCTACAAGCGCCTGATCGCGAAGATCGACATCTCCGACGTCTCGACGTCCTTCGCGATGGAGCAGATCAAGTACGCCACGGCGCTGCCGCTCAGCTACATCGTCCTCGACAAGGAGAAGGCGTCCGCCTGACCCTTGCGTCAGAGCGAGCCGAGGAACGCCACCAGCGCGTCGCGCTCGTCCTTGGGGGCGTTGCGGAACGCTTCCCTGGCCGCTTCCGCTTCGCCGCCATGCCACAGGATCGCCTCGGCGAAGCCGCGCGCCCGGCCGTCATGGAGCAGCCGGTCGTGGCCGTTGACGACCGGCACCAGCCCAAGCCCCCAGAGCGGCGGCGTCCGCCACTCCGTGCCCGAGGCGTCGTGGTCCGGCCGCCCGTCCGCCAGCCCTTCCCCCATGTCGTGGAGGAGAAGGTCGGTGAAGGGGTGGAAGGTCTGGTCGCGGAGCTCGGGGAGAATGGCGGTCTCGTCCGTCATCAGCGTCGGGATATGGCACTCGTCGCAGCCGAAGCGGCGGAATGCCCCGAATCCGGCAATCACTTGCGCGTCGCCCGCGTTCCGCTGCGCCGGCACGGCGATCGTGCGCATCGTCGTGACGATCCGGTCGAGGAAAGCGTCGCTGATCTCCGGGCCGTCCTCCGCGTCTGCCGCGCGGCACGCCGCCTGCGCCGGCGGGCAGTTCTGGTCGGGGAAGAGCGAGGTGGTCAGCCCCATGTCGCCGATCGCCGCCGCGGCCGACTGGTGGCGGAGGTCGGCGACGTTCGCCTTCCATCCGAACCGGCCGATCGTGCCGTTCGCGTCCAGCCGGTTGACGCGGCCGGAGATGCCGTCGCCATCGGCGTCGTCGGGGTCGGCCAGCGCCATAAGCGTTACCTCCGGCACCGCCTCCAGGAGGCCGAGTCCGATCACCGCCTGTGCGACCCGCGGGCTCACGAGCGCCCCGTCGAGCGGCCCGAACGCAAGGTCTGCGAGGGCGATGCGGGGGCGAAGGAGCGTATAGGGCGTGCCGTCGCCATAGACTCCCTCGACCTCCTCGTATTCGATGATCGCGCGTCCCTCCGGCGCGATCCCGTCGAGCGACCGGTCGTTGAGCTGGTCGCCGTAGTCCGCGTGCGCGGCTGCGCCATCCACGGACAGCCGCACCAGCATCGACTCCATCGTGTCGCCGGGCGTTTCCGGCGGCTTGCCCCGCCCGTTTGATCCGTGGCATCCGGCGCAGGCGTCATGGTTGAAGGTGGGGCCGAGCCCGTCGAAGATCTTCACCGCGTTCGGGAACGGTACCCACTCGATCGCGAACAGCCGGCTGCCGAACGCGAAGTCGCGTTTCCGCTCCGTGGGCGCATTTGCCGCAAGGTGGGTGAAGGCGTCCGCCCCGGCCGCGTCCACCGTCGTGTCGCCGCCGAGACTGGCCGTGACCGGGGTCGCGAGAAGCGTCGCCCGCTCGTCCTTCGCGTGAGCGGTAAGGCCAGCGCCAGCAACGCTGACCGCTACGGCGAGGCAGACCAGACCGGCCTTGAAGATATGCTCCATCCCCCATTCATAGCGCGAAGCGCCGGTTGTGAGCCACAGGGCGCCGCGCGTCGGACTCCGGACCGCGTGTTTGTAGAAATTCCAAAACACCAGTGTTGACGCGCAAGACCTCGGTAAGTAGACCACCGATACAGTCGAAAGCCTTATTGGAACTATTCTTGGGTATGAAGGTAAGAACCGTTCCAATCTGGACTATAGTTTCGTTCGGCGCGGTGCGCCTCGATGGATAACCAAAGAAACCGGGGAGTATTTACAATGCGGAACGTCGGCATGGCGTGGGTCCGGAGAGCAGCGCTCGCCACGGCGATGATGGCGATGGGCGGAGCGGCAGCCGTCGCGGCCGATGCGACAGGCGTTATCAACACCTACGCCGACATCGCCCATGCCGGCTACGAGGATTCGCTGATTGCCGCGCGGGGTCTCGACGCCGCCGTGGACGCGCTGATCGCGAGGCCGAGCGAGGCGACCCTCGTCGCGGCCCGCGCCGCGTGGCTCGCCGCGCGCGCGCCGTACCAGCAGACCGAGGTCTATCGTTTCGGCAACGCCATCGTCGACGACTGGGAGGGCCGGGTGAATGCCTGGCCGCTCGACGAAGGCCTCATCGACTATGTCGACGCTTCTTACGGGACCGAGTCCGACACCAACACGCTCTACGTCGTCAACGTCATCGCCAATCCGAAGCTGACCATCGGCGGCGAGGCGGTCGACGCAACCGAGATCACGCCCGCACTGCTCCAGGGCACGCTGCAGGAGGCCGAGGAGAACGAGGCCAACGTCGCCACCGGCTATCACGCCATCGAGTTCCTGCTCTGGGGGCAGGATCTCAACGGCACCGGCGCGGGCGCGGGAACGCGCCCCGCCACCAATTTCGATGCCGCGAACTGCACTGGCGGCAATTGCGAGCGCCGCGCCGCCTACCTCAAGGCCGCGTCGACCCTTCTGGTCTCGGACCTCGAGGAGATGGTCGCGAACTGGACCGCTGACGGCGCCGCCCGCAAGGCGCTCGCCGCCGACGCCAATGCCGGCCTGATCTCGATCCTCACCGGCATGGGCTCGCTGTCCTATGGCGAGCTTGCCGGCGAGCGCATGAAGCTCGGCCTGCTCCTCCACGATCCCGAGGAGGAGCACGACTGCTTCTCCGACAACACCCACAACTCCCACTACAACGATCAGATCGGCATCCGGAACGTCTATACCGGCCACTATCGCCGCATCGATGGATCGGTCGTCTCCGGCCCGTCGATCGCGGAACTCGTGGCCGCGGCCGATCCGGCGCTCGACACGGAGATTCGCGCCAAGCTCGACGCGACCGTCGCCGCCATGGCGGCGATGCGCGCCCGCGCCGAGAGCATTGAGGCCTACGACCAGATGATCGGCGAGGGCAATGCCGAGG
>JALHRF010000134.1 GCA_022841545.1 Bauldia sp. | reverse complement strand
TCAAGCATGGCGACCTGCGCGCCGTCGAGGTCGGACGGGAATGGCGCATCGCGCCACAGGACCTTGAAAGCTTTCTGCAGCGCCACGCCAATCGTCCACCGGACGAACCGCCTGGCGCGAATGCCGCGGATCGCGCGGATCCCCATCGTGCGGCCGATACCGGAAACAGGGAATAGCCCTACATGTCAGGGACGATGATGGCAGCCGTTTTCGTTGAACCGAACCGCATCGTCCTCGACGAGAAGCCAATTCCGGATGTCGGCCCGCGTGACGCACCGATCCGCATTACCACCACCACCATCTGCGGCACGGACGTCCATATTCTGAAGGGCGAGTACCCCGTAGCGCGAGGCCTGACGATCGCCCATCAACCCGTCGGGGTGATCGCCAAGCTCGGGTCTGCCGTCCATGGCTAGCGGGAGGGGCAACGGGTTATCGCCGGCGCGATCACGCCGAGCGGCCCCAGCGCGTGCCCTGCGGTTGCCTTTCCCAAGACGGGGCCGGCAGAAGGCATGGCTTCAAGCCGATGGGCGGTTGGCGTTTCGGCAACACGATCGACGGGACGCAGGCAGAGTATCGGCTGGTGCCCGACGCGATGACCAACCTCGCACCTATTCCGGACGCGCTTGCCGACGAACAGGTGCTGATGTGTCCGACATCATGTCGACCGGCTTCTCCGGTGCCGAGAGCGGAAGGTCAGGGATCGGCGACACTGTCGCGGTCTTCGCACAGGGACCGATCGGACTTTGCGGACGGCTGGCGCACGGCTGATGGGCGCGACCACGGTAATCGGCGTGGATACCGTCCCCGCGCGAATCGAAATCGCGCGCAGGATGGGCGCCGACCACGTCGTCGACCCCGGCAAGACGGACCCGGTAGAGGAGATCCTTCGCCTGACCGACGGCTGCGGCGTCGACGTGGCGATCGAAGCGTTGGGTCGCCAAGAGACTCTCGAGGCGGCATTGCGCGTCCTGCGACCGGGAAGCACCCTCTCGTCTCCTGGTGTCTATTCGAGCGACGACATCACGATCCCGCTCGGTCCCTTCCTTGCCGGGCTCGGCGATCAAACGATCGTCACCACGCTATGCCCGGGAGGCAAGGAACGCATGCGGCGGCTGATGGAGGTCATCGTGGGCGAAGCGCCTCGACACGCAGCCACTTGTGACGCATCGCTTCAAACTCGAGGAGACAGAGAAAGCCTACGACCTTTTCGCCGACCAGCGCGACGGCGTCCTCAAGGTGGCGATCACGCCATGACGGGACTGCGTGACGTCAAGCAGCGCGGACTGTCACGACGGCAGTCGTATTGAAGGAGCAAGACGGCATGCACGACGCCGCACCGGCGCCCGGCTCAACCGCGGCAAGCGACGCGCTGGCCGCCGATATGCTGCCGCCCTCGCCTGAGGAGCCATGGCATGCATTGACACCGGACGCCGCTCTTGACGCCCTGTGGGCCAACAAGCACGGCCTTGCGGAGGACGAGGCGGCGCGCCGGCTGAAGCGCTACGGTCCCAATCGGCTGCCCACGGGAGCCCATCGTAGCGCACTCGTCCGCTTCCTGCAGCAGTTCCACAATCTCCTCATCTATGTGCTGATGGCGGCGGGCGTCCTCGCGGCAGCGATTGGCCATCTGACGGATGCGCTGGTGATATTCGCCGTCGTCCTTGCCAACACCATCATCGGTTTCGTGCAGGAGGGCCGTGCCGAGAAGGCCCTCGAAGCGATCACGCGGATGATCGACCCCCTTGCCTCGGTGATGCGGGGCGGCCAACGCGCAACCATCCCCGCCGACAGTGTCGTCCCCGGCGACATTGTCCTGTTGGAGGCTGGCGACCGGGTCCCAGCCGACCTGCGGCTCATCAGGGCGCGCAATCTCCGTGTGGACGAAGCCATCCTCACCGGCGAATCCGTACCGGTCGACAAGGCGGCAGGAGCGGTCGCCCAAGACGCCGCCCTCGGCGACCGGTTCTCGATGGCGTTCTCCGGAACCTTCATCGCCGCCGGTCAGGGTACCGGCGTCGTCGTGGCGACGGGCGCCGCCACCGAGCTCGGCCGCATCAGCTCCCTGATCGGCGCGGTGGAGCATCTCGCCACGCCGCTGATCCGGCAGATGAACCAGTTCGCACGACAGATCACACTGGTCGTGCTCGGCATCGCGATCTTCGTCTTCGGCTATGCCGTCCTGGTGCAGGCCTATGGCCTCGCCGAAGCGTTCATGGTCGTCATCGGGCTTGCAGTTGCTGCGATCCCGGAGGGGCTTCCCGCGGTGATGACCATCACCCTAGCGGTCGGCGTCCAGCGCATGGCCAGCCGCAATGCGATCATCCGACGGCTCCCGGCCGTCGAGACGCTCGGCGCGGTGTCGGTCATCTGCTCGGACAAGACCGGCACGCTCACCCGCAACGAGATGATGGTGAGCGCCATCGTGACGGCCGACCGGACGACCACGGTCACGGGCACCGGCTACGGCCCCGAGGGCCGATTCCGGACGGAGACGGGCGAACCGGTCGATCCCGCCGCCGATCCGGGGATCGAGGAATTGTCGCTGGCAGCCCTTCTCTGTAACGACGCCCAGCTTCGACAGGCCAACGGCGACTGGATCGTGGAAGGCGACCCGATGGAAGGGGCACTGATCTCCCTCGCCCTGAAGGCGGGGCACGATGCCGCCGCGGCGCGGGCCGCCTTCGCCCGCCTCGACGAGGTCCCGTTCGACTCGCGACACCGCTACATGGCGACGCTCCATGCCCGCGGCGAACGGCCGCCGGTGGTCTTCCTCAAGGGCGCTCCGGAGCAGATCCTCGCCATGTGCGATCGCGTGGCCACGCCCGAGGGCGAGCGCCCCCTAGAGCCCGGCACCTGGCATCGGCAGGTCGAGCGCCTCGCCGCCAACGGCCAGCGCGTGATCGCCCTGGCGCGTCGGACGATGCCGGATGCCTGCCGCCAGATCGCGCCGGCCGAGATCGAGCACGGACTCACCCTGCTCGGTCTGGCAGGCCTGATCGACCCGCCCCGACCGGAGGCCATCACTGCCATCGCCGAATGCAAGGCGGCGGGCATCCGGGTCAAGATGATCACCGGCGACCATGCCGCCACCGCCCGTGCCATCGCCGTCCAGCTCGGCATCGCCGACGACCCGAAAGCGGTGACGGGCCCAGAGCTTGACGCCCTCACGGATGGCGACTTCAACGATCGCGCCGAGGAGGCTTCGGTCTTCGCCCGCGCAAGTCCCGAGAACAAGCTGCGGCTCGTGGAGAGCCTCCAGGCGGACGGCTCCGTCATCGCCATGACCGGCGATGGCGTGAACGACGCTCCGGCGCTGAAGCGTGCCGACGTGGGGGTTGCCATGGGCGTCAGGGGGACCGAGGCGGCCAAGGAAGCAAGCGAGATGGTCCTCGCCGACGACAACTTCGCATCGATCGTCGCGGCGGTGCGCGAGGGCCGCACCGTCTACGACAACCTCAGGAAGGTCATATCGTTCCTGCTTCCGATCAACGGCGGCGAGTCGATGGTCATCGTGCTGGCGGTCTTCCTGGGGCTGGCACTTCCGGTAACGCCCCTCCAGATCCTGTGGGTGAACATGCTCAGCTCGGTCGCGCTCGCCCTCACCCTCGCGTTCGAGCCGACAGAGCCCAACACCATGTTGCGTCCGCCACGGGGGGTCTCGCACCCGCTCCTCTCCGGACGGCTCCTCTGGCGCATCATCTTCGTATCCGGGCTGATGGTCGCCGGCACCTTCGGCATCTACTCCTGGGCGACCGGCCGGGGCCTTTCCCTCGAGACCGCCCGGACGATGGCGGTGAACACGCTGGTCGTCATGGAGATCTTCTATCTTTTCAGCGTGCGCTACGTGCACGGCTCGTCGCTGACCTGGCAGGGTGTCTTCGGCACCCGCGCCGTCCTCATCGGCGTGGCCACGGTGATCCCCGCCCAGTTCGCGTTCACCTATCTGCCGCCCTTGCAGGCGGTGTTCGATACGCGCCCGATCGCCCTCGCCGACGGCCTCGCGATCGTGGCGGTCGGCGTGTTGCTGCTCGTCATCGTCGAGACGGAGAAGTGGATCGCTGCATGGCTGGGTAGAGATGGGCGACGCTTTTGACGGGCGGCCCGTCAGTTGTGCATCGGCGCGCGGCAACCAGCGCAAGCGCTGGAATGTTATCGAGATGAACTCTCTTGAATGTGGAGGTGCTCGATGAAGCCGATCATGCTCGTGCCGATTCAAACCTACCCCGATGGGCACACAGCGAATCTGGCGCATCAGGCTGCCGCGAAAGCGCGCTTTCGACGCAGCTCGGTTCCGCTCTTCGGACAACGAAAATCGGATGTGTCCCAGGAGCCGAAGGAGACGTTGTAAGCAGTTTTGCACGCTACCACGATCTCGTGCTGGTAGGTATCGAGAGGACCGACATGACAACTCGCGACACGGCGGAGGCTGTCATCTTCGGGTCAGGCCGACCAACGCTCATCGTCGAAGAGTCATCGCCGGTGGCAACTCCTGAGCACGTCATGATCGCATGGGATGGAAGTCGGGTGGCGACACGTGCGGTGTCTGACGCGCGCGAATTCCTGAAACGCGCGCGGAGCGTCACGATAGCGTCGGTGACCGACGAGAAAGTTCTCTCCCAGATGATCCTGGGAAGCGGCTGGCGGAATACCTCTTTCGCCACGACGTCAGGGCGACCGTCGCGCTGATGAAGAGTCGAGGGCGCCCCATCGCGCAGACCTTGCAGGAGGAGGCCCGGCAAATCGGAGCCGGGATGATTGTGATGGGAGGCTTTGGACACTCCCGCATGCGGGACTTCGTGCCGGGTGGAGCCACGAGCGGAATCTTGAAGGATCTGCGACTGCCGGCGCTGCTATCTCACTAGTGGTCCGACTCCGACATGCCTCGGCCACGCGAAGCCCGATATCACCTTGCGCGTCTATGCCCACCTGTTCCAAAAGGACGACGGCAAGGCGGCGGCAGCGATCAACGCCATGTTCTGAGGCGTGCGGTGCCAATCCGGTGCCAGTTTCGTGAATTGTTCCGTTGCGGTCATGGCCCAAATTTCTGATATCTTTCGCGAGGATGGGTGGCCGAGTGGTTGAAGGCAGCGGTCTTGAAAACCGCCGGGCGGGAAACTGTCCCGTGGGTTCGAATCCCACCCCATCCGCCAAAGGCCGCCGATTGCCCTCTATGGCGCGATAGTGCCGCCGATCGCCGCATCGCCACCAACCAACGCTGAGAACCGCGTCGTGCAGCCCGATGGATATGAAGGCCGGCGACGGCAGGATGCGACCCTTTGCGGACCATTCCCGGTGCGATGCCCACCGAGACTTCATGGCCCCTTTCCTGTCCTTGCCGTATTGCGATGCTCTCGCGGACATGAGGGATTGCTGCATGGAATATTCGCCCCAGGTCGGAGGCCGGATCACCGACAAATCAGCGCCGCCAGACGATACGACTATCCGGGACTGGATCGGGCCGGACGCGTTCAAGCAGTGGGCCACGCTGCGGAATTGGATCGAGGCAGCATACCCCGGCGTTTTCACTCCCGATTGGATTTATGGCGGCAAGAAGCACGGCTGGTCCCTGCGCTACAAGAAGTCCAAGGCGTTCTGCACGTTCCTGCCCGAATACCGGGCCTTCTCTGCCGTAGTCGTGTTGGGAGGGGCAGAGCGGGAGAAAGTCGAGGCGCGGCGCGATAGCCTGAGTTCCCGCCTCATGGCGCTTTATGATGAGGCGGAGACACATCGAGATGGCAAGTGGCTGAAGATCGGCATCTCGTCGGCAGAAGAACTGAAGGACGTCACCGAGCTTCTGACGCTCAAACGCCCTCGCAAGGCCGGCGCCTGATCAAGACCAAGGTCCGCTTCGTTCGCATCCTGCGTGCTCCGATCCGCGGGCGAATGACCGCTCACGAGCCCGATTGGCCATTCACCCGTGCCTCCACCGGCGCATCCATGCGCCGGCCTCGGCCAACGCCCGCCGCCCGTCGGCAAGCCGCGCATTCCACATCGGGAAGGCGTGGATCATATGCGGCCAGACCTGGAGGGTTACCGCCACGTCCGCCGCGCCAGCCCGCGCGGCGAAGCGCGTCGCGTCGTCGAGCAGCGTCTCGTCCGATCCGACCTGGATCAGCGTCGGCGGGAAGCCCTTGAGGTCCGAGAACAGCGGCGAGACCAGCGGGTCGCGCCGGTCGCTTCGCCTGGCATAGGCCTCCGCCACCTCCTCGAGGTAAGCCGCATGGATCAACGGATCGATCGCCGCCTTCGCCGCCATCGACGCGCCCGACATGGTGAGGTCGGTCCACGGCGAGATCAGCCACGCGCAGGCCGGTTGCGCTTCGTCCGCCGCCCGGAGCCGGTTGCAGAGGCCGATCGTCAGATTGCCGCCGGCGCTGTCGCCGCCGACCACGATGCGATCGGCCGGGAATCCCTCGCGGCGGAGCCACCGCCACGCTGTCAACGCGTCCTCGAGCGCCGCCGGGAACGGATCCTCCGGCGCGAGGCGGTAGTCGATCGCGAGCGTTCGCATCCCCGCCGCCCGCCCCGCCTCGGTCACCAGCCGACGATGGCTCAGCACCGACCCCGCGCAGAAGCCGCCGCCGTGCAGGTAGAGCAGCACGCGCGACGGGTCGCTTTCCGGCGCAAGCGAAGATTCGCCCGGCATGCCATCGATATTTGCCGGCTCCAGGCGAAGGTCGTCCGCCACCGGCCACGCCGCGCCGACGTCCTCGATCCGCACCCGCCGCTCGGCCCAGCCGGCCGGCCGCGGCTTCGCCGCAAGCAATGCGCGGATCGCGTCGATCTCGGTCCCGCCCATGCGCCCTTCCCCCTTTCTGCCTACTCACCCGGCGACTATGGCATATGATCGTCCCGCTCCGGGAACCCGCCATGAACAGCAAGCCGGCCGACGTCACCAAGGTCCTCACCTTCGGGCGGGAGAAGCTCGCCCGGAAACAGCTTCTGTTCGCCGCCATCGCAGCGGGTGTCGGTGGCCTCAGCGTGCTCATCGGCGACGACGATGCATCGCTGATCTGGGTCGGGTGGGGCCTGATCGTCTTCGGCGTCGGTTATGCCGGGTGGGAATTTTCCAAGACCACCCGGGAGCAGAAGCCGCTCCTCGTCCTCTCCCCGGAGGGGCTCCGCATCCATATCGAGGGTGCGACCGAGTTTCTCATCCCGTGGACGGAGGTGCGCGGGGTCGACTCGATCTCGATCGAGGGCTTCCGCGGCGCCACCTTCGACAGCGTCACCGTCGTCCTCGTTACCCAGGACTTCTACGACCGCGTCATCCATGTCGATTCATTCATCCGGCGCGGTCCCGGCTGGGGCCAGTTCTTCATTCCCCGCGACGGGATGATGCAGGTCGCCCTCCACCATGCCTGGCTACCGGTGGAGGCGCCGGCCCTGCTTGCCGCGGTCGAGGCGCGCTATCGTGCCTTCGGCCGCCCGAGCACGGAGGCTTAGACGGGGCCCGTCCGCTCCCGATCGATCGGCTCATTGCCTGAACCACAACTGTCCCAATCGCCGCCATCGCCCCCTATGATCATCGGCATCACCCCCTCACCTGATTCCCCGGAGCCTGCATGACCGCCGACGCCCATCCCGTCCCGCCCCTTACCTTCGGCCACGGCCCGACCGAGCTCGAGGTGTTCCTCGAGCCGACCTGCCCCTATTCGAAGCGCGCTTTCGAGAAGTTGCCGGCGCTCAGCGCGGCGGCGGGCGCCGACCGGCTGACGGTCCGCATTCGGTTCCTGTCGCAGCCCTGGCACCTCTATTCCGGCGTGGTGACGCGGGGAATCCTCGCCGCCGCCGCCGCCGGTGGCGCCGAGACCGCGCTCGCCGTGATGACCGGCATCTTCGCCGACCGCGAGGCCTTCGAGTTCGACGGACATTGCCGCGGCGCCAACATGGACCGCACGCCGGCCGACATCCTTCGCGCCCTCTCCGCCCTCGCCGGCCGCGACCTTACCGACGCCTTCTGCTTCAAGAGCGTCGATCGGGCGCTCCGCTGGAACGTGCGCTACGGCCGCCAGATGGGTGTCCATTCGTCGCCCAGCTTCGCCATCGCGCGAATGGTCGAGCCGCAGATGTCCTCCGGTCAATCGATCGACGAATGGCTGGGGCTGATACGCCCGCACATGGACGCCGCCGCGTAGGCCGGGCACACGCGGCGTCGCCGACCTGCACCGGACTTATCGCGCGCGCGTGCCCACGGTCGGGCTGGGATCTCGAGCCGTCAGTCCCAGATCGTGATGCGGCTCTTGGACACCCAGCCGGTGCTCTGCAGGTAGCGGGCCTTGCACCAATACCTGGTGCAGTCGCTCACCGTGAACCTGACTCCGGGCCAGGCGAGGCAGACCGCAGGATGGCTGGTACCCGGGCCCGAGCGGATATAGGCGAACAGCCCGTCCTTGGTAGTCGCGGTGCTGTTGGCGAATGCTGGCGCGCCAAGGCCTGCCATCACCAGCGCTGCAAGCAGAACAGAGCGGATCATCGGGTTCCTCCTCGGATCAGCCCCCCGATCGCCGAAACGGCATCCCGGCAGATCGCCCGTGACCTTGCGGCGCCACGTCTCGCGGGCGCCAGTCCCCGGAGGTCGCCGGCCGGCCGGAATGCCGGCCTGATCTTGCCGTATGGACGCCGCCTTGTCGAGAACCGTTACGGCTCAACCGGAATCGCTCGTCATCACCACGAAGTCCTGCGCCGAACGGGTATCCTCGTGGAGCGGCTGATCGACCGTTACCATCACGGTCCCCGGGTGCATCCGGGTGCGGATCGCCTCGATCACGGCGTGGTCGCCGCGGATCCTCTGGATCGTGGCGAGGTCCGCCTCGTCGACGTCGGCGCCGATCGTGTGGCTGAAGCCGATCGTGTGCCAGTGCAGTTGTCCGTCGGCATCGTTCACGGCGGAGAGAATGAAGACGTGATGGCCGAGCGGATCGTCCGGATCGGCGATGGTCGCCGTCCCCTCGGCGACGATCTCGCCATTGTCGAGCACCATGATCTTGTTGTCGGCGCTGGAGACCAGGATAGCCGTAGCCGGCACGGCGGGCGCCGACGGGGCACTGGTCGCCGTCCCGGTCGAAGCAACTGCGGCGGCCGGCGCCTCAGCGTCGCGCGGGTTGAGATGCGGCTCCGGCACGTCGGCGGCGGCCGGCGCTGACGACGCCACCGTCATGGTGCCGTGATCGACCTGCGCCGCCGGGACCGCCGACGCCGGCGTGTTGGCCTTGCTGTTGGCGACCTGGGCGAATTCCGCCTCGGCGTCTGCCGAGAGCACCTGTCCGGGGTGCACGACATCCGCCGGGGCCGACTTCGCGTTGGCGACGATCACCGGCGTGCCGACATGGGTGATGGCAAAGAGCTTCTCGGAGAATTCCATCGGCAGCCTGACGCAGCCATGCGAGGCCGGATAGCCCGGCAGGTTGCCGGCGTGGAGCGCGATCCCGCCCCAGGTCAACCGGTTCATGTTCGGCATCGGCGCGTTGTTGTAGGTGCTGGAGTGGTGATGCTTGTCCTTTTCCAGGATGGTGAATACCCCGGTCGGAGTTTCGTGCCCCGGTTTTCCCGTCGAACAGGTCGAGACGCCGATCTCGATGCCTTTCCGGTAAACGTAGACGCGCTGCTCGGGCAGCGAGACGATGATCGCCACCGGGCCTTCGGGTGAAAGTTGCGGCTGCCAGGTGAACTCTCCCGGCTTCAGGCTGTCGACCGCCCGGGCGATGACCGGGACGCCCGCGGCGACGACCCCGGCCGCTCCCAGCCACAGGAGCGTCCGCCGCCGCGTGATCGTGCTTCCGTGGAAAATCACTGCATCCCCCTCATGTGTCCGGTCACTTGAGCCGGATTCTTCGTCCAGGAAGCCGGCGTCCGTCAAGGATATGACCACCGGGAGACGGCCCATCATGCGCCGGCCGTTTCCGCTCCTCGAGCCCCGACACAGGCCTCGTGTGGCGGCGGCAATCCGCGCGAGGCTAGTCGAGGGGCCTCAACCCGAGTGGTCGGAGGTCAAAAACGCCCGAACATCACGTCGAGCAGGTAGAGGACCCACATCAGGAGCAGGATCATCGCCCCGGCGGCGAACACGAAGAACCGCCGCCGCACCTCGTTGGTGGTGACATGGATCAGCGCATGCAGAAGGCGGCTCAGGACGAACAGCCACGACAGCACCACCAGCGTCGCCGTCATGTGGGCGGTGAAGAAGGCGATCGTCACCAGCAGATAGAAGAGCAGCGGCAATTCGAGCTGGTTCTCATACGCGTTGCTGATCTGCATTGCGCGCGCCGGCCAGTTTGGCTGGCGGAGCGCCACATCGCGCATCTTGACGTCGCCCGTGCGGACGGCGGCCACGCGCACGCTGCCCGCCCAGAACAGCAGCGCAAACGTCAGGGCGACCTGGACGAAGACCGGCGCGAAGACCGTGGCGAGGCTCATTGGCTCAAGCTCCAGAACGCGCCCCCGCGCCCCCTTCGGAGAATCAGTCCGAAGACCCTACACCGCCCCGGGGTAGTTGGGGCTCTCCCGGGTGATCTTCACGTCATGGACGTGGCTCTCGTGGAGCCCCGCGGACGAGATGCGGATGAAGCGCGCCTTCTCCCGGAATTCGGCGAGGTCGGCGGCGCCGACATAGCCCATCGCGGCGCGGAGGCCCCCGGCGAGCTGGTGGAGCACGCCCGACACCGGCCCCTTGTAGGGCACCTGGCCCTCGATCCCCTCCGGCACCAGCTTCAGCGCATCGCGCACCTCGGCCTGGAAGTAGCGGTCGGCCGAACCGCGCGCCATCGCGCCGATCGACCCCATGCCGCGATAGGCTTTGTAGGAGCGGCCCTGATGCAGGTAGACCTCGCCCGGGCTCTCGTCGGTGCCGGCGAGCAGCGACCCGATCATCGCCGAGGACGCCCCGGCGGCGAGCGCCTTGGCAAGGTCGCCGGAATACTTGATGCCGCCATCGGCGATCACCGGCACGTCGAGCGCGGACGCGGCCTCGGCCGCGTCCATGATCGCGGTGAGCTGCGGCACGCCGACGCCGGCCACGATCCGCGTCGTGCAGATCGAGCCCGGCCCGATGCCGATCTTGACGGCATCCGCCCCGGCGTCGATCAGCGCCCGCGCCCCGTCGGCGGTGGCGACGTTGCCGGCGATCACCTGGACCCGGTTGGACAGCGCCTTCACCCGCCGCACCTGCGACAGCACCCGTTCCGAATGGCCGTGCGCGGTGTCGATGACGACGAGATCGACCTCGGCGTCGATCAGCCGCTCGGCGCGGGCATAGCCGTCGTCGCCGACGCTCGACGCCGCCGCGACCCGGAGCCGGCCCTGCTCGTCCTTGGTGGCGTTCGGATTGAGCCGGCTCTTCTCGATGTCCTTCACGGTGATCAGGCCGACGCAGCGGTTGTCCTCGTCGACCACGAGCAGCTTCTCGATCCGGTACTGGTGGAGGAGACGCTTCGCCTCCTCATGACCGACTTCCGCCTCCCGCACCGTCACCAGACGGTCCTTGGTCATCAGCTCCGCCACCTTCTGCGACGGGTCGGAGGCGAAGCGGACGTCGCGGTTGGTGAGGATGCCGACCAGCCGCCCCGGCGACGCGCCGTTCTCCACCACCGGAATGCCGGAGATGTTGTGCGCCTTCATCAGGTCGAGGGCGTCGGCAAGCGTCGCGCCGGGATGGATGGTCACCGGGTTCACCACCATGCCCGACTCGAATTTCTTCACCTGCCGCACCTGCTCCGCCTGCTGCTCGGGCGTGAGGTTGCGGTGGATGACGCCCATGCCGCCGGCCTGCGCCATGGCGATGGCGAGCCGCCCCTCGGTCACCGTGTCCATCGCGGCGGAGAGGATCGGGACGTTGAGCGAGATCGACCGGGTGAGCCGGGTGCGGATGTCCGCTTCCGCGGGCAGCACGGTCGAGTAGCCGGGGGTGAGGAGCACGTCGTCGAAGGCGAGCGCCTCGCGGGCCCCGTTCAGTTCCACCAGTCGCGCCATCGCCAACTCCGGGAAATGCGACGAAGCGGCGGCGGGATCGTCCCGGCCGCGGCGCGTTCGTCAGGTCGCGTCGATTGAGTTGGCGGCGGCCAATACCATGCCCTCCGCGATTCTCAAAGCCCGGAGAAAAAGGGCGGGATCGCTCCCGCCCTTCCCAAGACCAACAGACCCGACTTAGCCGTCGTTGTCGGCGTCGTCATCCGGACCGCCAGGGCCACCGGGACCCTTGCCCCGAGGGCCATCAGGCCGGTCGCCGCCGCGCGGCGGGCCGAACTCGTCCGCTGTGATGGTGCCATCGCCGTTCCGGTCGAAGCGGGCGAACAGCTTGTCGGCGGGCTCCGAATATTCCTCGAGCGTCACCTGGGCGTCGCCGTCGGGATCGTGGAACTGGAAGCTGCGCACGATCCGCTCGTTCATGGCGTCGGTCCAGAGCGCCTTGTACTCCTCGAGCGAGAGCGAGCCGTCGCCATTGGCGTCGAAGGTCTTGACCTTCTCGGCCGTAACCGTGGTCACCTCCTCTTTCGTGATCTGTCCGTCCCCGTTGACGTCGAAGCGTTCGATGATCATCTCGGCGCCGTCAGGACCGCCGGGACCGCCCATCGGGCCGCCGAACTGCGGGCCGCCGTGGCGTCCGCCCGGGCCACCGGGGTGGTGGGGCATGCCCGGGCCGTGCGGGCCGCCGCGCATGCCGTGACCGCGATCGCCGCGATCGCCGTCGAAATGCGCCATCCGCTGGCCGTGGCCATCGCCCGGATCGGCGAGCGCCGGCATGGCCAGAGTGCCGAGCGAGGTGCTGACGAGGGCCGCGAGGAGGAACCTGTGGGTCGTGTTCATGATGTCCGTTTCCTTTGCTGTGCAGGGGTGGGCACGAGCCAGACATAGGAAGGATCGGGCGCTCGGGTGTGCCGGACGGACACCAGTTTGTATCAAGGCGTTTCGGACCGGGCCCTTGATACAAAGCGTTACAATTTTCCGCGCGCGCGGCTCCGCCCGTCCCCATAATGAGGCTGTCCGTCCGCCGGAACCCGCAGGTCATGGAACCCACGCCGCATATCCTTGTCGTCGACGACTCGGCCGACATCCGCGAGCCGCTGGCGAAGTACCTCGCCAAGAAGGGGCTCCGCGTCTCGACCGCCGATGGCGGGCAGGAGATGCGCCGCGTGATGAAGACCGGCGCCATCGACCTCGTCGTCCTCGACATCATGATGCCGGGCGAGGACGGCCTCGCCCTCTGCCGCATGATGCGCGAGACCACGGATGTCCCGGTCATCCTGCTCACCGCCATGGTCGAGGAGACCGACCGGGTGGTCGGCCTCGAAATCGGCGCCGACGACTACGTCACCAAGCCGTTCAGCCCGCGCGAATTGCTCGCCCGGATCAAGGCAGTGCTCCGCCGCTCGCGAGGCCTGCCCCGCGCCGCGCCTTCCGCCGAGCGTAACCGGCTCCGCTTCGACCGCTGGATTCTCGACACGCTCCGACGCGAACTGGTCGGCGAAGACGGCGTTGCGGTGCCGCTCTCGACCACCGAGTTTCGCCTGCTCACCGTCTTCCTCGAGCGGCCGCGGATGGTGCTCACCCGCGATCAGCTCCTCGACCTGACCAGCGGCCGGTCGCTCGAACCGTTCGAGCGCTCGATCGACAACCAGGTGAGCCGGCTCAGGAAGAAAATCGAATCCGACCCGAAGAACCCCGCCATCATCAAGACCGTATGGGGTGGCGGCTACGTGCTTGCGGCCGAAGTCACGGAGGACGGTGCGTGAGGCTCCCGCAGCTCAGTTTCGGCGGCCAGCTCATTGCGCTGCTCCTGGCGGCGCTGGTCGCGGCGCAAGCGCTGAGCTTCATCGTCCTCACCGACGACCGGCAGGCCGCCGTTCGCGCCGCCAACCGGGCGGGGCTGCTCGAGAGCATGGCCTCGATCACGCGCGTCTTGCAGAAGTCGCCGCCCGCAGATCGCCCGGCGCTCGCCGAAGCCGCCTCCACGCCCCGTATCCGCTACTGGCTGAGCGAGGAGAGCGCCACCCCGCCCGGACCTCGCTCCAACCAGCTCGCCCTCCCCGCTCTCCAGTTCCAGCGCATGTTCATAGAGCTCCGCGAGGCGCCCCGCCTCACCGTCATCAGCGGAGATCTCGACGACGACGAGTGGGAACCCATGCGCCGCCGCACCGACGGCGCCCACGGCCCTCCCGGCAGCAGGCGGCCGCCCGCCTTTGGCGATACCTTCGACGTGCTCGCTTCGGTACCGTTTTCCGACGGTGGCTGGCTGAACGCCCAGACCCGGATACGCGCCGAGCCGGTGCCGATACCCTGGCCGTCGCTGATCTCGTCCGGGCTGATGGCGATCGCGATCCTCCTCATCGTCGGCCTCATCGTCCGCCGCGCCACCCGGCCCCTCGCCGTCCTCGCCGACCGGGTCGGCGCATTCGGCCGCGGCGCGCCGTCGATGACCTTGCCCGAGACCGGGCCGCGCGAGGTGCGCCGGCTGACCGCCGCCTTCAACCTGATGCAGGACCGTCTCGCGCGCTTCATCGCCGACCGGACGCGCATGCTCGCCGCGATCGGCCACGACCTCCGCACGCCGATCACCTCGCTCAAGATCCGCACCGAGCTGCTCGACGACGACGAGGCGCGGACCAGGATGATGGCGACGCTCGACGAAATGCAGCGGATGACCGAGGCGACGCTCGCCTTCGCCCGCGAGGATGCCGACGCCGAGCCGCTCCGCTCCGTCGACCTCAATGCGCTGGTCGAAAGCCTCTGCGACGACCTCGCGGCGATGGGCAAGGACGTGACCTTCACCGGCGATGGTCGCCTCCCCTACCCGTGCCGACCGACCGCGCTCCGCCGCGCCGTCGGCAATCTCGTCGAGAACGCGGTCCGCTACGGCGACCGCGCCCGCGTCGCCCTTGCATCCACCCCCGACGGGCCGCTGATCACCGTTGACGATGATGGGCCGGGGATCCCGGCCGACCGGATCGAGGAGGTCTACAAGCCGTTCGTCCGGCTCGAGACATCGCGGAGCCGCGAGACCGGCGGCGCCGGTCTCGGTCTGTCCATCGCCCGCTCCATCGTGCTCGCCCACGGCGGCGAGCTGACCCTCTCGAACCGCAAGTCCGGCGGCCTTCACGCTGAGGTCCGGCTGCCGAAGCCTGACGCGGGATAGGCGG
>JALHRF010000133.1 GCA_022841545.1 Bauldia sp. | reverse complement strand
AGTGCTTCTCCGACCAGCCGTTGACGCACATATGGAACGAATAGTCCGACGAAGCCTGGCGGCCCGCCTTCTCCTCCCAGTCCGCGAGCGCGGCGAGCATGCCGTCGGGTCCCGGGATGACGAAATCGACCACCAGCGTTGTGCCACCGGAAAGCGCGGCGAAGGTGCCGCTCTCCCAGGTCTCGGCGGCGGTGGTGCCCATGAACGGCATTTCGAGATGGGTATGCGGGTCGATGCCGCCGGGCATGACGTAGGCGCCGCCCGCATCGACCACGGTGTCGCCCTTGAGGTCGTCGCCGATGGCCTTGATCTTCTCGCCCTCGATCAGGATGTCGGCCTTGTAGGTGCGGTCGGCGGCGACGATGGTGCCGTCCTTGATGACTGTCGACACGGGTGTTCTCCTCTTCCCTGGTTGTTCGTTCTCGGTCGGACTTGATTGGCGGCTCAGACTTCCGGCGGCGGGATGGCTCCCTTCCGCTCGACGATCAGCCTGTATGACTCCGGCTCGCGGTGCTTGGCGAAATTGAAGATCGTCTCGCGGTAGCGCTTGCCCATGTCGAGGTCGCAGCGCGCCGTGATCACCTCGTCCTCGAGCGTATAGGCCTGCGCCACGATCTCCCCCGACGGCGCGATGATCACGCTCTGCCCGACCATCCTCGAGCCCTCCTCGTTGCCGCACTTGGCGGTGCCGATGACCCAGGTCGCATTCTGATATGCGCCCGCCTGCATGGAAAGGTGATTGTGGAAGCTGGTCAGGCCGTCGATGTCGGCGTGGCCGGTATGGTCGAAGGGCGTGTTGTAGCCGAGCATGATCATCTCGACCTGCTGCAGCCCCATCACCCGGTAGGTTTCCGGCCAGCGGCGGTCGTTGCAGATGCACATGCCCATCACCCCGCCGAAGCCGCGGAAGACCGGAAAGCCGAGATTCCCCGGCTCGAAATAGCGCTTCTCGAGGTGCTGGTGGGTGCGGTTCGGCTGCGGCTCGGCATGGCCGGGGAGATGGACCTTCCGGTACTTGCCGATGATGGCGCCCGAGCGATCGACCAGGATGGAGGTGTTGAAGCGGCGCTTCCGGCCGCCCTCCTCGACCAGCTCCGCGAAGCCGAGATAGAAGCCGACGCCCAGCTTCTTCGACTCGTCGAAGAGCGCCTGCGTCTCCGGGCCGGGCATCGACCGCTCGTAGTAGCCGTCGAGTTCCGCCTCGTCCTCGACAAGCCAGCGTGGAAAAAACGTGGTGAGCGCGAGTTCGGTGAACACGACCAGCTCGGCGCCCCGGCCCTTCGCCTCGCGCATCATGGCGATCAGCCGCCTTACCGTATCCTTCCGGGTCTCGGCCTTGGCGATCGGCCCCATCTGCGCCGATGCCGTATTGACGATCCGGGCCATGTCTTTCTCCTCGGCTCCTGTCGTTCAGAACGTCGCCTTGCGAACGACCCACTTATTTCGGGCGACCCTGAGGCTGTCCACTGTCCTCAGGCCCCATCCTCCGCCTTCACCACCCGCTCGATCTCGATCGCGGCCGCAAGCAGCCGCTCGTCGTCGCCGTGGGCGGCAGAGACGAGCAGGCTGGTCGGCATGCCGGCCGCGTCGCTGCCGTTCGGCATCGCCACGCCGCAGAGATCGAGGACGTTGCCCGGCATGGTGTTTCGGAGCGAGCGGAGGTTGACGCGATGGAATACCTCGTCATCCGCCGCGAGCGGCGCCGCTTCCGGCGCGGTGATCGGCGTCGTCGGCCAGGCGAGCAGCGCGTCCTGCATCTGCATCCGGAGCGCGCTAGCGAGCCGCGCACGTCCGCGCTGGATGGAAATGAGGTCGTGGGCGGTCATCCGCTTGCCGTCCATGATGCGGCGGACCACGCGCCGGTCGATCTCGCCGACCTGCTCGCCGTCGATCAGGTCCCGGAACTCGTAGTAGGCCTCGGCGGCGGTCAGCGTGCCGTGGCGCGCGTTCATCTCGACCAGCGCATCGAGAACGTCGATCTTCTCGCGCCGGATCGTGACGCCGGCGGCCGAGAGCGCGGCGAGCGACCGCTCGAAATTCGCCGCGACCGCATCGTCGAGGTCGACGGTGACGAAGTTGGTCGGGACGAGGAGCGTCAGGCCGGCGAGGTCGGCGCGGAGCAGCTCCGCGCCGATCGCGCCGCGCAGCGCGCGGTCGAGGAGGATGCAGTCCTCGACCGACCGCGCCAGCGGGCCGACCGTGTCGTAGCTCCGCGCCAGCGCGACGACGCCTGTGGTGTCGATCCGCCCGAGGCTCGGCTTGTAGCCGACGACGCCGTTATAGGACGCCGGGATGCGCACCGAGCCGCCGGTATCCGAACCGATGGCGCAAGGCAGGAGCCGCGCCGCCACGGCGACGCCGCTCCCCGAGGACGAGCCGCCGGGGACATGCGCTACCGGGGTGCCGTGCGGATTGACGGGGGTGCCGTAATGCGGGTTCATGCCGATGCCGGAATAGGCGAACTCGGTCATGTTGAGCTTGCCGAGCGTCACCATGCCGATCTTCGCGGCATTGGCTGCGATCGGTGCGTCGCCGGTCTTCACCGGTCCGTTGCCGAGCACCTTGGAGCCGGCGGTGGTGGGCGCGCCGGCGATGTCGATGAGGTCCTTCCAGCCGATCGGCACGCCGTCGAGCGCCGAGAGCGGCGCGCCGGCGCGGTAGCGGCGCTCGGCGGCCTCCGCCTCGCGCATCGCCCGGTCCGCCGTGACCGCGATGAAGGCGTTATCGGCTTTCCGCTTCTCGATCCGGTCGAGAAGGCACGCGACGACCGCCACCGGTCCGGCCTCGCCGGACCTGTAGGCGAGCGCGATGCCCGCGCCGGTCCGGTCTGCGATCTGCTCTACGTCAGCCACGAAAATACTCCGCCGTTCGCGCAAGGCTCGATGCCGCGCGCGTTGTTCGTGAACCTCAATGTCGTGTTGCCGTCCTCCCGGTCAGCCGTTGACGGACCGGGTCTCACAAAGGCGTCCTGATCCCTGCCCTCGTCTTCCTCCGGCCAGCCTTCTCCTCACCTGGTCTCAGTTCGATGCGTCGAAATCGGAATCGGCCGCGGCCCCCGTGTCGACCCTGGACAGCGTGTGGACATCGGCCGATTTCCAGCTCGCGACCGCGCGGTCGCCTGGCACGACCCTTTCGGCCGCATAGTCGCGGTCGCTGACATTGGCGACGAAATGGCCGCCCTCGGCGTCGAGCGTCACCTTCACGTAGCTGCCCTGATACTCGATGGCGCTGACCGTGCCGGCGATCTCGTTGATCCCCTTCCCCGCCGCTTCCGACGAGTCCTTCCTGAGCCTGACGTGGTCGCGGCGGACCGCGATCGACAGCGGCTGGCCCACCGCCGGCGGGGTTCCGTCGGCGGCAGCCTCGAAGGTGAACCCGCCGGGCGAGCGCAGGCGGACCAGCCCGGCGGCATGGCCCTCGACCACGCCGGTGAGCACGTTCTGCCCGCCCATGAAGCGCGCGACATAGGGCGTCTTCGGCCGGTTGAAGATCATCTCGGCGGTGTCGGCCTGGTCGATTCGGCCGGTGTCCATCACCACCACCATGTCGGCGAGCGCGATCGCCTCGGGCTGGGTGTGGGTGACGTGGACGAAGGTGATGCCGAGCTCGTTCTGGAGGCTGCGGAGCTCGCCGCGCATCCTGAGCCGCAGGAACTCGTCGAGCGCCGACAGCGGCTCGTCGAGGAGGAGCACCCGCGGATTGGTGATCAGCGAGCGCGCGAGCGCAACGCGCTGCTGCTGGCCGCCGGAAAGCTGCGCCGGCATGCGGTTCCGGAACTGCTCGAGCTGCACGCGCTTGAGCATCTCCTCGACCTTCTCGCGCCGCTCCTCTTTGCCGACGCCGCGCATCTTCAGATAGAAGCCGACATTGTCGGCGATGGTGAGATGCGGGAACAGCGCATAGCTCTGGAACATCATCGCCGTGCCGCGCTCGACCGGCGACTTGCCGACCACCATCTGGTCGCCGATGTAGATCTGCCCCGCGGTCGGCGTCTCGTGGCCGGCGATCATCCTGAGGATCGTGGTCTTGCCGCAGCCCGAGGGGCCGAGCAGGCAGCAGTATGAGCCGTGCGGGATGGTCAGGTTGATGTTCTGAACCGCATAGGAATTGCCGAACCGCTTGGCGACGTCGACCAGCCGGATCTCGCCGGATTTCTGCCCGGCTGCCGTCGCGCTGTTGGCTTGCGTGCTGTTCATTGTGACTAACGGGACCGCCTGCGTTGGATGATGAGGATCGAGGAGAGCGCGAGCGCGATGACGATGAACGAGACCACGGTGGTCACCGTGCCGAGCGCGTAGAGCGCCGGCGAGGTGACGTTGGTGGTCATCGTCCAGATCTCGAGCGGCAGCGTGTTCCGGCTGCCCACCGTCAGCCAGCTCCGCGGGAACTCGTCGTAGGAGAGCGTGAAGCCGAACAGCGCGACCGCGATGATGCCCGGGAAGACGATCGGCAGCACCACGCCGCGCACCGTCTGCCACTTGGTCGCGCCGAGGTCATAGGCCGCTTCCTCGTAGGACGGATTGAGCCGCCCGAGTACTGCGAACATGATGAGGAGGCCGAAAGGCACCGCCCAGGACAGGTGCGCGCCGAGCGCCGAGCCGTACCAGGAGGCGGAGAAGCCGAGATAGCGGAAGGTGACGAGGATGCCGATCGACAGCACCAGGCCGGGGACGATCAGGCTGGCGATCGCCGTGTAGAAGATCAGGCCCGACCCCGGGAAGCGCCGGCGGAACGCGAAGCCGGCAGTGACGGCGATCAGGACGGTGAGCACCATCACGATCAGCGCCAGCGGGAGCGAGCGGGAGAAGGCGCCGACCACGTCGCCCACCCGGCGCGGGTTGAACAGCTCGTCGAACCACATCAGCGAGGGATCGCGGAGCGGGAAGACGAGCGCCGCCGACGGCCCCTGGAACGAGAGCACCAGGACCGCGATCATCGGCCCGTAGAGGAAGATGACGAACAGCGTGAACAGCGCCGCGAGGACGTAGAAGGTCCAGGGCCGAGGGCCGTAGGAGGTGGAAGCCGCCATCTCAGCGCACCAGCTCTTTCCGCACGTCCACCAGCCGGAAGATGGCGACCGCGATGAGCATCACGATGATGAGCAGGATCACGGCATTGGCGGCGGCGCGCGGGTAGTTGAGGATCTGCACGTCGTTGTACATGCCGGAGGTCGCGGACCCGGACAGGCCGCCGCTCATCACCGAGACGACGAAGAAGTCGCCCATGACCAGGGTGACGACGAAAAGCGCGCCCAGCGCGATGCCCGTCTTCGACAAGGGCAGCACGACGTTCCAAACCACGCCCCAGCGGGTCGCGCCGGCATCGACTGCGGCTTCGAGCAGCGACTTGTCGATGCGCGCCATCGAATTGAAGATCGGCACGATCATGAACAGCGTGAAGAGATGGACATAGGCGACGACGACCGAGAAGTCGGAGTAGAGCAGCCAGTCGAGCGGCTCGGCGATGATGCCGCTGTCCATGAGCGCATCGTTGATCAACCCTTCGCGGCCGAGCACCGGCCGCCACGAGATCATGCGGATGATGTTCGACGTCCAGAACGGCACGGTGCAGACCAGGAACAGGGCGATCGCCGTCAACAGGTTGCGGACGTGGAAGACCAGGAAATAGGCGATCCAGAAGCCGAGCACGAAGGTGATCGCGAGCACGATCAGCGTGAACTTCACCGTCGACCAGTAGAGCGACCAGGTGGTCGCGTTGGTCAGGATGTCGACGTAATTCTTGAGCGTGAACTGGGGGATGATGCCGACCAGCATCTGGTAGCGGAAGAAGCTGACCAGGACGACGAGCGCCACCGGCACGACGAAAAACAGGAGGAGCACCAGCGTCAGCGGCGTGACCTGGAGATACGTCGAAAGCAGGGACTTCTTGTTGGCGTCCGGGCCGGGCGTCATTCACGTCATTCCTTCAACGCATGCCCTGGCGCAACGGGACCGGGCATGGCGGGAGCGGCGGCGGCCGCCGCTCCCCTTGTCATTGTCCTCACGCAGCTCAGGCGGCGTTGAACTCGTTCCACTTGGCGAACAGGAACTCGGCCTCGTCCATGAGGTTGTTCCACACGCCGACCTTGGCGAACCGCTCCTCGAACGAGCCGCCGTCGCGAATCTCGCCGGCCGAGTTGGTCTTCTCGCCAGTCGGGCTGGTGATGTCGGCGGTCGCCGCCTTGCCCTCGTAGAAGAAGCCCCACTCGTTCTCGTTCAGGAAGTTCTTCGCCATCTCGGGGACCGAGATGTAGTAGCCCTGCTTGGCGATGAAGCCGCCGACCCAGCCGGAGATGTACCAGTTGAGGTACTCGTAGGCGGCGTCGAGCTTGATGCCCTCGAGATGCGACATCAGGGCGAGGCCGTTGCCCCAGCCGCGATAGCCTTCCTCGAGCGGCTGGTAGACGCAGTTGATGCCCTGCGTGCGGACCGCGGTGACGGCCGGCGACCACATCGACTGGATCACCACCTCGCCGGCGGCCATCAGGTTCACCGACTCGTCGAAGGTGTTCCAGAGCGCGCGCCAGTGACCGGCCTTCTTCAGCTCGATCAGCTTGGCGATGGTCTGGGTCAGCTCGTCCTGGGTCGGGTTGCCCTTGTCGCCGTACTTGACGAAGCCGGCGGATTCGCAGGCCATGATCGCGTCCATGATCCCGATGGTCGGGATGTTCTGGATCGCGGCCTTGCCCTTGAACTCGTCGGACAGGAGGTCGCCCCACTTGGTGACCGGCCGGCCGATCAGGTCGGGCCGGATGCCGAGGGTGTCGGCATTGAAGGCGCCGGGCAGGAACGTCGCCCACTGCGTCGGTCCGTCATGGAAGCTCGTGCCGTCGATCGCATCGCGGTACATGAACTCGAAGGGCGAGTCGCCTTCGCGCGACACCGGCTGCCCGGCGAAGGTGCCTTCCGTGTAGAGCGTCGTGATCTTGTCCCAGATCGGGATCTTCTTGCTGTCCACCGCCTGGGTGACGCCGGCCGGGACGAAGACCTTGGTCTGCCAGATCTCGGCGTCGGCGATGTCGATCGAGTTCGGGTCCTGGATCATGCGGTTGGTCAGGCCGGGATGATCGACCACCGACATCTCGACCTTGAAGCCGAGGTCGAGCGTCGCCTGGCGCCCGATGTCGGCGATGGTGGAATAGGACATGCCCGTATGGTTGAGGGTGATGTCCTTGATGTTCTGCGCCCAGACGGTCGGAAATCCGGTGACAGCCGTTACACCCGCAATCGCCGCGCCGCCTTTCAGAACCGAGCGCCGAGAAACCGACTTCTTCAGAAGTGTGTCTGCCTTCTTCATTTCACAGTTCCCTTCTCCCATGCGTTTACCGAGCTCACCGTTCCTGTAACGGGCATAAGGCCCCGCTGTCGCGGAACCCCTCACCCCTACGCGGCCATCATCGTGGCCCGCAGCGCGCTCGTCGCATCGCTATCGAGCGCCCATCCGTAGCCGTCGTCAACCTCGCAGAGCACGACGCCATAGGCGGAGCGTGCATGCATCACGTCAATAAACCCGTCGAGAACGTCGTCGAGCACCTTGGCCGGGTCGCGCTCCAGCGGGTTGCCGTAGCCGCCGCCGGCTGGCGAATAGTAGGTGATCACGTCGCCGACCTCGGTCCTGAGCCCGGAAAACTTAGCCGGCTGATAGAACACTTCGCCCGTCGAGGTCTTCTTCAGCTCGACCTTGCCGGTATGGCCTGGATGGCCGCCGAAGATGCCCCACGGTACGTCCTCGTTGCGGTCGGCTTCATGGGTCATGAAGCCGGGCGACAGATAGCGCTGCGACTTGACCACGCCGGCGCCACCGCGGAACTTGCCGGCGCCCGGCGGCACGTCGTCGCGCACCTCGTAGCGGTCGCAAATCAGCGGCAGGTGCATGCCGAGATCCTCGAGCGGGTTGTTGCGGGTGTTGCGCATCAACTCCTCGATCGTATCCGGCCCGTCGGACAACGGCCGGCCGCCCATCGCGGCTTCGTTCACTTCGAGGAAGACCCAGTAGTCGCCGCTCGGACGGACGCCGGAATAGGCGGCGAAGGATAGCACCGCAGCATTGCCGGCGGTGCATTTGTCGGGCAGCACCGGGGCGAGCGCCTTGATGATCAGGTCGACGACGCGCTGGATCTGGCTGAAGCGGGCCTCGGCGGCTGCCGGCGCGATCGGGTTGAAGATGCAGCCGAGCGGCGCGGTGACCTTGACCGGCCGGAACGAGCCCTCGTTCTGCGGGATGTACTCGGCGTGGGTATAGGTGTCGAGGAGGAGCGCCCGGAAGGCGAAGAAGCAGGCGACCTTGGTCGAGCCCTCGAACGGTACGTTGAAGGCGGTGGGCACCTGCGGCGAGGACCCGGTGAGGTCGACCTCGACGCCGTCGCCGCGCACCCTGACCGTGACCTTGATCGGCAGGTGGACGCCGCGGGTCCGGCCGTCGTCGTCGAGAAAACCCTCGGCCACATAGTCGCCATCGGGGATCTTCGCGATCTCGCGCCGCAGCATCCCTTCGGTATAGTCCATGAGCTGCTTCGTCGCCTGGAGCACCGTCTCCTTGCCGTACGTGGCCATGAGCTGCTCGAAACGCTGCACGCCAAGTTCGGCCGAGGCGATCTGCGCCTCGAGGTCGCCCATCACCAGCCCCGGCACCCGCGTGTTGTCGCGGATGAATTTCCAGAGCGACTCATTGCGAACGCCGGCCTCGTAGAGCTTGAGGCCGTTGAGGAGCATGCCTTCGGCATACATGTCCGGGATGTCGATGACGAGGCCCGGCGTCGCCGCGCCGATGTCGACGTGATGGGCGGTGTTCGCCGAGAAGCCGACGAGATCGCCCTCGAAGAACACAGGCATGACGATGGCGATATCCGGCGAGTGGCTCGCGCCGAAATAGGGGTGGTTGTGGATGACGCAGTCGCCCGGCTTCCACGCGTCGAGCGGCACGGACTTTTCGATGCCGCGGAGGTAGCCCGGCAACGAGCCGATATGCATGGGCGTGGAATCGGATTCGCAGAGCGTGTTGTAGTCGCGGTCGAAGAGGCCCGCGCCGAGATCCTGGCTCTCGCGAATGATCGACGAGTAGCTCATCCGGTAGAGCACATTGCCCATCTGCTCGGCGATCGAGTGCAGCGCGCCGCCGATGACCTGGAGCGAAATCGGGTCGATTGGCTTCACCATCACCGTGCTCCTTCCCGGCTGATCAGGATGTCGCCATAGGTCATCACCGTCGCCACGTAGCCCGGTGGCACGATGGTCGTGGAATTGTGCTGGACGACGAGCGCCGGCCCCTCGATCACATCGTCGGCGAGGAGCTTCGCCCGGAGATAGCGCGGCGTATCGCGCGCCTCGCCGTCGTCGAAGACGGTTCGCCGCGTGTAGAGCCGGGCATGGTCCGGGTTGCGCGCGCCGCCGGTTTCGAGTTTCGGCAGCGCCATGGTCTCGACCGCTGCGGTCGCGATCAGGCGGAGCGTCACCATCTCGCAGGACTGGTCGCGGAAGGCGTGGCCATAGACCTTCTTGTGGACGTTGTAGAAGGCATCGATCACCGCCCTGGCGCTGTTGCCATCGAGCGGCCCGGCCGGCACATCGACGCGGAGCTCGAAGCCCTGACCGAGATAGCGGCACTCTGCGACCTGGCGGAAGCGGCGCTGGTCGGCCGGGATGCGGTCGCTCTCGAGCTGGCGGTTGGCCTGAACGATGAGGTCGTCGAGGACTGCCGTCACCCGCGCGAACTCGTCGTCGCTGGCCTTGTCGAGGAGAACAAGCGTCGAGTGGGTGTACTCGTACTGGAGGTCGGTGACGAGGAGCCCGGTCGCCGCGGTGATGCCGGGGTGGACCGGCGAAATAACGTCACGGGCGAAGATCGCTTCCGCCAGCGAGACCGAATGAAGCGGTCCGGCGCCGCCGAAGCCCATCAGGGTGAAGTTGCGCGGATCGACGCCCTTGGCGACCGAATTGGCGTTGATGGCGAGCGCCATGTTGTTGTTGACGATGCGGAGGATGCCGAGCGCTGCCGCTTCGAGCGAAAGTCCGAGCGGCCCGGCGATATGGTCGCGGATCGCCGTCTCCGACAGCGAGGCGTCGATCCGGAGATCGCCGCCGAGGAAGTGCTCCGGGTCGAGCCGGCCGAGCACCACCTGGGCATCGGTGACGGTGGGCTCGGTGCCGCCCTTGCCGTAGCAGGCGGGACCGGGTTCGGCGCCAGCCGAGCGCGGGCCGACGCGGAAGGCGCCGCCGGGATCAATGTAGGCGATGGAGCCGCCCCCGGCGCCGATCGCGTCGATGTCGATCATCGGCACCAGCACCGGCAGTCCGGCGACCTCGGTGTCGCGGGGGTTCTTTATCCTGAGCTCGCCGTCCTCGATCACCGAGATGTCGGCCGAGGTGCCGCCGATGTCGATGGTGATGATCTTGCTCTTGCCGCAATGCTCGCCGGTCCAGCGGCCGCCGATGACGCCGCCGGCCGGCCCCGACAGGAGAAGGCCGATCGGCCGCTCGACGGCGTTATCGATGGTCGAGATGCCGCCGTTCGACTGCATCACGCGAACCATGGCGCGGATGCCGGCCGCGGCGAGCCGCTGCTCGAGGCTTTTCAGATAATGCGCCGTCTTCGGGCCGATATAGGCGTTCATCGCCGCGCTGGAGAAGCGCTCGTATTCGCGGATGGAGTTGACGACGTCGGACGAGGCGCTGACGAAGGCGTCGGGCAGGATCGCGGCGACGATCTCCTTCGCCCGCTGCTCGTGCTCGTTGTTGAGGAACGAGAACAGGAACGCGACGATCACCGCGTCGAGCCCGCGCTTGGCGAAGAGTTCGGCGGCGCGCTTGACCTCGTCCTCGTCGAGCGGGACCACGACCGCGCCGTCGGGCGGCATGATCCGCTCGCTTACCGCGATCCGGTTGCGGCGCTTGACCAGCGGCTTCGACTGCCAGGGCACATCGAACTGGAGCGAGAAATTGTGCGGCCGCTTGTGGCGCGCCATGTGGAGGATGTCGCGGAAGCCGCGGGTCGTGATCATCCCGACTTCGGCGCCGGCCCGCTCGATCACCATGTTGGTGGCGACGGTGGTGCCGTGGAAGACGGCGTCGATGTCGCCAGGGGCGACGCCGGCAAGGCCGCAGACCTTGAGGATACCGTTGACGACCGCCTCGGACTGGTCGTGCGGCGTGCTCGGAACCTTGGTGACGACAACCTGCCCTTCACCCGTGCCGCCGCGCTCGAGCACGATGTCGGTGAAGGTGCCGCCAACGTCCACGCCGACCCGGATCATGGCAGCATCTCTTGCGCTGCAGCGCTGAAAGGGCGCCGTCCGGGCATGCAGCGCATCCGAAGGACCGTGCGGCCTACCCCAGCCCCGGCGCCTCCCCGATGTTTTTGGGACGCGTGACCCAACCTATTGATCCACTGTTCGGGCGACCCTCTCTGGGCCGTTTTCCGTGCCAATCTGTAGCCTAGACAGCCGGATTGGGGTTGTGAAATAAGCTTTCTAAGGAAAATTAATGTGTTCCGAGTATCAATATGCGCCATAACCTTAAGCATCTGTCCACCTTCGTTGCAGTTGCCGAAGAACTGAACTTCCATCGCGCGGCGGAACGCCTTCGAATGGCGCAGCCTGCCGTCAGTCGCATCGTGCTCGAACTGGAGGAGCGACTCGGGGTCAAGCTCCTCGAACGCACCACGCGGCGGGTCCGCCTGACCGAATCCGGCCGCTACCTGCTCGAGGAGGCGCAGGCGATCATCGCCCGCGCCGAGGCGGCGGAAACCACCGTGCGGCTGCTCGCCTCGGGCACCAAGGCGATCCTGCGCATCGCCTACACCACGATCTCGGGTCATGCGCTGGTCCCCGACATCGCGCGCGAGTTCAGGCTCTCCAACCCGGAGGTGCGGCTGGAACTGACCTACCTGACCTCGCCGGTCCAGCGCGACCGCATTCTTCAGGACGAAATCGACCTCGGCTTCATCGAGGGCCACTTCCAGAGCTCGGAGATCGAATCGCGCCCCGTCGCCCACCACCGGCTGATGGCGCTCTTGCCGCCTGAACATCCGCTTGCGGCCAAGACGGAGATCACGGTCGCCGAACTCGCCCGCGAGAGCCTGGTGATGGGCACCAGCGCCGAGTGGCCCACCTTCCGGCGCATCGTGGTCGATACCTTCCAGCGCGCCGGTCATGTGCTTTCCGTGGCGCAGGAAGCCTCCAGCCTGACCGGCATCCTCGGACTGGTCACCGCGGGGGTCGGGATCACGGTCTTTTCCGGGGTGCCGCGCTTCTGCGGACAGGAGTCGATCGCGGCGCGACCGATCGTCTGCGACACCCGAATCGAGACCCACCTCGCCTGGCGGCGAAAGGGACTGAGCGACGCCATGCGCCACTTCGTCGAGACCAGCCAGCGGGTCAGCGCGCCCTACATGATCAGGTAGCCGGACCTTCCCCGACCCGGCCACCGCCACCTCACGCCGCCGCGGGACGGTTGCCGATCCGGTCGAGATAGGCGACGCACTCGTCGACGCCGGTGACGTCGGCGAATTTCGCATCGATGTCGAAGAGGTTCCAGGCGACCGCGCCGGGTACCCGGTCGCCGGTGCATTCACGGACCGAAATCGTCCTGAACCCCTCCGCAAGGCCGTCGCAGATCGTGGTGCGGACGCAAGCCGTGGCGGTCACCCCGGTGACGAGGATGGTGTCGACATTGGCGGACCGCAGGATGCCGGCAAGCGGGGTACCGTGGAAGGCGCTGGCCTTCTTCTTCATCAGCGTGTGCTCGCCGGGGACCGGGGCGATCCGCGAGTCGATCGCCCAGAGATGCGTGTCGCGGATGCTGACCGCCTCGACCGGGATCTTCCTGTGCCACAGCCCCATGTCGGTATAGGGCGCGTCGAGGTCGGTGATCTCGTAGGCGGTGGTGACGTGGATCACCGGGTGGCCGTGGCGGCGGCAGGCGGCGAGGAGCTGCTGCATCCCAGGGATGATCTCATTGTCCATCTTCTCCATGTCGCAGGTGAACGGGTTGCCGGGCCGCGTCCAGGCATTGGCGAGGTCGACGCTGATCAGCGCCGGGCGGTTGCCGAAGCCGATGCGCCGCTGGAAGCCGCGCTCCTGGTAGATCGCGGTCGAGGCGTCGAACGCCGCCTGCAGCATCCTGTCGAGTTCCCGGTTGTCGATCTCGCCCATGGTCGGTTTCTCCCGTCGCTCGGTGGATAACGACCAGCATCGCCTGGGGCCGGCTTGACCGGAAATGCCGATTCGCCAATTATTGATGACACTGATGCATCAACCAGGTTCCGTTTTGCGGATCGGCATGGACGTCTCGGCCGGCCTCGATCTCACCCAGTCGTTCCTGATCCTCGCGGAGGAGTTAAACTTCCGCCGGACGGCGCAGCGCCTCGCCATCGACCAGTCGGCGCTGACGCGCCGCATCCAGCGGCTGGAGCAGCATCTCGGCTTCGCGCTCTTCGAGCGCACCACCCGCGAGGTGTCGCTGACGCCGGCGGGCCGGGCCTTCTACGACGCCAATGCCGGCCTGCTTCTGGGCTTCGCCAACTCGGTCAAGGCGGCGCGGCGGGTCGCCGAGGGCAAGGCCGGCGTGCTGCGCATCGGCTACATGGCGTTTGCCGCGCTCGACTTCATGCCCGAGGCGGTGGCGCGCTTCGGGGTGATGGCGCCACATGTCGACGTCGGGCTGACCTATATGCGGACGCAGGGCCAGAAGCTGGCGCTGTCCGAGGGCACGCTGGACCTCGGCTACATGATCGGCCCGTTCGACCATGGCGAGTTCCACAGCCTCGCCGTCGCCTCCGATCCCCTTTCCGTGATCATGCGCGCCGACCATCCCCTCGCGGGGCAGCGGAGCATCCGGCCGGAAGCGCTCGCCGGCGTTCCCCTCGTGCTGGGCGAGATCGCGGAGTGGGAGGCCTATCGCTGGCGGCTCGACGAGATGCTCGCGGCCGCCGGGGTGAAGCCGACCGTCGCACTCGAGGCTTCGAGCACGATGGCGCTGATCGGGCTGGTGAAGGCCGGCCTCGGCGTGACGATCTACCCCGGCCGGCTGTCGCACATCCTCGGCCCGGCCTTTGCCGTGCGTCCGCTCGCCGGCAAGCGCTTCCGGATCGCCACGATCCTCTGCTGGAAGCGCACCAACCGGAGCGAAAGCCTCCGCAGCTTCGTCGCCATCGCGCGGGAGATTGCGCGGAGCGCCCCGCCGAATCCCGGTTGACGCGACACCCGGTTGCGGCGTCATTATGGACTGGAGCGCAACAAATTCCGGAAGATGACCGCCATGGAAAACTGGGCCAACCGCAAGACGCTGATCCTCGGGCGGAGCGAGATGATCGGCCTCCTCACACCGGGCGAATACAACGACTGCGTCGAGCAGGCCTACCGCATGCACGGCGAGGGCCGCTACTACATGGACCCCAAGGGCCACATCGTGCTCGACCGTTTCCCCGGCGAGTGGGAGGCGATGCCCTCCTACATCGAGGAGCCGCACGCGGCGGCCTGCAAGTGGGTCTCGATCCGCGAACAGAATCGCGAGCGGTTCAATCTGCCGACCGTGTTCTCGATCCTGATCTACACCCACCCCGAGACCGGCTTCCCGCTCGCCATCGTCGACGGCAGCTACCACACGGTGATGCGTACCGGCGCGGCGGCCGCGGTGTCGGCGAAGTGGATGGCGCGGAAGGACTCGCGGGTGCTTGCGATCGTCGGCGCCGGACACATGGCCGAGGGCGCGCTCGCCACCTGCAACGAGGTCTTCCCGTGGAGCGAGGTGCGGGTCTGGAGCCGGAGCCAGGGGACGCTCGACCACTTCGTCAAGGAGCAGCAGCCGAAATACGAGAGCTTCGAGCTCAAGCCGTCGACCAATCTCGAGCAGACCGTGCGCGGCGCCGACGTGGTGGTGACGCTGACGCCGGCGCGCGGGCCCATCGTCATGGACGCGTGGATCTCGCCCGGCACCCACATCGCCGCGGTCGGCGCCGACAAGAAGGGCGACCAGGAACTCGAGGGCAAGCTCCTCACCCGGGCCCGCATCTTCGTCGACGACATCCGCCAGTGCCGCACCGACGGCGAGATCAACGTGCCGCTCTCGGAAGGGCTCATCACTGAAGCCGACATCGCCGGCGAGATCGGCGAGGTGATCACCGGGAAGAAGCCCGGCCGCACCTCGGACGAGGAGATCACGCTGTTCGATTCGACCGGCATCGCGCTCCAGGATTCGGCCACCGTTCCGCTGGAATACGAGCGCGCGCTCGCCGCCGGCGTCGGCATCG
>JALHRF010000132.1 GCA_022841545.1 Bauldia sp. | reverse complement strand
GCTGCGCCTTGTCGATGACGGCGAGCCGCTCGGCGAGGCGGGTGAGGTTCTCGTGGGTGTGGCGGGTGGTGTCGAGCATCGACTGGCCGAGCTTGTGGCCGAGCCCGTCCATCCGCTCGGACAGGCCCTTCACCAGATCCGACTGGCGGGAGCCGAAGACCTCGGCAATGGTCTGCATCCGCCCCTGCATCTCGCTCTGGGTGCGAAGCAACTCGGCGAACTGGGTCTCCATCACGGCGCCGCGCTCGGAGCGGGCCACCGCCCGCCGCCAGGCGACGAGGAGCATCACCAGGAGCACCGCCGCGAGAACCGCCGCCGCGGCGAAACCGGCTTCAACGAGGGTGAAGGCGTAGCCGCCGATCTCGAAGGTCCTGTCCATGCTCGCCCCGCCCTCCGCGCCGAATCAGGGCGGAGTTTGGCACAAAACATGAACGAAATCTTCTACTCTCCGCCTTCCGGCTCAACCTCGTGCTTCAGCGGCTTGCGGTGGCGGGGCTTGCGGACATAGGCGTCCTTCGCCTTCGCTACCTTCGGCTTGAACGGGCCGAGGCCGAGCACCTTCGCGTAAGGATTGCGCGGCGGCTTCGTCTTGACCTTGACCGTCACCGCCAGCTTGCGCTTCTTCGCCATCGCCCGCACCGAAACGGTTGACCCGCGACCGTCCCTTTCATATCTCAACGCCCGTGCCGCCGCTCGAGATCATAACGCTCCCCGACAGGAAGCTCCGCCTCGTCAGCGATCCGATCGAACGGATCGACGACGATCTTCGCCGATTCGCCGACCAGATGCTGGAGACGATGTACGAAGCGCCCGGCATCGGCCTCGCCGCGATCCAGGTCGGCGTGCCGCGGCGGATGCTGGTGCTCGACGTCGCGCAGCGCGAGGACGAGACCGCCTCGCGCGACCCGATGGTGCTGATCAACCCGGAAGTCGTAAGATTTTCGGACGAGAGCATCGTGCGCGAGGAGGGCTGCCTGTCGATCCCCGAGTACTATGCCGAGGTCGAACGGCCGGCCGAGCTCCGGGTCCGTTTCCTCGACCGGGACGGCAAGCCGCGGGAGATGGACGCCAAGGGGGTGCTCGCCACCTGCATCCAGCATGAGGTCGACCACCTCGACGGCAAGCTGTTCATCGACTACCTGTCGAAGCTCAAGCGCGACATGGTGATCAGGAAATTCACCAAGCAGGCCAGGCTTTCCCCGAAATCCACCGCGCTTTAGGGAGCGAGTCCGGCGTTCGAGCCCCGGCCGATCCGATTCTGCGCTCCCTGTGCTGCGCTACACCACCATGAAGTCCCCGGCGTCCACATCAAGCCGGTGCTTCAGCACCGCAATCTCCGATGCGCCTCCCTTCCTGTCGCCATTGGCGTCGTAGAGAACGATCCCCGTCTTGGGGTCGTAGCCGATGCGATCGTTCCCGTCCTTGGCGGACGCGCCCCGGAAGAAGGCCTTGTCCCGCAACGCGCCGGGATCGAGCTTGGCAAACACCGCATCGTCCAGGAGGATCAAATCCTCTCCGGGTCTGAAGTCGGTGATCTTGTCGAGCTTCTTCGACAGCGGGGTGTTGAACAGGAACATGTCGGCTCCGGCCCCGCCCGTCACCTTGTCGCGACCCAGGCCGCCGATGAGCAGGTCGTCGCCCTCCCCGCCGCGCAGGCGATCGTTGCCCGCACCGCCGTCCAGCGTGTCGTTGCCGCCGAGGCCGGAGAGCTTGTCGTTGCCGCCGAGCCCGGCAATGACATCGATGCCTGCGCCTGGCAGAGCCTGCCCGGCGAGCGACTTGCCGGCGTCCACCACATTCTTGCCGTTGGTCCCGGTGATTGCGGTCTTCTCCGGGTCCGAAGTGCTCGCGGTCGGCGAATAGGAGAGCGACTGGAAGGCGAAATCGGACTGCAGCTTGCCCGTCTTGCTGCCTTCGTAGAGATCCGCGGCGACCAGTTCGATCCGCGACACGCCGTCGAGGCCGAGGTCGAACCGCCACACCGCTTCCGAGATCCTTGCCGAAGCGGCGTCCGGATCGAGCGCGCCGGCCGCGATCAGGTCGCCGTCGGCGTCATACGCGGCGAAGGCGGCGAGTTCGCCCCTGTTCTTCTCCTGCGCATAGAACTGGCCGAGGGTCAGCGAAATGTCCGAGGCGGCATTGTCGAAGGCGATCACCAGGCGCTCGCTCTTGCCGTCGCGGAAATCGACCTCGTCGCGGAACGCGGGCTCGATCTTCTTGCCGCTCCCCTTGCCGATGACGCCCACCCCGCCGTCGCCATAGCCGAGTTCGGCCGCCCTGCCCTTGAGGTCGAAGCCCTGGATGGTGACGCCATCGCCGAAGGCTACGGGGCCCTTCGAGCCCTCCAGCGACCGGTCCGCCACCAGCGTCACGCGCGGCAGCGCGTCGACGATCTCGAGCACCAGCGGCGCGATGGGCAGGCCGTCATAGGCCGGGTCGCTGCTCGCGACGCTGAAGCCGACGGTGCCGATCTCGTCGCCCTCGACCTTCCGGTCGTTGGGCGCTGTGACGCAAAGCTCGAAGCTGAGCGGACCGCCGGGATTGATCGTCACCACCTTGGCCACGCCGGCGCCATTGCCGAGGTCGACATCCGCGCTCGGAGTCATGGTGATGACGAGCGGCGCAATCAGGTTGCCGCGGAGACCGGTGTCGACCGTCACCGGGATCTTGAAGCAATCATCGCCCTCGACGATCTTCGCCACGTGACCACCGCCACCGCCACCGCCACCACCGCCGCCACCGCCACCGCCGCCAATGATGATCCCGCCGGTCGAGGCAACCGCCTTCATCGTGCCCCCCTTGACCAGGATGCCACTGTCATAGATGCCGTCGTGGACGTCCTCGACCTCGATCGTCAGCGTGTTGACGCCATCCTGCAGCTTCCCGGCGTAGTGGAGGGTCTTGGTGTACGCGTCCGCCCGGAACGAGTCGGCAACCGGGCCGGTCCCGGCCGGATTCAGGATCAGGTCGGGATGGAACGGCCCGAGCGGCGCGGACGCCAGGTTGTTGATATTGGCCGCGGCGCCGTTCGAGAGCGTCGCGAGATTGACGCCGTTCAGCATGATCTTGAACGTGTCGTTGAAGTCCGAGCCGCCATATTCCCGGAACTCTTCCGAGAACATGACGAAGTCGAAGACCAGCGTGTCGACGTTGGCGCCGGCCTGCTTCTCGAAGGTGTAGGTGAAGGTGATCGTGTCGCCTTCGTCTCCCGGCAAGCCGAGATCGGTGGCGAGGTCCACGCTGCCGGTGAACAGCCCGTCATCCTCGTTCGGCTCGTCGACCTCCTCGACCAGTCCCGTGCTCAGAATGATGCCCGAGCCAAGACCGAAGGGATCGCCTGCGAAGGTGCCGAAGGCGCGGCCGTCGCCCTCAAGGGTGATGCCGATGGTGTTGAGACCGGTGGCGCCGGTGCCGAGCAGCGTATCGAGCAGCGTGTCGCGATCGTTGGTCTGCGTCACCCAGCCGGTCGCGAGCGGGGCAAGACTCGCCAGCGAGGAGAAGGAGGAAGGGGCGGACAACACGCTGAACGGCGCCGGCGACGGCGGCGCACTCGGAAACGGATCGCTGGGGGTGACGTACTTGACATAGCTGCCGGCGAGGCTGAAGCCCTCGGCGTCTTCGATGTCCGCGATCCACTCGTAGTACCCTTCGGCCGTCTGGGCGCCATTGCCTTCATAGAGGAAGATGTGCGCGGTGTTCCCGGTGAAGGTGACCCGATAGTCGCTGGCCGTGCCGAGGAGCTGGACCTTGTCCTCGGCGAGACTGAAGTCCTTGATGATGGCGCGGTTGTCGGCCGAACTATCTTGGAACTGGCTCGTGTAGAACACCTTGTCGCGGGTGCCGAGGACGAAGAGGTCGGCGCCGGCGCCGCCATAGAGCGTGTCGATGGTATTGAACTTGGAGGCGACGCTCTCGACGAGAGGGTTGTACTCACCGACAAGGACGTCGTCGCCGGCGCCGCCGTAGAGCGTGTCGTCGCCGGTGTTGCCGATGAGCACGTCGTTGCCGTCGCCGCCGTAGAGCAAGTCGTCGCCCCGGACGGTGACAAGGCTCGTTCCCCCAAGTCCGCCGGAGTCGCCGGTGGTCGGGTCGTACGTCCCGACCAGGACGTCATCGCCGTCGCTGCCCGTTGCCTTGATGCGTTCGATTTCACCAAAGGTGAGATGGGTCGAGCCGTCGTCGCTCGTGTAGGTCCCCTCGTTCGTATAGTAGGAGTCGAGCGAATCTTCGTTGGAGAAGGCCAGGACGAGCTCGCTGTAGACGCGGCTGACCGAGCCGGTGATGCCGCCCGTCCCGGCGTAATCGGAGTAGTCGAGCTCGAGAAGATCGCCTGGATTTGCGGTGATGGTGGCGTGGCTGAACGAGACGAAGGCCGTGAGTGTTGTCTCCTTGCCCGGCTCGCCGGGGAGCGTGATCACCCGCCACTCGCCATCGACTCCGAAGTCGAAGTCGAACCCGCCATCGACCGTGTCGATGCCCAGTCCGGGCCTGATCGTGTCGACATCCCAGCCCGTCGAGAAGACGTTGTCGGCCTGGCCGAGCTGGGTGACCGTATCCTTGCCCGACCCGGTGATGACCGAACCGAGCTTCTCGAACTGGGAAGCGAACGAGCCCCCGCTCACGTTGAGATTGATGCCGGTGAACTCCTGATCCGGCGTCGCGCTGCCGGAGATCACGATGTCCGCCGTCTCCATGACCAGCGATATGTTGAGGGTGTCGATGCCCCGGCCGCCGTAAAGCGTGGCGTTGCCGGTATCCAGGCCAAAGTCCGGGACGATGAAGTTCCGGTCCGCGCCCGTGCCGTGGAAGACGACGTCGTCGCCGTCCTCGGCGTAGACCAGGTCATCTCCTATGCCGGCGTAGACGATATCGTCGCCGCCGCCCACGTAGATCTTGTCGTCATCGCTTCCGCCGTAGATCGTGTCGGCCTTGTAGGTGCCGATGACGACCAGCTTCTCGATCGACTGGAAGTCGACGCCGTCGAGCGTGTCCGCGCTGCCGAGCTCGCTGCGCCGGAAGTCGCCGTTTGAGAACGGGCCGGTATCGAAACCGCCGGTGACGCCGGTACCGTAGTCGCCACGCGAATAGTCGAGCCAGAGGGTGTCCGTGCCCAGGCCTCCGAACACCTGATCGACCTGCGGAGACTGGGGGATGTTCGAGAGCGACAGGCGGGGATCGATGATGTTGTCGCCGCCGTCGCCGGTGAGGATGTCGGCGAGATCGGAGCCGCGGAGGTTCTCGATCGTGTTCAGCGTATCGCCTTGCGCATCCCCGCGGCTTCCGACCGCGCCGGCGACGAGGCTGACCGTCACCGCCCCGAACGAGGTGCTGTAGTCCGCCCAGTCGACGCCGTCGCCGCCGGTCAGGCTGTCGGCGCCGGCGCCGCCGATCAGCGTGTCGTTGCCATTGTGCCCGTTGATCGAATCGTCACCGCCGAGGCCCCATATGACGTTGTTCCCGAAGTCGCCCGTCAGCGAGTCGCCGAATTGCGAACCCTCCAGATTCTCGAACTCGCTGAAACCGCTGGAATTGATATGGAACTGGTTCGCCGCGTCGAAGTCGCCGATGATGTCGCCGCCGCTGCCCAGGCCGTTCCTGAGATTGACGGAGACCCCGGCGATCGCCCCGAGATAGCTCAGGAGGTCGATGCCCGCGCCGGGGCTCAGCGCATCGCCAAAGCCGGCTTCGCCGGTTCCGCCGCCGCCGTAGATGATGTCGTTGCCGTCGCCGCCGATCAGGGCGTCGGTGCCGCCCCGTCCCTCGAGGATGTCGTCGCCATACCAGCCGTCGAGGCGATTGTATTCGTTGTTGCCGTAAAGGGTGTCGTCGAACATCGAGCCCTGGACGTGCTCGATCTCGATGAGCACGTCGCCGGTGGCGTCGCCGCCGTCGGCGCCGCCGGTCAGAAGGTCGATGTGAACCATGCCATAGGAGGTGAGGTAGCTCGTGCCGTCTCCGCCGTTGGTGCCGTCGCCGTCCTCGCCGCGACCGTCGAGGGTATCGGCGCCTTCGCCGCCGATCAGGAAATCGTCACGGTCGCCGCCGATCAGCGTGTCGTTGCCGGCGCGCCCCTCGAGCGTGTTGCCCTGGTTGGGATTGCCCTGGAGGATGTCGTCGAAGGCAGAGCCGATGATGTACTCGATGCTGACCAGACGGTCGCCCTCCGCCTCGCCGCCCTCGCCGATGAGGGCCCCGGTCGCATCCGGCGCCTTGTTGAACACGACTCCGACCGCGGAGTTCTCGTAGCTCACCTGGTCCCGGCCCGTGCCCCCGTCCAGCAGGTCCGCCCCGAGGCCGCCTTCGAGCGTGTCGTCGTCGGCGCCGCCATAGAGGAAGTCATTGCCGCCGTTCCCGACCAGCTGGTCGAAGCCGGCATCGCCGCGCAGGATGTCATCGCCCGCGCCGCCGGAGGCGAAGTCGTTGCCGGCCCCGAGCGATATGTCGGCGGTCTGGGTGACGATCGGGTCGATGAGCAGGACGTCGTCGCCCTGGCCCATGTTGGCGGTGCCGTTGAGCCCGATCGTGATGATCGGAGCACCCGGCGAGCCGTAGACTTCGGTAATGCTGAACGCGTTGACCGCCAACGCACCGGCAATGATGCTTCCGTTTGTGTCCCGGGCCGCCGTGATGCGGAAGGTTTCGCCGCCCGGCGCGGCGAGATCCTGGCCGGCCTGGCCGTTGATGCTGCGCAGCGCCGCCAGTGGACCGGCGTGCACGACGAGGTTGGAGCTGCTGGCCGGATCGACCTTGGCGAGTCCCTTGCCGACATCGGTGTTCAGCACCGAATCGCCATCGCAGCCGAAGCTGAAGTCGGCCAGCGTCGTCTCGGCCAGCGTCTTCCGGAAAGTCCAGCTGAACAGACCGAAGCCCACCTCCACGCGCAGCCGTAGCTCCGCCCCGAACTTGCCCTCGACCTCGAAGATGCAGCCGCTCATGACATCGAAGTAGCGAAGCTCGTCCTCCGGAAACGCCGCTTTCACATTCGCCTTCAGGCCGCCCTCGACGAAGGCCCTGCCGACGACCACGTCGACGCCGATGCCGGCATTGACCGCGCTGTTGACGTACGCGACGTCCTGGCCGGGCGCCGAGGGCTTCAGGACGAGACCCTTGAGCAGATCGTCCGGCGTGAATCCGTCCGTACCGGGATTCTGGAAGCCGTAGCTGTCGTAGGCGATCTTGAAGTCGAGGCCGGCGGCGAATTCCCCGAGAAGGTTGATACCGATCGGCCCGAGAACCGGGAAGAAGACGTTGATCGAGGCTTCCGCCACCAGCGCCGGGATGTCGTATTCGATGAAGGTGATCAGGTCGTTGGCCGGGTTGCCGCTGGGCAGGAACAGGCTGACGATGGAGGCCGGGTTATCGAGGATCGGGAATGACAGTCCGGCTGCATCGCTGAAGCCGCCGGCCAGTTCGGTCTGGGCGGCCTCGACGAGGCCTTTGATGCCCTCCACGATCTCGAAGAACTGCTCGAATTCGGCAAGCAGACCGTCGGCGTCCGCAAGGGCGTCCAGATTCGCGGAAAACGGCTCCGTGACACCGTCGACGACCTTGAAGCTGCCGAGGGTGACGACGCCATCCAGCCCGCCATTGGCGCCGCCGGTGAGCTGATCGATGATCATCAGCGCCTGGCCGAACACCCTGATCTGTTCCGCCGCGGCCTGGTTGCCGCTCTTCTCGTAGTAGTAGGCCGCGAGATCGAGAACGTTGACCTGGCCATCGCCGCCCGCCGGGACCTGATCGACGTCGAGCACGCTCAGCACATTCGAGAACGGTGACGGCACCTGCGCGGTCAGCGCGTCCTTGATCGTGCCGAGCGGAAACTCGTTGAAGATGCCGAGAATCGGATCGATCACGTCCGCGAGCTGGTCGACGAGGGACCGGATGTCGACGCCGATATCCTTGAACTCGACCGTCGGGGTCGGGAGACTCGCTCCGTCGAACTCCCAGTCGAAGACGAGGTTGGTGACGAGGTCCGGCAGGATGGCCACATCGGTGCGGAGCAGGAGGTCGAGCTGGGCGCTGCCGCTCATTTCGACCGAGACGCTACCGGCCCCGAGGCTGCCGATGTCGCCCTCGGCAATGTCGAGGCCAAACTCGATCTCTATTTCGGCATCGTCGAGATTGTCCACGACCGTAACGTCGAGGAGGGCGAGCTTGGCGGTGGCGTTGACGTCAGCCGACAGTTCGAGGTCGAGCGTCAGCTCGTCGACGGTGTTGCTGGCGATCGCCAGCGTCTGAGTCGTCTGGTCGAAGTCCAGTTTCAGGTTGAGCGCGGCGCTGATCGCGCCGGCGAAGTCCGCGTTCGCGGTAAGACCGATCGCCGAACCGCCGACATCGATGGCGGCGTTGGGGGGATCGACGCTGACCGACGCACTGGCCTCAACCGTGATGGTGTTGCCGTCGGCCGTGACGGTCAGGCCGGGAATCAGCCCATCGAGCGCGGCGGCGATCTCGGCGGCGGACGGGTTCGTGTTGGACGACAGCAGTTCCTCGAGCTCGGACGTGATCTCGCTTGCCAGCAGCCCGAAGGGATTCAGGTCCGCCGGCAGCGCGTTTGCGAGGAGCGGGAGATTCTGTTGCAGGGCGGCGTTCGTGGCGGTGGTGTTTAAATAGTTGAAGAGACTTGTGAATTCCTGCGCGATCGTCATGTCCGTCTCCGCCCTGCATTGACCGCGGCGGCATGACAATCCATCCGCCGCGGTATGACACCGGCGACTGTATGCCCGCGGAATCCGCGCCGCATCGGCCGAACGGCCTATGCCCAAAATCTCGATGCGGCGGTCGATCGAACCTGGCGAACGTCCCCGGGACGTCTTGCAGGTGAAGCGGAAACGGCTCGGAAGGTCGGTGGGGCTGCCGGCGGTCTACCGCGCCCCACGACGCGGTGACCGCTCCTCCGGGAGATCATCGACGTCGCAGCCACCCTCGACGCGCTCAGGGCACCTTGAGGTCGCCGCCCGCAGGATCCGGCCGCCCGACAGCCTCCCCCGTCACTCCGACGGGTCGGTCACCGTGGCTAAGTGCGCCGCGTTGGCAACCGCGCCGGGCTCTCGAAGCCGGAGATGAGGTGGACGAGTTCGGCCTGCCGGCGCGTGCCGGTCTTCTTGAAGATCGCCTCGAGCTGGCTCTTCACCGTCGAACGCGACGTTCCGAGGAGCGCCGCGATCGCCGGAAGGCCGCCGACCTCGATCACGGCGCGGACCACCCTCACCTCGGCCGGCGTCAGGCCGTAGAGCTGGGTCGCGGCGCCGATCGCGGCGTCGAGGTCGATGGTCGCTTCCCGGATGAAGACGGCGGCCGCCGCCGAGTGACGGGCGCCCGCGTCGCGGCGCTCGCCGGCGCCGAGCGGCAGAACATGGGCGACATAGCGCTTGCCGTCACGCCCCGCGAGCGGCACCGCTATGCCGCTGCCGCCGATACCGACATCGCCATTGATGCTCGCACCGAGGGCCTCGGACAGCGCCCGCTGCGCACGATCGTCGACGGCGGCGAGCACGCCGCGGGAGAAATGCAGGAGCTCACCGGTCGCAATCATCGCCTCGCCGCTCCGGTTGGCATGGACGAGACCACCGGCGGGAGTGACCAGGAAGACGCCGGCCGCGAGCCGGTCCATGGCCTCGCCGAAGGCGGCGGCCCTGAGCTTGTGGAGGTCGATCGTCTGGCCGATGAGGAGCGCCCGCCTCAGGTGCGGGAGCAGGAGCCGCATGCGCCGGATCTCGCGGTCGGTCGCGAGGCCGGTGTCGCGGTGGCGGACGCAGGTGAGGAGCGAGATGCCGGTGGCGGTCTTGTCGAGGGTGCCCTGGATGCTGTCGATCATCCCGAGCGGTCCCGCCCATTCGCGATGGAACTCGGTGTCGAGATACGACGCGTAGCTGGGGTCGGCCGACGCCCAGAACACGTCACCGGGGCGGGTGCGGAAGGCGCCGGCGTTGAAGGGGTTCTTGTGGAAGTAGCGCGTCAGATATTGCTGCCAGTCCTCCTCGTCGTAACCCCACTTCACCAGCAGGCTGAGTTCGCTCCGGAGCATGTCCGCCGCACCGAACGCGCCATAGCGGCAGTCGAGGAAGGTGCAGACCTGACCGACGGCCTCCGGCCATCGACCGGGGTCAAGGGCGGCGTCGTAAACGATGCCGACCAGCGTCGACAGCGCCGCTGCCTCGTCCGGCGCCGCTCGCCCCGATCGCCGCGGGCGGGGGGGCGGAGTGACAATACCAGGGGCGGGGGCACGCCCATCCCGTCGCAGATCGGCTTCCATCCGACGCGCTCCTCTTGCCGTCATGCGCTGATGACGAGCGTTCCACGAGGCGCGTCGCGGTAGCCCCTTGCACCCCATCCGGGCGCCGCCTCCACGCCAGGATCATAGCGCGGAGCGTACGGGACACAACCGGTCGGGAGGAGCTTCGTCACACTGCCCAGGCATCGGCATCGATGCGCGTGAAGGCGGGTCGTTCCAGCACCGCACGGCTCACGGCCGCGTGCTGCACGCCATGGCAGGGGTTTTGATCTGCCAGATGATCGCCAACATGATGAACCTCGTCTGGGTCGAGCCGTTCCATCAGGACATCCCCCGAGCCGGGGTCATCATACTGGCCGCAGGTCTCGGCATTCTTCGCCAGCGGGCCGGCGCCCGGCGCATGATTCCCGGGCGCTCATGACCACCGCGGGCCAGGCTCAGACCAGCTTCGGCGGCGCTGCGGGCCGTCGCCAGCAACGCGTCCAGCAGAATGCCATCGTCCGCGTGATCCGTGGTCTCATCAGACGCGTCGCCATCAGGATCAAGGTGCGGCTCGACAAGGAAATCGCCCGGTAGGCGCTTCCGCAGGTCCGTCATCCTGGCCGCGGCTGTACCAGGCACTGGATCAGACGACGAAAAAGTCGCCGGCGTCGATCTTTCCGACGTCACCCTTGAGTTTGGCGAAAATCGACATGCCGCCGGACTTGTCGCCGTTCTTGTCGTAGTACAGTTTCTGACTGGATTTGTCGTAGATGATGTAGTCGTCGCCGTCCTTGGCCTTGTTCTTGGCGAAGAAATCGGGGTTCAGCGGGCCGGCGTCCCCAAGCTTGGCGAATTTTCGACTGTCGAGGACGATCATGTCCTCGCCTTGCCTGAAATCGAGAATCTTGTCGAATTGGCGCTTGCCGGTGTTCGTGAACACGAACGAGTCATCGCCCTCACCACCCTTGAGCTTGTCTCTCCCGATTCCTCCGTGGAGCCAGTCGTTGCCGCCGAGCCCGTCGATATAGTCATTGCCGCCGGAGCCCAGGATGATGTCGCGGCCCTCCGTGGGTCTCATGTCACCCGTCGAGTCTCCGTCGATCCTGTCGTTGCCATTGGTGGCGCAGATGATCTCGCCACTGAACAACGGGGTGCGGGTCTGGTTGGTGGTTGCCGTGCAGGCTTCGTCGGTCTCGAAGGAAGCGATGTTCTTGATGCGCGTATTGGCGAAGCCGTCCCGCCAGCTGACGCTGTAGTACTCCACCGCCGAGACCGTATAGGCGCCGGTATAGGTCCAGACCTCGCCCACCTCGAAGACGCCATCGGCATTCATCGATTCGACCGGATCGCCAAGGCTCCCGTTCGGTCCCTCGAGGAGTGGATCGTCGATCTCGACGCCGCTCAGGTCGAGGTTCCCGGTATTGATGGCGACGATCTGATAGGTGATGACCTCGCCCGGGTTGTCGACACCGGCGTCAGCGCCCCGGCCGCCGACGTCCACCACCGTCTTGGTCGCCTCCAAGCTGCAATCGTGAACCAGGGGGACGGAAGCCGAGTCGGATATGTCCGGCAGTTCGTTGCTGCTCGCGGTCGCGGTGTTGTCGATGTCGCCGTCGCCCAGGCTGCCTCCGTCGGCGGAGTCGCCTTTCGTCTGGAGGTCGACCTGACGGAGGGTGTAGGTGCCGGCATAAGTCCAGGTCTCGCCGACCTGGAGGTCCCCGTCTGGATCGATCGACTCGACCGGGGCCGAGAGACTCCCGGAGCTGCCCTGAAGAAGGGGATCCGACACCGTCACGCCCGTGAGCGTGACATTGCCGGTGTTGCGGACGACGATCTGGTACGCGATCTCGTCGTCGGCCCACTCGCCGGCAGCGGCCGGGCCTTTGCCAGCGACGTCGGTGACGGTCTTCTCGATCGTGTACGCGGGGGCGTAGACGACAGGCACCTGCGCCGAATCAGACGTGACGACGATGTCCCCGACATAGAGCGTGGCGGTGTTGTCGATGACGTCCGCCGCCACGTCGTCCGGCTCGAGCGTCGCGCGGCTGTCGATGTCGAATTGCTGGACCGTATAGGTGCCTGCATAGGTCCAGGTCTCCCCGACATTGAGGAGGTTGTCGGACGCATTGCCCCCGGTCTGGACCGGGTTGCCGAACGTCCCGTGAGCGCCCTCGAGAAGCGGGTCCCGGACGCTGATGAACGGCAAGGGAAGGTCGCCGTCGTTGAACACGACGATCTCGTAGGTGATGACGTCGCCGGCCTCTGTGACCGAAGCCCCTGCGACGCCGTTGACCGCAAGCGCCTGCTTGTCGAACGTCACGGAAACGAGGTCGTCGATCTCCGGAACCGCCAGATAGGCGCTCGGGTCGTTATCGGAAACCGGGGCGAGACCAGGGACGGCGGTCGTCCCGTCGGCGTAGACCGGATCGGCGGTGACCGTCGCGACGTTGCGATAAAGGCCAAGGACGGCCGTGCCCGTTGCTTCGTAGATCCAGGTCTCGCCCGGCTCGAAGAAGGCGTCTCCATCGCCATCGTCGATCAGGGTGAAGTCCGCATTGCCGGTGGTCAGGTCATCGTCGCCGTCGGGAGTGCCGTTGTCGTCGACGAGGTCGAGATCCGCGAGATAGACGTTGCCGGTATTGGTGACCGCGTAGGTCCAGGTGACCGTGCTTCCGACCTGGACCACGGGGATGTCCGAGAAGACATTGGCGTCCTGGCCATTGGTGGACTTGACGATCGCGATGCCGGCCTCGAAATCGAGGGGGACGTCGACCTCGAGGTCCTTGATCGACTCGTCATTGACGCGGAGTTCGCCGGTGTTGGTGATCGACGTCGTCCCCGGATCGAGATCGTCGAAGTCGTCGATCTTGACCCGGAACGTGAATGTCTGCCGCTCATAGCCGGAGATCGCGTCGGTGCTGTCGAAGCCATCGGTGGAAACGGCGTCGAGCGGGAATGTCCCGCCATCATCGGGAATCGAAACGGTGGTCGTGATGTCGTCTTCCGTGCCGAACAGGCCATCTGCGCCGGCGGCGGTCGCATAGGTGTAGAGGGTAGATCCCGCGACGTAACTCGCGTCATCGAATACCGGGGCGGCGAAGTCGATGACGTTGTACCCACCAGCGGCTATCTCGACGCGGGTGAAGTTGAGCACCGCGATCGTGTACTCGATCGTATCGCCGGGATCGTAGCGTCCGTCGCCATCGACATCGACCACCAGTTGCGCGGACTTGGCCGCCGTCAGCCCAGGCAGCGGCGGGATCAGCGTGCCGAGGTCGAGGGCGTAGGTATCGCCGTCCTGCGAACGTGACGGGTCCTGCCCCCACGCGGCCGCGATGTCGACCGGGGTGCTGTTCGGGTCGGAGGTCGCCGTCGCCCAGATCGTGGCGCCCGACATGTCCTGGTCGTCCTCGGCGCCGGGAAAGTGGCTCGAGTCGTCGTCGATCTTGAGGGTCTCGAGTGCGTCGGCCTCGATCGTGACGTCCGCGACGCCATCGCCGTTGAAGTCGACATGGACGAAGGCGTCTGCGATCGGCACGACCCAGACGACGCTCCGGCTCGAGACGTTCGGGTCGTTGGCGCTGTTGCCGTAGCCCATGCCCACCAGCACCTGGGGCGTGAGTTCCGCCCGCGTCAGCAGGCGGGTGCCCCAGTCGAACGTCGCGCCGCGGTCGTCGGCGTCGATCTGCGAGAGGGCGAAGAACGTCTCGCCCGCTTCCGAATAGAAGCGCAGCCCCGATGTCTCGCCTGGATTATCGAGATCGATGTCCGCGCCGTCATCCACTTCGATGAACAGCGTGTCGTTTGCTCCGACCAGGAAGGAGCCTTGATCAAGCCCCTCGACGCTGTCGTAGTGGATGGTGATGGCCGAGCCCGTGGGATTGTAGAACCAGAAGCCGGTCGATCCGACCTCCTCGGCGACCGGCGCGAAGTACTCGTTCGCCCAGTCCTCGTCGGGCGTGAGCGAGTACCAGCGCATCTCGTACTGCTCGTTGATGTCGCCGGTGATGAGCTGCGCCTGGACCGGCTTGGTGCTTTCGATCCTGAAGCCCTGGTCGACGCGATAGACGAGGTTCTCGCCCTGGCTCAGCACCTCCGTGGCGATCAGGGTGTTGCTGGCGTTGTAGATCCGGACGGTCGTGTTGTCGGCGCCCGCCATGATGTAGGCGCCGGTGTACTCGAAGGGGTCGTTGTCGCCGTCGACGGTGTCCTCGCCGATCGGGATCGTATAGCCGGTTCCCCAGGAGTCGGTGTCGAAGACCTCGGACGCGCCAGCGAGATACGACCCGGGGTGCTCGACGAAGGAGCCGGTCGTCACCGCGATTGGAAAGGACGCCTGGATGCGGTCGCCACCGTCAAAAAGAATGTCGCCGATGTTCCTGGGGATCGGGATGATGTTGACGAGGTTAACGACGTCGCCGCCCGCGAAGAGGTCGTCGGTCGTTCCCGGCGCGACGCCGTTGGTGAGATCGCCGTCTCCCCAGATCTGTGTCGTCGACTGGGTGGGCTGGGTGACGTCGATCTCGTAGCCGTCCTCCCAGTGGTCGTAGTAGATCACCGTGCCCGGCGCCGCGATCGCAATCCCCACGGCCGCCAGGATCGAGCCCCGGACCTCGTTCGAGATGGTGCTCAGGCTGTCGTAGAGCTGCTCTTGCGGCAGCGGCACGTAGAACGTCTGGATCGGCTGGACGGCCATGGAACAACCTCCTCGCTCACCGGCCCGGGGGCGCTTCCGGCAAGAACCTCCTGCCGGAACGTCTGACTGGCTCTGCCGCCGCAGAGTCGGGACCACGCCGCCGAAGCGGCTCGATCGACGCTGTCACGCTCTTCGCGATGGAATTGTTCTCTGGGTTACATTTGATCCGGCTTTTGTTGGCTTTGCCCGAGCACCTCGCGACCCGGCCCGCTGACGGCCCAGGACCTCGGAGCAACGACGCAGGTGAACTGGGAGCCCGAATAGCGCTGCTCGTACCAGACCCCGCCGCATTCGGCGTACCGCGCGCCGTTGATCACCCGGTATCCGCAGCCCGAAGGCAGGGAGTAGACCACCGACCCGATCGCCGCCGCCGTGACCGCCGCCGCCGTCCCGACCG
>JALHRF010000131.1 GCA_022841545.1 Bauldia sp. | reverse complement strand
ACCGCGTGTCGGTGCCCGGCTGTTTCGAGCTGCCGGCGGCGATCTCGATGGCGCTGGAGGGGGCGGAGAACGGCGGCACGACCTATCACGGCTACGTCATCCTTGGATGCGTGATCCGCGGCGAGACGACCCATTACGATATCGTCGCCAACGAGTCGGCGCGGGCGATCATGGATCTTTCCGTCGCCGAGGGGATCGCCCTCGGCAACGGCATTCTCACGGTCGAGAACGACGAGCAGGCCTGGGTCCGGGCCAGGGTCGGCGAGGGCGACAAGGGCGGCGGGGCCGCCGCGGCGGCGCTTGCCATGATCGCGCTCCGCGCCCGGCTCGGACTGTGAGACGCGCCATGGCACAGCACCCGCCGGGCGCTTCGCGATGACCGCCGAGCGACCGCAGCGACGTGGCCCGCGCCCGGCCAACCAGCGCGGGGCGGCGCGGCTTGCGGCCGTACAGGCGCTCTACCAGCTCGACATTGCCGGGACGACGCTGCCGGACGTGCTCGCCGAGTTCGAGTCGTTCCGGCTCGGGCGCGAGGTGGACGGCGAGCAGTATCGCGAAGCCGATGCCGCCTATTTCCGCGAGATCGTCACCGGCGTGGTGCGCGACCAGCGCGCCCTGGACCCGGCCGTGCACGAGGCGCTCACGCCGGGATGGCCGCTCCAGCGGCTCGACGCCACGCTCCGCGCCATTCTCCGGGCCGGCGCGTACGAACTGACCGCCCGCGCCGACGTGCCGGGACGCGTGGTCGTGAGCGAGTATGTCGACATCGCCCGCGCCTTCTTCGACGCCGACATCGCCGGTATGGTCAATGCCGTGCTCGACGGCATGGCGCGAAGGCTCCGGCCGGCCGAATTCTCGGTGGACACTTCCGACGCGGGGGCGTGATGGCGCGTCCGGGCGAGTTCGAGCTGATCGAGCGCTACTTCCGTCCCCTCGCCGGGGACCCCGGGGCGGTCAGCCTCACCGACGATGCCGCGGTCTACAATCCCCCGCACGGCGAGGAGGTGGTGCTCAAGGCCGACCTCATTGCCGAGCACATTCATTTCTTCCCGGACGACCCGCCGCGGTCGATCGCCCACAAGGCGCTCCGCGTCAACTTGTCCGACCTCGCAGCAAAGGGCGCGACGCCGGTGGGGTATCTCCTCTCGCTGGCGCTGAAGGCGGACTGGACGGAAGACTGGATCGCCGGTTTCGCATCCGGGCTTGCGGCCGACCAGGAACGGTACGGCGTCACCCTCTTCGGCGGCGACACCAGCCGCGCCGCGGGCGGCACGGTCGTGTCGGTGGCGGCCTTCGGCCGCGCGCCGGTGGGCAGCATCGTGCGCCGGGCGGGCGCCAAGCCGGGCGACATCGCGTTCGTCTCGGGGACGATCGGCGATGCGGGCCTGGGGCTTCGCGTCCGGCTCGGCACCATCGACGCGATGCCGGCGGGGAAGAGCGCCGACCATCTGCTCGATCGCTACCTCCACCCCCAGCCGCGCGTGGAGCTGGCGCCGGTGATCCGACGCTTCGCCACCGCCTCGCTCGACGTGTCCGACGGGCTGGTGGGCGACTTCGCCCACATCTGCAAGCAGTCGGGCGTGGGCGGCGAGATCGACGCCGACGCCGTGCCGCTGTCGGCCGGGGCGAGAGCGCTGGTGGCGAGCGACCCGACGGCGTTGGTCACCGTGCTCACCGGCGGTGAGGATTTCGAGATTCTCGCCACGGTGTCGGCATCGGATGCGGACGCCTTCGCCGCGGCCGCGGCCGCGGCCGGCGTGCCGGTGACGCCGATCGGCCGGGTGGTGGACGGGAGCGGACCGCCGGTGGTGCTCGGTCGCGACGGGCCGATCCGGCTCGGCCAGTTCGGCTATACGCATTTCTGACTTGCGGAGAGGTGTCCTGCCGCTACCGCGCAGGCCGCCACATGCAGGCGATCTCGGGATAGTCCGGCAGGCGGATCGTCGCCCTGGTCTCGAAGCCGTGGCGGGCGTAGAAGACGGCGCTCCGGCGGGTCGTCGCCTCGAGATAGACCGGCAGGCGGTCGGCGTCGGCGCGGGCGAGGCCCTCGCGGAGCAGCGCGCCGCCGATCCCCATGCCCTGCGCCTCGGGCACCACGCCCATCCGCGACAGATACCAGTGCGGCTCGGACGGGTGGATTTCGGCCTGCATCGCCATGCCCGCCGCGAGCAGGCCGAGGCGCTTCTTCGGGACGCTGGCAGCGAGGTGGTGCATGATCGCATCGCCATCGGGCTCGATCCCCGGCGGGAACCAGAACGCCGCGGCGTGGCCATCGGCGTCGAGGTCGACGGTGCCGGCGTCGAACGCGCGGCCGGCAAACGCCCTCGCGAAGCCGGGAAAGTGTCGCACATATTCGATGTCGGTGGGGTAGAGGCTCCGGACCGCAGGATCGTCACGCAACGCGGCAATGAGGATCTCGACCGCCTCGCCGCAATCGTCGCGGGTCGCCCTCTCGGCAGCGGCCAGGCTCGCAGGCATCGGCGTCGTCTCCAGGTGTCGGTGAGGACTGCGGCAGACGGTCCGGACCGCAGCGGACCGGCGTTCCTGCAGAGTTTGAAGTCCAACTATCAGAGGTGTCGCAGGCTGTAAGTGACGCGCGTCACATCGGGCGTCACGGCGGCGCGCTATGCCGCGCTGCCTCGCGCAAAAGGGGCATGGCGGCCTCGCGAGCGCCGTCCTATAAGGCGGAAGCCTCCGGAGCAGCCCCGTGACCGACAACGCCGCGAATCTCGCCGCATCGACCGAGCACGCCGAAGCGCGGCGAAACGCCATCGTGCTCGCGGCCGCCTCGTCGATCGCCGGTTCGGCGCCGCCGATCGCCATAACCCTTGGCGGGCTGGCAGGGCTGTACCTGCTCGGGGCCGACAAGACGCTGGCGACGCTGCCGATCAGCGTGTTCAACCTGGGCGTGGCGCTCGGCGCGATTCCCGCCGCGATGCTGATGCGGGCGGTGGGACGGCGGCTCGGCTTCATGGGCGGGTCGTTGGCCGGGATTGCAGGCGGCGTGGTCGCCGGCGTGGCGGTCGTTTACGGGCTTTTCAGCGGGCTTGTCGCCGGATTCCTGCTCGTCGGCATTGCGGCGGCCTTTGCCCAGCAATTCCGCTTTGCCGCCGCCGACAGCGGCGATGCGGCGTTCCGGGCGCGCGCCATCTCCTGGGTGATGATCGGCGGCGTGGCGGCGGCGATCATCGGGCCGCAGACCGTGATCCTGACCCGCGACCTGCTGTCGCCCATCCCCTTCGCCGGGGCATTCTTCGCCATGGCGGTGCTCGCCGCATTGAGCACGGTCATCGTCTCCTTCCTGAGGGGACAGGCGCGGGCCGCGCCGCCCAGGGCTTCGCTCCAGGGTGGCCGGACGCTCTTCGAAATTGCGCGCCAGCCGCGCTTCATCGTCGCCGTGGTCTGCGGAGTCGGCTCGTACGGTCTGATGGCGCTGGTGATGACCGCCGCCCCGCTCGCCATGGTGGCGTGCGGCCTCGGCGAGGACAACGCCGCGCTCGGCATCCAGTGGCACGTGCTCGCCATGTTCGGGCCGAGCTTCGTGACCGGCTCGCTGATCGCCCGCTACGGGGTCGACGTGATCATCACGATCGGCATGGCGCTGCTGGTTGCCTGCGGCGTGGTGGCGCTTTCGGGCATCGAACTCGCGAATTTCTGGGGCGCCCTGATCCTCCTGGGGCTGGGGTGGAATTTCGGGTTCATCGGCGCGACCACGATGCTGACCGAGACCTACAGGCCCGAGGAGCGGGGAAAGGTCCAGGGTCTCAACGATTTCCTGATCTTCGGCTCGGTCGCCGCGGCTTCCTTCGCCTCGGGTTCCCTGTTTACGTCCGCCGGCTGGGACTTGATCAACTACCTGATTTTCCCGGTGGTGGCGGTATGCGTCATCGCCCTCGGAAGCAGCGCCGTTCTCCGCCGGCGCAGCCGGGCATAGGCGGCCCAACGATATCTTGACGCCCGCCGACTGACAGTTCATACCCACGCCCGGTTCAACCGGCGGCCTGCCCCGCTGCAGCCCGCCGTTTTCCAAGGTTATGCGCCCGCTACGGGCAGAGTTTTCTTCCGGGCCCGGGGCGGCCGGCGGACGAAGGGGAACATATCTTGCTCTACATCATCATTCTCTGCGGCCTGCTTTCCATCGCCTACGCGGCATGGGCGGCACGGTCGGTGCTCGCCGCCGACTCAGGCTCGGCGCGGATGCTCGAGATCGCCGGCGCGATCCAGGAAGGCGCGACCGCCTACCTCCGCCGCCAGTACGTGACCATCGCCATCGTCGGCGTGGTGGTGTTCATCATTCTCTGGGTGCTGCTCTCGCTTCCCGTGGCGATCGGCTTCGCGATCGGCGCCATCCTCTCCGGCATCGCCGGCTTCGCGGGCATGATGGTTTCCGTGCGCGCGAACGTGCGGACCGCGCAGGCCGCCAGCCAGAGCCTTGCCGCCGGTCTCGACATCGCCTTCCGCTCCGGCGCCATCACCGGCCTTCTCGTCGCCGGCCTCGCCCTTCTCGGCGTCGCGGTCTATTACTGGTTCCTCACCGGTATCGGCGGCTATGCGCCGAGCGACCGCCTCATCATCGACGCGCTGGTCGCCCTCGGCTTCGGCGCCTCGCTGATCTCGATCTTCGCCCGTCTCGGCGGCGGCATCTTCACCAAGGGCGCCGACGTCGGCGCCGACCTCGTCGGCAAGGTCGAAGCCGGCATCCCGGAGGATGATCCCCGCAACCCGGCGACCATCGCCGACAATGTCGGCGACAATGTCGGCGACTGCGCCGGCATGGCGGCCGACCTGTTCGAGACCTACGCGGTGACGGTCGTCGCCACGATCGTGCTCGCCTCGATCTTCTTCGTCGGCCAGCCGGTCCTCGAGTCGGTGATGCTCTATCCGCTCGCGATCTGCGCGGCCTGCGTCATCGCTTCGATCATCGGCACCTTCTTCGTCCGCCTCGGCTCGAACGGCTCGATCATGGGCGCCCTCTACAAGGGCCTGATCGCGGCCGGCGTCCTGTCGATCGCCGGCCTCGCCGTCGCCACCCAGTTCACCATCGGCTGGGGCGAGATCGGCGTCGTGACCGGCAAGTCGATCACCGGGATCAACCTGTTCTGGTGCGGCATCGTCGGTCTCATCGTCACCGGCCTGATCGTCTGGATCACCGAATACTACACCGCCACCGGCAAGCGGCCCGTGGTGTCGATCGCCCAGGCCTCGGTCTCGGGTCACGGCACCAACGTCATCCAGGGCCTTGCCGTGTCGCTCGAGTCGACCGCGCTCCCGGCGCTGGTGATCATCGCCGGCATCATCGTCACCTATACGCTGGCCGGCCTGTTCGGCACCGCGATCGCGGTGACCACCATGCTCGGCATTGCCGGCATCATCGTCGCGCTCGACGCTTTCGGCCCGGTCACCGACAACGCCGGCGGCATCGCCGAGATGGCTGGCCTGCCGAAGGAGGTCCGGAAGTCCACCGACGCGCTCGATGCGGTCGGCAACACCACCAAGGCGGTGACCAAGGGCTATGCCATCGGTTCCGCCGGCCTCGGCGCGCTGGTGCTGTTCGCGGCCTACACGTCGGACCTCAACCACTTCGTGGCGGATCCCGCGGCCTTCCCGTACTTCGCGGGCGTCACCGTCGACTTCTCTCTGGCCAACCCCTACGTCGTGGTCGGCCTGCTCTTCGGCGGCCTCCTGCCGTTCCTTTTCGGCGGCATCGCGATGACCGCGGTGGGCCGCGCGGCGGGGTCGATCGTCGAGGAAGTGCGCCGGCAGTTCCGCGAGAAGCCGGGCATCATGAAGGGCACCGACAAGCCGGACTATGGCCGGGCGGTGGACATCCTGACCAAGGCGGCGATCCGGGAGATGATCATCCCGTCGCTCCTGCCGGTGCTGTCGCCGATCGTCTGCTACTTCGTGATCTTCTGGATCGCGGGCAAGGATGCGGCCTTCGCGGCGCTCGGGGCGATGCTCCTCGGCGTGATCGTCACCGGCCTCTTCGTCGCCATCTCGATGACGGCCGGCGGCGGCGCCTGGGACAACGCCAAGAAGAGCTTCGAGGACGGCTTCGTCGACAAGGACGGCGTCAAGCACCTGAAGGGCTCGGAGGCGCACAAGGCCTCGGTCACCGGCGATACCGTCGGCGACCCCTACAAGGACACCGCCGGCCCGGCCGTGAACCCGATGATCAAGATCACCAACATCGTGGCGCTGCTCCTGCTCGCCGTGCTCGCGCACTGAAGCAAGCTGCCTCGCCCGGGACCGTGCCATCGTCCCGGGCGAGGTGATCCATGACTACGTTCTCACGCATTACCCAAGACCCGCCGCAATGGGCGGCAAACCGTGCATCCGCGGCATGCGGGTGACAGTCGGGATGATCGTCGGCCAGATTGCGGCCGGGGCTTCGGTCGACGAACTCCTCGCCGACTATCCCTACATCGAGAGAGGGGATGTCTTCGAAGCGCTCCGATATGCTGCGTGGCGCGTTGAGGAAAGAGAAGTCGAACTGGCGCGCTAGATATGGAGTGCCTGGTTGACATGAACCTGTCTCCGGGCCTGGATCGACTTCCTCGTCGGGGCGGGAACAGAGTCCGTTCATTGGTCAAGGGTGGGACCGAACACCGCGGCCGATTCGCGACTTGATGCGGTGGGCAGCGGACGAAGGGCATGTCGTGCTCACGGCGGATTTGGATTTCGGCGCCATTCTTGCGGCGACTCACGCCGTCAAACCCAGTGTTGTACAGATTCGCAGTGATGGATTGACGCCCGCTCTCGATCGTGGCGCTGTGTTGGGGGCGCTGCGGCAGATGGAATCAGAGCTCTCGGACGGGGCGATAGTGTCGGTGGATACGGCCGGCGCAAGACTCCGCATCCTCCCCATGAGGACCGAGCGAAGCCAAGCTGCGGGAGGCCCGACGCTTCGCCGAGCTTTCGGGGCGGCTACCCCCCGCCAAACGGCCCCTTGCCGCCGCCGACGCCGCCGGCGATGCCGCCCAGCACCTGGTTCAGGAAGTTCTCGTCCGTGCCGGCGGTGGGTGTGGTGCGGCTGACGAAATCGAAGGCCTTGCCGTCCTTGAGGCCGTAGTCGGCGATGCGCTGGACCGTGTCATCCTCGTTGAAATAGACCGCGAGGACGCGCTGGCTGACCACCTTGTCGGGCATGAAGGCGACCGGCTGCTTGCGGGTCTGGCTGATGTAATAGAAGGCCTCCCCGCCGAAATTCTCGGTCGTCGAGGGCGAGCCGAGCGCGATCAGCACCTGGTCCTTGCTCGATCCGACCGGAACCTGCTCGACCGCATAATCGGGGATGACGTAGCCGCTCGTCGACTCGACGCCGACACAGCCCGCCGCGCCGAGCGCAATCAGGGCGACGGCCAGCGTCGTCCGATACCGCCGGCCGGCGTGGTGAATCATACTCAACCCATTGCCCATCTTGGCATTTCCCCTAGCGTGCGCTACCTCGGGCGGCAAGGGCCGCTGAGGTCCAGATCGAGGGACGCCCGTACCCATGTTTGCCCGCTTCCGACGCGCACGCCTCGACCCGGCCATACCATCCACCCTTTACGGCGCGATCGTGGCGCAGGCGCGCACCCCGGCCCTATACACCGATCTCGGCGTTCCCGACACTGTAGAGAGTCGTTTCGAGATGGTGGTGGCGCACCTGGCGCTGGTGCTCCGCCGCCTCGGACGCGGCGACGACGCGGCGCGCGCGGCGGGACAGGGGGCCTTCGACGTCTTCTGCCGCGAGATGGACGATTCGCTCCGCGCGCTCGGAGTGAAGGACACATCGGTGGGCAAGCGGATGCGCTTCCTGGCCGAAACCTATTACGGCCGGGCCGCGGCCTATGATGCCGCGCTCGCCAATGCCGATGCCGACATGCTTGCGGCGGCGCTGCGCCGCACCGTCGATGGCGGTGCGGGCAAGGTAGCGGCGCCGGCGCTCGCCGCCTATATGCTTGCTGCCGACAGGGCGCTTGCGGCGACGCCGGTGGATCGTGTCATCGCAGGCGAAGTACCCTGGCCCGCCATCCCGACTTTACCAGCAGAGGATCACCCGTGACGCAGAAGCCGCTCCTTTCCCGCATGATCGACACCGGGTCGATCGGCGACGCGGGGATCATCGAGCATCTCGAGGCGACGGAAGCCGAGCGCGCCGACCTTGCCGCGCGCTTCAAGCTCGTCTCGGTCGATTCGCTTTCCGCCGATCTGGACGTTCGCCGGAGCGCCGCCGGGCTCATTGTCATCGACGGCGTGCTGCGGGCGGAGGTGGTGCACACCTGCGTGGTCAGCCTGGAGCCCGCTCCGCAGCGGATCGATGAGCCGTTCCACCTCACCCTGGTGCCCGCCGGCTCGAAGGAGGCGCCGCCCGAGCCGAAGCCCGGGGCGGAGATCCTGGTCGATCCGGAGGCTGACCAGCCCGAGGTCGTCGCCGGCCCGGCGATCGATCTCGGCGGGATCGTCATCGAGCATTTCAGCCTGGCGCTCGATCCCTATCCGCGTGCGCCGGGCGCGGAACTCCCGGCTGAGCTCGCAGTCGGCGCCGACGCGCCGGACCCGTCGCCCTTTGCGGCGCTGGCTGCGCTCAAGGGCCGGACGTCCTGAACGGTGGGAATGACGTCGCAAAGCCTTGTCGCGGCTAGCGAAGCGGTTATGGTCGCCAATCCGCCTCCGCTCGCACAGCGGCAGCGGCGGTCACGTTGCGTGGTCTGAATGGCGGCGAATATAACCGTATCACTGGATGCAATGGGCGGCGACGAGGGGGTCAACCTCGTGATACCGGGCGCGGCGAAGGCGCTCGTGCGCCGTCCCGACCTGCGCTTTCGGCTCTACGGAGACCGGGACGCGGTGGAGCCCGTGCTGGCGCGGTACCCGCGCGTTGCGGAAGTCTCGGTCTTCGAGCATTGCGACTATGCGGTCCGCATGGAGGAAAAGCCGAGCCAGGCGCTTCGCCACGGCCGCCGGCGCTCGAGCATGTGGCGGGCGATCGAAGCCGTGAAGAAGGGGGATGCCGATTTTGCCGTTTCGGCTGGCAATACCGGTGCGCTGATGGCGATGGCGCGCTTCGTACTCAGGACCACGGCGGAAATCGACCGGCCGGCGATCGCGGCGTTGTGGCCGACCTTGCGCGGGGAAAGCGTGGTATTGGACTGTGGCGCGACGATCGGGGCCGACGCCCAGCAGCTGTTCGATTTCGCGGTGATGGGCGGCGCCATGGCGCGGGCCCTGTTCGACATCCCGCGGCCGACCGTGGGCCTCCTCAATATCGGGGTGGAGGAGGTGAAGGGCCTCGAGCCCGTCCGGGAAGCCGGCCAGATGCTCAAGGAGGCCAACCTCCCCAACATCGAGTACTACGGCTTCGTCGAGGGCGACGATATCGGCAAGGGGACGGTGGACGTGGTGGTGACGGAGGGATTCTCGGGCAATATCGCGCTCAAGACCGCCGAGGGGACCGCCAAGCAGATCGCCGGGTATCTCCGCTCGGCGATGAACCGAACCTTTCTCGCCCGTATCGGCTATTTCCTCGCCCGTGACGCCTTCGAGCGGCTCCGCGAGAAGATGGATCCGCGGCGCGGCAATGGCGGGGTCTTCCTCGGCCTCACCGGCATCGTCATCAAGAGCCACGGCGGCACCGATCCCGACGGTTTCGCCACGGCCGTCGAACTTGGATACAGCATGGCACGCAATCGGCTTCTCGAGACGATCAACCAGGACGTGAGCGAATATTACCGAACGCACCGGGCGCGGCTGGACGCCGAGGTCGCGCCGGCGGAGGCGCTGTGAGCACGATACGGTCAGTGGTTCTCGGGGCGGGCGGCTACCTGCCCGAGAAGGTCCTCTCCAACGACGAACTGTCGCGGATGGTGCAGACCTCCGACGAGTGGATACGGCAGCGAACCGGCATCCGCGAGCGGCGGGTCGCGGCCGATGGCGAGTTCACCTCGGATCTCGGCCTCCATGCGGCCAGGGCCGCACTCGACAACGCCGGACTGACGCCTGCCGACATCGACCTGATCGTGCTCGCCACCGCCACGCCCGACCACACCTTTCCGGCCGCCGCGGTCAGCATCCAGAAGAAGCTCGGCATGAAGCACGGGGTGGCCTTCGACCTCCAGGCCGTCTGCTCGGGATTCCTGTTCGCGCTCACCACGGCGGATGCGATGGTCCGAGCCGGGCAGGCCAAGCGCGCCCTGGTGATCGGCGCCGAGACCTTCTCCCGCATTCTCGACTGGACCGACCGGAGCACCTGCGTGCTTTTCGGCGACGGCGCCGGCGCCGTCGTGCTCTCGGCCGAGTCCCAGCCGGGCTGGCGGAGCGACCGCGGCGTACTCTCCGCGCATCTCCGGTCCGACGGCAACTACGAGAAGATGCTCTATGTCGATGGCGGCCCCTCGTCGACCGGCACGGTTGGCCATCTCCGCATGGAGGGGCGGGAAGTGTTCAAGTATGCCGTCGGCATGGTCTCGGACGTGATCGACGAGGCCTTCGCGGCGACGGGGTTCACGGCCGCCGACATCGACTGGTTCGTGCCGCATCAGGCGAACATCCGGATCATCGACGCGACCGCGCGGAAGCTCGGAATCCCGATCGAGAAGGTGATCCGCACCGTCGATCGCCACGGCAACACATCCGCGGCTTCAATTCCGCTCGCGCTGTGGGAAGCGAGCCGGGACGGGCGCATCAAGAAGGGCGATCTCCTGCTTCTCGAGTCTCTCGGCGGCGGTTTCACCTGGGGCGCCGTGCTCCTCCGCTGGTAGAGCCGGTTCCAACGCGCCGATGTGACGCGGATCACGTTCGGCGCGTGGCTGGTTGATTCCGTGGTTGCGAGGCAATACGCTATGGTATTGGATTGATTGGCGAGATTTTCTGAAGCGACACCTCCAACGGGGCGGTTGAGGCATGGGCGGCAAGACGGTGACGCGGGCCGACCTCTGCGAGGCGGTGTACAAGACGGTTGGGCTTTCGCGCACCGAGTCCTCGCAACTGGTCGAACTTGTGATCGAGGAGATATGCGCTTCGGTCGAGCGCGGGGAGGCGGTGAAGCTCTCCTCGTTCGGCTCCTTCATCGTGCGCAGCAAGAGCGAACGGCTCGGGCGTAACCCCAAGACCGGCGAGGAAGTCCCGATCTCGCCGCGCCGGGTGATGGTGTTCAAGCCGAGCAACGTGCTCAAGCAGAAGATCAACGAAGAGTTGCTGAAGCTGGAGGGATCGTCGCCGGCAGGCGACTGAGGGCGCGAGGGGGCGCACGTCACTTCCTGGATAGCATGGTAGCGAAAAGCGCAGACGCATTCCGGACCATCAGCGAAGTCGCGGACGACCTCGAGCTGCCGCAGCACGTGCTGCGCTTCTGGGAGACCCGCTTCGCCCAGATCAAGCCGCTGAAGCGCGGCGGCGGCCGCCGCTATTACCGGCCGGACGACGTGGAACTGCTCCGCGGCATTCGCTTCCTGCTGTATGGCGAGGGCTACACGATCCGGGGCGTGCAACGCATCCTGAAAGAGCAGGGGCCCCGCTTCGTCGCCGCGGCAGGGCGTGGCGAGTTCGCAGGCCTCCCGGGCCGGGGGAACGACGAGCCCGAAGCCACTGCCGAAGGCGATGTGCCCGAAACGCGGCCTGCGCCGCCGCGGCGGCGCGTCGAGCCGGTCTTCGCCGCCGGGGGGCATGCGGCTCCGCCGCCCCGCGAGCCCGAGTTCGACGTCGATCGCGAGGACCACGACCCGGACGAGGACCCGGACGACGGAGAGGCGGAGGCGGACGCCGGGTCGGCCCGCCGCATGGCCGAGCGGCTGATGGGCGCGCGCGCCGAGCCTCCGCAGCCCGCCGGCCTCAGCCGCGACGACGCGGAACGGCTCAAGGCGACCCTGGTGGAGCTCCTCGAACTCAAGCGCGTCCTCGATCAGGCGCGCTGAAACTAACTTCTCCGTTTCGAGCCGGTTGGCGCATTGCAGGACGGCGCCGGCCTCACTATAGTCCGGCCGCGTCGGAGCGTGGCGCAGCCTGGTAGCGCACTTGACTGGGGGTCAAGGGGTCGCAGGTTCAAATCCTGTCGCTCCGACCATTAAACCGCAGGCAGATCAAAGGCTTGCGGTTGAGGCGCCTACCGCGTTCCGGAGCCAAAACGGAACGGAACGGCACCAAAACGACCGCAACGGCGCCAAAAGTCCCGAAATAGTCCCGAAGGGCGTTCCCGAGGCGTTCGCCGATCCCCATCCTCGCGACGACGAAGTTGCCGTCTACGATGGGCAGACCCTGCTCGGGTGGCTCGCTGAGAACCCCGGCTGCGGGTGTCATGCCGCTACGGCCGATCGACGGGACCTCGGGCACTTTCCAAACCGGATCGCGGCCTCCCAGGCGGTAATCGCGGCGGCGAGCACCCGCTGATGCCAAAACTCGTGAGCCGTGCCGACCTTCTGACCGCGCATAGGGCGATCCTCTATGCGACCGGGCTCACGCCTGGCGAGAAGGCCGTGGGCTGCGCGATCGTCTCCCACTACAACGAGGACACGGGTCAGTGCGACCCCTCGGCATCGCGCCTGGCGAAGCTGATTGGCGTCAAGCGGGACACCGTCTTCAACGCGGTAGCAGGGCTTGAGAAGCTTGGCGTCCTAGTGCGCCGCACCTATGGCGGCAAGGCGCACCGCAACAGCTATTCGATCGACTGGCAGCGGTGCGCCGACCTCGATCGCGCTGCGAACCGTCCCCATCGGGGGACGGTTAAAGCGCTACGTCAACAGTCCCCGGATGGGGACGGTGAACCGTCCCCCGATGGGGACACAAACGTACTACTAGTTAAACGTAGTATAGAACCTACGGATAGGGGGTTGGGCTCGGAGAAGCGTCACAAGGGGCTATCGAGACAAGAGCCAGCTTCAAGACAACTGCACCTCACTCACACTATCGCAGGCGGCAAGGGAGCTGGGCAAAAGGCAGCAGAGGGAGGGGCGCAGCGACGGGTCGGCAAGGCCATCGCTGCCCTGCCCGATGCACGCCAGCGTGAGGCGGCGTGGCTCGCCGAGATGGAACGGGCTGATGCCGATCGGGTCCTTCCGGCCCGAAACGATGCGGTATATTCGAACCCCACCACCACGCTAGAGGATGGCGGTTTAGAGCCTAAATTCGGGGGATTGAGATGACCTCCGATATGCCCGGAACGCATGGCTCGCAGACCGTTTCCAAGCGCGGCTTCGCCGAGTTGCTCGGTCTCACGCCGGGGCGGGTCTCGCACTTCGTGAAGGCCGGGCTTCCCGTCGAGCCCAACGGCCGGATCAACGTCGAGAAGGGCCGCGCCTGGTACCGGGACAACGTCGACCAGAACCGGCGGCGCGGCGACCCGGACGGCGAGCCGCCGGCGCGATCGTCGAAGGCGAAAAAGGACGCCGCCGACGCCGAAATCGCGCAGATGCGGGCCGCGCGCCTTGCCGGCGACCTGATCGATCGGGCGACGGTGCTACGGGCCGTAGAAGGCCGGGGCCGGTTCGAGCGGGAGGCGTGGATCGGCTGGGTGAACCGTGCCGCGCCGGAGATAGCGAGCGCCAGCGGTGCCGACCTGGCGGCCGTCGTCGTGGTGCTCGACCGGCTGGTGCGCGACCAGCTCGCGACGCTGGCCGCGACGCCGTTGCCGATCGGCGCCGAGGTGCCGGTATGAGCACCGCGACGCTCGCCCTGGTGGACGAGGCATGGCGGCGCGGCCTGGCGCCGGAGAAGCAGCTCACCGTGTCGGAATGGGCAGATCGTCACCGCGTCCTGCCGGCGATGACGGCGGAGCCGGGGCCGTGGCGGACGGCGCGCCTGCCCTACCTCCGCGAGCTGATGGATGCGCTGTCGGTTTCCTCGCCGATCGAGCGCGTCGTGCTGATGAAGGGCGCCCAGACCGGCGGGACCGAAGCCGGGCTCAACGCCATCGGCTACTGGATCGCGCACGCACCCGGCGTGATCCTGGCGGTGTGGCCGTCGATCGACATGGTGCGCAGGAATTCCCGCACCCGGATCGAGCCGCTGATCGATGGAACGCCGGCGATACGGGCGAAGGTCGCGCCGGCCCGGTCCAAGGATCCCGGAAACACCGTCGCCATGAAGGAATTCGCCGGCGGCGCGCTGGTGATGACCGGGGCCAACTCGGCGACCGGGCTGCGGTCGACGGCGGCGCGATACCTGGTGCTCGACGAGGTCGACGCCTTTCCGGCCGACGCCGACGGCGAGGGCGACCCGATCGCGCTCGCCGTCCAGCGCACGGTGACCTTCCGGGGGCGCCGGAAAATCTTCCTGATATCGACGCCGACGATCAAGGGCTCGTCGCGGATCGAACGCGCCTATGCCGAGAGCGACCAACGCCAGTTCTTCGTGCCGTGCCCGCACTGCGGCACCGCGCAGGTGCTCCGCTGGGCGAACGTCAAATGGCCTCAGGGCGAGCCACGGGAGGCGTTCTACGCGTGCGAGGCGTGCGGCGGCGTGATCGACGAGCGCGACAAGGCCGCGATGCTGGCGGGCGGCTCCTGGCGCGCCACGGCGGCCGGCGACGGCGTCACCGCCGGCTTCCACCTCTCGGCGCTCTACTCGCCGTTCGAGACATGGGCGGAGATCGCCGTCGAGTTCGCGGCCGTGCATCGCGACCCGGTGCGCCTCAAGTCGTGGGTCAACCTCAAGCTCGGCGAGCCGCACGAGGATCGGGACGCCGAGGCGATCGACGGGGCCGGCTTCCTCGAGCGGCTCGAGGCGTTCGGTGATCGTCTGCCGGAGGGCGTGACGATGATCACCGCCGGGATCGACGTCCAGGGCGACCGGATCGAATGGGAAATCGTCGGCTGGGGCGTGGGCGAGGAGAGCTGGAGCCTGTCCTACGATCGCGTCTGGGGCGACCCGTCGCGGCTCGAAACGTGGGAGACGGTCGACAAGGAATTGCTGCGGACCTTCGAGCACCCGCGTCTCGGGCCGATGGCGATCCGGGCCGGGGCGATCGATAGCGGCGGGCATCACACGCAAGTCGTCTACCGCTTCGCGCGGGAGCGGGCGAGCCGCCGGATATGGGCGATCAAGGGCCGCGGCGGGCAGGGCATTCCGGTGTGGCCGCAACGGCCGCCGAAGATGCGGGACAAGGCCTTCGTCCCCTACATCGTCGGCGTCGACGCGGGCAAGGAGATCGTCACGTCGCGGCTCCGGATAGGAAAGGCCGGGGCCGGCTACTGCCACTTCCCCGCTGGCCGGGACCTCGACTACTTCCGCCAGCTCACCGCCGAGCGCGTGGTGAAGACCTGGCGTCGCGGCGTCGCCATCCGCGAGTGGCGGAAGGACGCCGGTGTCCGGAACGAGGCGCTCGACTGCCGGGTCTATGCCTACGCGGCGCTGCAGGGGCTGGTGGCGCTCGGCGTGCGGGTCGCCGACGAGGCGCGCCGCCT
>JALHRF010000130.1 GCA_022841545.1 Bauldia sp. | reverse complement strand
GTTCCTGAGTGCGGCGCGTCAAGTCGTTCGTCACGCCAACGCAGAGCGTGTCGCCGAGCCCGCTCGCGAGAACATGGACGAAGTACGGACTCGCCCCCATCACCCCTTCCCCAGTTCGGCGAGGAGATACGACCCCAGCCGCGCGGACAGCGCGGCGACGGTGAGGGTCGGCGTGTTGCAGGTGATGGACGGGTAGACCTGCGACCCGACGACGTAGAGGTTTGCGTGGTCGTGGGAGCGGAGGTTCGGGTCGACCACCGACGACTTCGGATCGGCGCCCATCCGGGTGGTGCCGCCCATGATCGCGCTGTCGGCGATGGGACCGAGCTGCTTCACCTCCGTGGCGCCGAGATTCGCGAAGATGGCGTTCTGCACCTGCCGCGCCACCTCCAGGCCCTTCATCGTGTAGTCCTGATAGCGGAACCAGATCTTCGGCCGCGGGATGCCGAGCGCGTCGCGCTCGTCGGCAAGGCCGACGCGATTGTAGTCGTCGGGCAGCATTTCGCCAGCGGTGCCGATGATCATCTGACGCGAGATGTTGTGACGGATCGCACGCCGAAGATCGTCACCGCGGAGCCCCTGCCTGATGAGACCGGCGGCGAGGCTGATCGGACCGGTGGCGAGCGACCAGCCCTGGTTGGTCGGAGACATCCCGAGCGAGCAGTGCTCGCCGCGGAACGGCCCATCGCGCAGTTCGAGCATGCCGCCCGTGGTCACCGGACCCCGATAGGGGAAGACCGGCTCGGCGGTGAGCCCCTGAATGCCGACATCGACCTGACTGAGGAGGTTTCGGCCGACCTGCCCGCTGGAATTGGCGACGCCGTCAGGCACGCCCTCGCCGGCGGAAAGGAGGAGCAGCTTTGGCGTCTCGATCGCGTGGCAAGCGATGACGAAAGCCTTGCCGATCGCCTCGCCTTCGTGGCCATCCGGCCGGAGGAAGCGTACCGACTGCACCTTGCGGTCTGCGCCGACCACGATCCGATGCACCACCGCCTGCGGCTCGACATGGGCGCCGGCGCGAACCGCCTTGGCGAGCGACGCGGTGCCGTCATACTTCGCCTGGATCGGGCAGATCGGAACACAGACCGCGTTGCCGCAGCATTGCGGACGCCCGTCTCGCCAGACGGCATTTCGCGCGTGGGGGAACGGCGCGATCGTGTAACCCGCCTTCGCCGCCGCGGCGCCGACAACGGTGTCGGCATAGCTCATCGGAATCTTCGGCATCGGGTAGCCAGACTTCCGCGGCGCGCCCCAATCGAAATCGTCGTCGCCGGAGACGCCGAGCTCGTCCTCGGCCTCCTCGTACCACGGCTCCAGCTCGTCGTAGCCGAAGGGCCAATCGACACCAACGCCGAACTCCGACTTGAGGCGGAAGTCGTTTGGCCGATACCGCATGGCGAGCCCGGCCCAGTGCCATGTCGTCCCGCCGACAACCCGCGCCTGCTGGCCGCGGAACTCGTTCGGCCCGGCCTGGACGTAGTAGGCACCGAAGTTCGATTCGTCGGGTTGCGGCGCCCATGGCTTGTCGGGATAAGGCGAATTCTGCGCCTTCGACAGCGAGTGCTGGAAGATATCGACAGCGGCGCCGCGGTCGACAGTCGGGCCGGCTTCGAGGAACAGGACCCTCACGCCCGCCGCGGCGAGCCTGGCCCCGGCCACGGCCGCGGCGACCCCGGAGCCGACGAAGACGACATCTGCCGAGAAGGTCGCGCCCATCGGGTCAGAAGTCCCCGGGCGGGCGTCGCGCCCAGGCGCCGAAATCGGTATCGCAGGTCGACGGTGGCTTGGTGTAGCCGACGGCATACCAGACGAAGGCGTCGATATAGGTGATGACCCGTGCCGCGTCGCCCTCACCGACGATGCCCGTGTACCAGGCGGCGATCAGCTGCTCGGCGAGCGTTTCCAGACCAGCGTCGCCAATGGCCTTCGGCCAGTCCTCACGCTCGGGTTCGGACACCAGGATCCGGTAAAGCTGTTCGAGTTGCGCGAGCTCTGGCGAAAAGGCGTCATGAAATGCGCCGACCATCGAGGGATCGCGCGGCGCGTAGCCGGTCAGTGCCAGCGTCAGGTCATGAAAGGCCTGGGTCGAGATCGGGGTCAACGCCGACGCGCGCGCCACCCGGGCCGGCGTCCCCAGCACCGCCAGGACGGCTCCGGCGACCGCCAGCAGTTCACGCCGGTTCATCGCGATGCGACCGGCGCTTCTCCCCTGCGGTCCGTCAGCCGTGGAACCCAAGCCAGCCTCCGACCACCTGCGGAATCGAATGGCAGAATGATTCCAATCGGAGGAAGGCGCAACCCTTCCGTTGCGCGGGTTAGCCGAGCACGACCACCGGCGTTCCGACGGGCACGACCTCGTAGAGGGCGATGACGTGGTCGTTGATCATGCGGATGCAGCCGTTGGACACCGACTGGCCGATCGACCAGGGCTCGGTGGTGCCGTGGATGCGATACATGGTGTCCTTGCCGTCGCGGTAGAGATAGAGGGCGCGGGCGCCGAGCGGGTTGCGCGGGCCGCCGGCCATGCCCTTGGCATAACGGGCGTAGCGCTGCGGCGAGCGCTTGATCATGTTGTCGGTTGGCCGCCAGGACGGCCATTCGGCCTTTCGGGCGATGACGGCCCTGCCGGTCAGACTCAGGCCGGCACGCCCGACGCCGACACCGTAGCGCGTGGCAAAGCCGTCGGCATAGACGTGAAACAGGTAGTGGTTCTTGGGGTCGACGACGATCGTGCCGGCTGGGTAGCCGGGATAGTAGACTTGGGTCGGCGCGAATTTCGGGTCGAGCTTGAACGGCGCCGCCAGAGCCTGCGGGCCTGCGAGCAGCACCGCGCCCGCACCCAGCATGAAGGTCCGCCGATCCATCATTGCCCTTCCCCTCCTCCCTCTTGCTCGCGTCGAATCCAAGACGCACGGTACCGGCAATGGAACGACGCGTGGCCTCATTTCCGTCGCACATTTTCGTGAGCCGTCAGGCGAGGGCGAGCATCCATGTCGCGGCAGAGTCGATCAGTTCGCGGCGGATGTCCGCGTCTCGTTTCCCGGTCTTGGCGGCGACGTGGAAGGAATGGTCCGCGCTCTCGAACAGCGTCAGGTCGGCCCGCTTTCCAAGGCGCTCGACCACCGGCCGCAAAAGGTCGAGCTCCGCAAAGGCGTCGTTGGTGCCCTGGAGGAAGAGCATCGGCACGCCGACGCCGGCCAGATGCGCCGCACGTTCATCGGACCGTTTGCCAGGCGGATGGAGTGGAAACCCGAAAAAGACCAGACCGCGCACGCCGAGCGACGCCTCGGCCTCGGCCTGCGACGTCATCCTGCCCCCGAACGACTTGCCGCCGGCGAAAAGCGGCAGCTTCGGCATCAGGCGCGACGCCTCGGTCACCGCCGCGCGGACGGTCGCAGTCGCCACCTTGGGGGGATCGGGCCGCGGGCTCTTTCGTTCCATGTAGGGGAAATTGAAGCGAAGCGTCGCGACCGATCGTTCGGCGAGGCCGGCCGCGACCGCCGCGAGGAAGGGATGGGCCATGGGCGCCCCTGCGCCATGGGCCAGCACGAGGCAGGCGCGGGCATTGCGCGGCCGGTCAAGGAGCGCCGAGACCGACTGCTCCTTGTCGATCGCGATCGTGACTTTCCGGCTTTCCACCCCTCCCCCCGTGTCCGCCAAGGCGATCAGCCGCCCGCCTTTGCGGCCAGGGCCGCGATGGTCTGCTGGTACACCTTGGCCTTGTTCCACTGCCCGAGCACGGCATAGTTCGCCGTACCGGGCTTGTACGACTGGCCCTTCTTCCAGCCGTAGGCCTTGAGGTAGTTGGCGGTGGAGGCCAATGCATCGGCCTTGCTGCGGATCAGGTCGCGGCGGCCGTTTCCGTCGAAGTCGACCGCGAACTTCACATAGGACGTGGCGAGGAACTGGGTCTGTCCAAGCTCTCCCGCCCAGGCGCCGACCATTTGCGACGGAGTCATGTCGCCGCGCTGGACGATGCTCAGCGCCGCCATCAGTTCGTTGGTGAAGAATGCCGTGCGACGGCAGTCATAGGCGAGCGTGGCGAGCGAGCGGATCGAGGACATGTTGCCGGTATTGGCGCCGAAGCTGGTCTCGAGCCCCCAGATCGCAACGATGACTTCCCCGGGCACGCCGTAGCGGCTCTCGATCTTGTCAAGAAGCGCCGCGTTGGACTGAAGGCGGCTTCGGACCAACCCCTCGAGGGGCCGACCGCGGGTCGCATAGAACTTCTCGAAGGTCAGTTTGAAATGCTGCTGGTTGCGGTCGAGCTTGATGACCCGGGGGTCATAGGTGACGCCATTGAGCGCCGATGCCACCACCTTCTGGGAGATGCCGGCCGCCACCGCCTCCTTCTTGAACTGGTTGAGCCAGTTGGGGAAGCCGCCGGCATTGTTGCCGCACTTCGCCGCCAGAGCTTCCTGCCCTGCCAGGGCCAGAAAGCATGCCAGAGCTGCGATCAGGCCTTTCGGTCGGATCATCGATGCCTCCATTTTGCCGCCCGTCGACCGGATGGTGACGCGGGCGCGGATTTTAGGCAACCGCAAACGGCGGGCCGCAAGCGATTGAGTCTGGAAGGATTCCAGCGCGCTTGCGTCACCATGGCCATCGGCAGGCGACGGAAGATTGGTTATTATCAAGGCAATTCGGCCGGAACGACTCGCCCTCCGTCCGGTCGATGGGGATACGAGACGCCATGACAAAGTTCTATGATCGTGCTTCCGACGTCGTGCGCCGCATCTACGAAAAGCGGATTGACGCGCCTGCGGTTCTCGATGCGCCGGTGGATTTCCCGAATTCGAAGGCATTCGCGGCGAACTGGGAAGCCATTCGGGACGAGGCGGTCGCGGCCAAGCTCGAATCGATGCCCCGCTTCCACGACATCATGCCGGAACAGGCCGACATCTCGGCCAATGACGGCAAGGACTGGCGGATGCTCATCCTCAAGGCCTACGGCGTCGAGGTGCCGGAGAACTGCGCCAGGATGCCGACCCTGAAGCGGCTCCTGGACGAGTGCCCGGAGGTGAAGTCGGCGACGGTCTCCTTCCTTGCGCCGCGGAAGCACATCCCCCGCCATCGCGGGCCGTTCCGCGGCGTCATGCGGTTCCATCTTGGCCTCAAGATCCCGCAGGAGCCGGGCGGACGCCCCGCCACGATCATGATGATCGACGACCACGAATACCGGATCTCCGACGGCGAGTGCCTGCTCTGGGACGATACCTTTCCCCATGAGGTCATGAACAATTCTGACGAGCCGCGCATCGCGCTGCTCCTCGACGTCTGGCGGCCGAACATGCCGGTCGACATGGAGATCCTGTCGCGGATCATTGTCAGCGCCGTCCAGGTCGGCATGCGGTATCGCGGCGTATCCTACACGGGATAATTGCTTCTCCTCATGGATTGCCCGAGAACGTGGTGTCACCGTTTGAAATTGGTTTGATCCGCATCAAGCGGTCGTGATGTGCGGCGCGGCAAAGTGCCGATGGACTTGGCAGCCGCCGCGCCTTAACTTCGCAGGGTTCTAAAATGCAGGGCAGTTCAATGGACTATCAGGCGATCTTCGCTGAGGCGATTGCCGCCCTTCACGCCGAGAGGCGCTATCGCGTATTTGCCGATCTGGAGCGCATTGCCGGCCGGTATCCCTACGCCATCTGGCGGAACGCCGATGAAGCCCGCGAAATCGCCGTCTGGTGCTCCAACGACTATCTCGGCATGGGGCAGAACCAGAGCGTGCTCGACGCCATGACCGATGCCGCCCGGCGGATGGGCGTGGGCGCCGGCGGCACCCGCAACATCTCGGGCACGAATCACCCGCTGGTCGAGCTCGAGGCCGAACTCGCCGACCTCCACGGCAAGGAAGCGGCGCTGGTGTTCACCTCGGGCTTCGTCTCCAACGAGGCGGCGATTTCCACTATCGCCAAGATGCTGCCGGACTGCGTGATCCTCTCCGACGAATTGAACCACGCCTCGATGATCGAGGGCGTGCGGCGGTCCGGCGCGCAGAAGCTGATCTTCCGCCACAACGACCTCGACCATCTCGAGGACTTGCTGAAGCAGCAGAGCATCGTGCGACCGAAGCTGATTGCCTTCGAGTCCGTCTACTCGATGGACGGCGATATCGCCCCGATCGCACGCATCGCCGATCTCGCCGAGAAATACGGCGCGATGACCTATCTCGACGAAGTGCATGCGGTCGGCATGTATGGCCCGCGAGGCGGCGGTATTGCCGAGCGCGATGGCGTGATGGACCGCATCGACGTGATCGAGGGAACGCTGGCCAAGGCGTTCGGAGCCCTCGGAGGATACGTGACGGCGAGCCGTGTCATCGTCGACACGATCCGCTCCTATGCTCCGGGCTTCATCTTCACCACCGCCCTGCCCCCGGCGATCGCTGCGGCGGCGACGACCTCGATCCGTCACCTCAAGCAGTCTTCGGGAGAGCGCGAGGGCCAGAGCCACGCCGTCGCCGCGACCAAGGCGGCGCTGGCGGATGCTCACCTGCCGATGATGCCTTCGGATACGCACATCATCCCGATTTTCGTGGGCAATGCCGACCTCTGCAAGCGCGCGAGCACAATGCTTCTGGAAGAGCACGGCATCTACATCCAGCCGATCAACTACCCCACCGTGCCCCGCGGTACGGAGCGGCTCCGCATTACGCCGACGCCCTTCCACGACACGGCGTTGATCACCGAGCTCGTCTCAGCGCTGACAGCGGTATGGCAGCGACTCGATCTGCCCTTCGCCGGGGAGACCGAGGTGGCGCGCCCCGCGGCGGCGGCCGGGGGCAATGCCCGGCTCGCGGTGTTCCCGCCCGCCGGCGGCTGAACCCACAATCCTGGTGACGCGAAAACGCCGGCGTCACGCCGGCGTCTTCATTTGGGTCTGGCAGCCGCCTAAAAGACGCCAAACAGATAGAGCAGGATGATGATCGGTATGGGAATGCCGATCAGCCACAGAAGTATGCCCCGCATCGTCGTCTCCTGATGGGATTGAAGCGTCGGGGGAATAATGGCGGGACCGGCAGAGTGGTTCCCTCGACCGAACCGCGCGTCATGCATCCCGGTTTCGGCTTCGCGCCCAGCGGAGGAAGAACGGCAGGCCAAATGCGATGCCGGCAAAGCGCGCGAACTGGTGCGCGGCGACAAAGGCCGTATCCATGTGCAGGGCGAGGGCCAGGGACATCATCGCATCGAGGCCTCCCGGCGCGAACGCCACGATCGCCTGGTCGAACGGTATGCCGATCACCATCGCCACGAGCAGCGCCGCGGCGCCGGCGATGAGCGTGGAGACCAGGAAGGCGCCGAACGACGGTGCCAGGATATTGACGAGGAAGCCGGGGCCGGTCCCGACGAAGCGACTCCCGACCAGGGCGCCGAGAAGAACGAACGCGACGATCACCAGTGGCTCCGGCAGCGTGCCTTCGACCAGCGCCGCGCCGTGCAGGAACGAACTCGCGGCGAAACTCCCGGTGAGGAGGCCGGCCGGGACGCGGAGGTAGCGGAACGCGAAGCCGACGACGGTGGAGGCGACGACGAGCAGGGCGAGTTCGTCCCACGCGGCCACCTGCACCGGTTCTCCCGCGGGCGGGCCGCCTTCGATGGCGACGATGACCGCCGGCAGCACGGCGATCAGCAGAAAGATCCGGATGCTCTGGCTCACCGCAACCTTGCGGATGTCGGCGCCGGTAGTCGACGCCACGGCGATAACGTAGGAGAGCGCGCCAGGCACTGCGGCGAAAAATGCCGTCTCGCGGTCCCACCCCGAGACGCGGAACAGGAACGTGCCTGCCCCAGCGGTCACGGCGATCACGGTAAGCAGCAGAATGGCGAGGCTGAACGGCCAGGCACCGATGCTGCTGAGCAGTTCCGGCGTCAGACCGGCGCCGAGCGCGATGCCGATCAGCAGGAAACTGAACTCGACCAGCGGCACCGGCAGGCGCGTGTCGAGCCGGCCGAAAGACGCCGCGGTCACCGCCACCATCGCGCCGGACAGCCACGAGGCGGGGATCGCAAGCAGCGTCGCGAGACTTGCGCCGGCGGTAGCGACCAGGAGCGTCGCGACGAGGCTGAGCCAGGGGACCGGGTTAATAGGAAACGGCACGGTCGACGACGTTCCGAAGCGGCCGTCCCGCCTCGAAGGCGGCGATCTGCTCCATGATCTGAACAGTCAGTTCCATCGGATCGCTCCAGCCCGCGCAGTGCGGGGTGACGACGACGTTCTCCATACCCCATAATGGACTGCTCGGATCCAGCGGCTCGGTCTCGAACACGTCGAGGCTCGCGCCGATCAGCACGCCCTCCTCGATCGCCCGCACGATATCGGCCTCGATCTGCAGCCCCCCACGGCCGGCATTGATCAGCACCGGGCCGCCCAGCGCGCCGTCGCGGGCCAGCTTCCGAAACAGCGGCATGGCGAGCAGGCCTCGGGTGTCCGGCGTGAGCGGCAGGAGCACGACGAGGATATCGGTGCGCGCAAGAAACGGGTCGAGGCCTGCGTCGCCATGGAAGGACTCGACGCCGGGGACGGTCTTCGGCCCGCGGCTCCAGCCGGCAACCGAGAAGCCCAGCGCTACGAGGACCCTCGCGGCGCTCGCGCCGAGGACGCCCATCCCCATGATGCCGACGCGCACCTCCGACGCGGCCGGTTGGCGGAGTTCATGCCAGCGCCGCTCGTCCTGCAGGCGGTCGTAACGGCGCTGCTGGCGGTGATGCATCAGAACCTGGAGGGCGACCCATTCGGTCATCCGCTCGGTGAGGTCGTCGCTGACGATACGGGCCACCGGCACATCGGGCAGCATCTTCCGCGACAGGACATGCTCGACGCCGGCCCCGAGCGAGAAGACGACCGAGAGATTCGGGAGTCCGGCCAGCGCCTCCTCCGGCGGATGCCAGGCCATGACGTAGCGGACCGCACCCCGGTCCGGTACGTCGGGCCAGATGAAGACGGGGCGCGCGGGGTCGAGGGACCGCACCGCCTCGGCCCAAGGCGTAGGGTCCCACGGGCCGGAGGCGATGAGGATGCCATGATCGGCCATTTTGGTCGCCATGCGGGACAGCCGCGACCCGATTACTTGGTGCGCCGGAGTACGACGCGGTACGCAGCGGCCAGACGGTCCGACTCGATGTAGATGAGCATCCTGGCCATTGTCGTCCCCGCCCCGCAAACCCCGGCCTACTGGGCCACGATGCCCTCCGGCGCCGTCCTGATCTCGAACGCCGCCGCCATCAGCGCCCGGGTATAGTCGGTCTCGGGGTGCTCGAAAACCCTTTCGGCCGTCCCGCGCTCGACCACCTTGCCGTTTCGCATGACGATGATCTCGTTGGCGAGCGCCTTCACCACCTTGAGGTCGTGGCTGATGAAGAGATAGGCAAGATCGTGCCGGCGCTGCAGGTCGCGGAGGAGATCCACGACCTGGGCCTGCACGCTCATATCGAGCGCCGAGGTCGGCTCGTCGAGCATGACGAAGCGCGGCTCGAGCACCATGGCGCGGGCGACGGCGATCCGCTGGCGCTGGCCGCCGGAGAATTCGTGCGGATAGCGGTGCCGGGTCGACGGGTCGAGACCCACTTCCTCGAGGGCATGGACGACCTTCCGGTCGCGTTCGGCCGCATTCAGGCGGGGCGCGTGGATCCTGAGACCCTCCTCGATGATCTCGGCCACCGACATGCGCGGACTGAGCGAGCCATATGGATCCTGGAAGACGATCTGCATCTCGCTCCGGATCGGGCGCATCTGCGTGAAAGTCCGGGCCTCGATCTGCTTGCCCAGGAACACGATCTTCCCGCGCGACGAGATCAGCCGCATCAGGGCGAGGCCGAGCGTCGTCTTGCCGGAGCCCGACTCGCCGACGATGCCCAGCGTCTGCCCCTCCCGCACGACGACGTCGACGCCGTCCACCGCCTTGACGTGGCCGACCGTCTTGCGGAGCAGCCCGCGCTTGATCGGGAACCAGACCTTGATGTCGTCGCCCTCCATCACGATCGGCGCGGAGAGATCGGCCTTGGGCGGATCGCCCTTCGGCTCGGCGGCGAGGAGATGCTTCGTGTAGGCGTGCGTCGGGTGGGTGAAGACCTGCTCGGTCGGACCCGCCTCCACGATCCGGCCCTTGGTCATGACGCAGACCCGCTTCGCCATGCGCCGCACGATGCCCAGGTCGTGGGTGATGAACAGCATCGCCATCCCGGTCTCCTTCTGGAGATCGCGGAGGAGTTGGAGGATCTGCGCCTGCACCGTCACGTCGAGCGCCGTGGTCGGCTCGTCGGCGATGAGGAGGTCGGGCTTGTTGGCGAGCGCCATCGCGATCATCACGCGCTGGCGCTGGCCGCCGGAAAGCTGGTGGGGGTAAGCCCCAAGTCGGCTCTCGGCCTCACGGATGCCGACCTTCTCGAGGAGCTCCAGCACCTTCGCGCGGGCCGCCGCGTCGCCGAGCCCCTGGTGCAGCTTCAGCACCTCGCCGACCTGCCGCTCGATGGTGTGGAGCGGGTTCAGCGAAGTCATCGGCTCCTGGAAGACGATGCCGATGTCGTTGCCCCGCACGCGGCGAAGGTCCTTGTCGCTCGCGGTGAGCAGATCCTTGCCCTTGAACAGGATGCGGCCGGTCGGATGCGCCGCGGCGGGATAGGGCAGGAGCTTCATGACCGACAGCGCGGTGACCGACTTGCCCGAGCCGGATTCGCCAACCAGCGCGACCGTCTCGCCCTTGTCGATGTCGAAGCTCGCGCCCTCGACCGCCACGGTGGTGTGGCCGCCCTGGGTGAAGGTGACGCCGAGGTCCTGGACGGAGAGGAGGGGGGCGGTTGCGTTCAAGTGGTCGTTTCCAACAGCGATACCGGCACGTCAGCAATCGAGGCTGGCACCAGGTCGCCACCTTCCCCCAAGTCATCGGGAAGCCGTGAGGCTGGATATCCGAGGGTGATGACGCGCTTGAGTTTCACTTGGCGCCCCTTTCTCATGTGAAAACCTTGCGCGGGTCGAAGGCGTCGCGCACCGCTTCGCCGATGAAGATCAAGAGCGACAGCATGATCGAGATGACGAAGAAGCCGGTCAGCCCGAGCCAGGGCGCCTGGATGTTCTCTTTGCCCTGGGCCAGCATCTCGCCGAGCGATGGCGAGCCCGGCGGCAGTCCGAAGCCGAGGAAGTCGAGCGAGGTGAGCGTCGTGATCGAGCCGTTGAGGATGAACGGCAGGAAGGTCAGCGTCGCCACCATCGCATTCGGCAGGAGGTGCCGGAACATGATGGTGATGTTGGAGACGCCGAGGGCGCGCGCTGCGTTGATGTACTCGAAGTTCCGCCCGCGCAGGAACTCGGCCCGGACCACGCCGACCAGCGCCACCCAGGAGAATAGAAGCAATATCCCGAGGAGCACGAAGAAGCTCGGCGCGATGATCGAGGAGATGATGAGAAGCAGATAGAGCGCCGGGATCGCGGTCCAGATCTCGATGAAGCGCTGGCCGATGAGGTCGATCCAGCCGCCGAAATAGCCCTGCACCGCCCCGGCGAAGACGCCGATGACCGAGGAGATCACCGCCAGAGTCAGGCCGAACAGCACCGAGATGCGGAAGCCGTAGATCAGCCGGGCGACGACGTCGCGCCCCTGGTCGTCCGTCCCGAGCCAGTTCCAGTTGCCAAGCGTACAGTTCATGTCCTCGACGCCGAGCGGATAGCGCGAGCACCGCTCCTCGAGCGTCATCATCCACCACGGCCGCGCCGGCGCCGGCTCGGCGATCTCGTTGTTGACGGTGCGGTTGCCGTAGCGGATCGGCGGCCATACCATCCAGCCGTTGGCGAGAATCTCCTCCTGGATGAAGGGGTCGCGGTAGTCGGTCGTGGCGAGGAATCCGCCGAACTTCGACTCGGGATAGTCATTGAAGATCGGGAAGAGAATCTCGCCCTTGTAGGAGATGACGATCGGCCGATCGTTGGCGATCAGCTCGCCGAACAGCGACATCCCAAAAAGAACGAGGAAGATCCACAGCGACCAGTAGCCACGCCGGTTGGCCTTGAAGTTCTTCCAGCGCCGCTGATTGAGCGGCGATATGCGGAGCTTCTGCGGCGGCGGCTCGGTCTGCCCCGGCGCGGGGTGGATCGTCTCCAGACTGCGGCGGTCGAGAACCTGGTCCAAGCTCAGACCTCGCGCGTCTCGAAATCGATCCGGGGATCGATTGCGGTGTAGGTGAGGTCGGAGATGAGGTTCACCAGTAGCCCCATCAGGGAGAAAATGAACAGGGTCGCGAACACCACCGGGTAGTCGCGGTTGATCACCGACTCGAAGCCGAGGAGCCCCAGCCCGTCGAGCGAGAAGATCGTCTCGATGAGGAGGGCGCCCGCGAAGAAGGCGGAGATGAAGGCACCGGGGAAACCGGCGATGACGATGAGCATCGCGTTACGGAAGACGTGGCGGTAGAGCACCGCCCGCTCGCCGAGGCCCTTGGCCCGCGCTGTCATCACGTATTGCTTCCGGATCTCGTCGAGGAACGAGTTCTTGGTGAGGAGCGTCGTGGTGGCGAAAGCCGACAGCGCGATCGCCGTGAGCGGAAGCACCAGGTGCCAGAAGTAGTCCGCGATAGCCCGCGGGTCGGTAATCCATTCCCAGAACGGGGTGTTGGCGTACTGGTCCGACCACAGCCCTCGAAGTGGGAACCAGTCGAAGAAGCTGCCGCCGGCGAAGAGGATGATGAGCAGGATGGCGAAGAGGAAGCCGGGGATCGCATAAGCGACGATGATCACGCCGCTGGTCCAGACATCGAACGAGGACCCGTCGCGCATCGCCTTCCGGATCCCCAGCGGAATCGAGATTGCGTAGGAGAGGAGCGTCATCCACAGGCCGAGCGATATCGACACTGGCATCTTCTCGAGGATCAGGTCGATGACGCTGATGTCGCGGAAGTAGCTCTCACCGAAATCGAATCGAATATAGTTCCACAGCATCAGGCCGAAGCGCTCGATCGCCGGCTTGTCGAAACCGAACTGTACTTCGAGGGATTTGATGAACTCCGGGTCCAGCCCCTGCGCGCCGCGATAGCGGGAGCTGATCTCACCGCCGCCGGCGCCGGGATCGGCGACGCCCTGGAAGTCGCCGCCGCCGCCGGAAATGCGCCCGGTGGCCGAGACGTCGGTTCCCTGAATCTGGGCGATGATGCGCTCGATCGGGCCGCCCGGAGCGAACTGCACCACGAGGAAGCTGATCGCCATGATCCCGACGATCGTCGGGATGAAGAGCAGAATGCGGCGGAGGACGTAGGCGCCCATTGGTCGTCCTACCCGGCCATGCCGATTGCGGTCGCCTTGTCGCGATCGAACCACCAGGTGGTTTCGGGAGCGAATGCGTAGTCGGGCTTGTTCTCGGTCCAGCCGAAGAGGTCCCAGTGGGCCACGTTGTGGAACGGCCGGTACCAGTTCGGCACCCAGTAGTGCTTGGCCCGGATCACCCGGTCGATCGACCTTGTGATCGCCAGCAGTTCCTCCCGGCTCTGCACCGATGCGAGCTTCGCGAGGAGCGCATCGACCACCGGTTCCCTGATGCCGGCGAGGTTATAGGTGCCAGGCGTATCGGCAGCGTTCGAGCCGAAGATCTGCTGGAGACCGTCAAGGGGAGTCGGCTCCAGGCTCAGTGCGTACATCGCCACGTCGAAATCGTAGTCGTTTTGCCGAGCCTGCATCTGGACCGGATCGACCTGTCTGATCCACGCATCGACGCCGATGAGCTTCAGATTGGCGACATAAGGGGCGAGCACGCGTTCAAAGACCGCGGCGTCGATCAGGAACTCGACCTCGAGTGGGGCACCCTCCTCATCGGTCACCTTGTTTCCGATCTGGGTCCACCCCGCCGCGGTAAGGAGCTCCGAGGCCTGCCGCAGGAGCTTGCGGTCGCGGCCCGAGCCGTCGCTCACAGGCGGCACAAACGCCTCGCCGAACACCTCCGTCGGCAGTTCGGCCCGGTAAGGTTCGAGCAGCGCGCGTTCTTCGGGCGTCGGCATCCCGACCGCAGCGAAATCGGACTTCTCGAACCAAGAATGAAGCCGGGTATAGGAGTCGAAGAAGAGATTGCGGTTTGACCACTCGAAGTCGAAGGCCGTGGCGATCGCCTGCCGGGTGCGCGGGTCAGCGAACTTGCCGCGCCGGGTATTGAAGAACCAGCCCTGGAACGAAGGACGCTTCTCGGCCGGGAAAAGCGACTTCGCCACCTTTCCTTCGACGATCGCCGGAAAATTGTAGTCCTGAGCCCAGGTGATCGAGGTGAACTCCTCGCGAAAGGTGATCTCGCCCTTCTTGAAAGCCTCGAAGGCCGTCTGACGCTCCGTGAAGAAATCGACGCGAATTGCGTCGAAATTTGCGACGCCCGCATTCACTGGCAGGTCCCTGCCCCAATAGTCGGCGACGCGCTCATACTCGATGTACCGCCCGGCACTCACCCGGCCGACCTTGTAGGCCCCCGAGCCAAGCGGCGGTGTCAGAGTGCCTGCAAGGAAGTCGTTGGCGGTGTAGAAAGCCTTCGACAAGACCGGGAGCCCGGCGACGGTCAGGATCGTGTCCCTGGCCTGCTTGCCGGAGAGAGTCACCACCACGGTCGCGGGATCGGCCGCCTCGGCGCTCACCAGTTCCCGGATGACCTGCGAGAGATTTGGGTGGCCGTCCGTCTTGAGCAGCATGAAGGAAAAGGCGACGTCCTCGGCGGTGATGGGCGAGCCATCGTGGAAACGCGCTTCGGGACGGAGATGGAACGTGAAGACGTTGACATCATCCGAGACGTCGATCGTCTCGGCGAGCAGACCGTACATCGCGTCGGGCTCGTCGGTGGCCCGGGTCATGAGCGCGTCGAAGCAGAGTTCCATCCGCGGCGGCGCATCGCCACGGAGGACGAAGGTGTTCAACGTGTTGAAGGTCTGGGGATTTTGGTTGAAGTACCAATAGGGCGGCTGGAAGTTGATGCGGCCGCCTTTTGGGGCATTCGGATTGAGGTAGTCGAAATGGCTGAAGCCGGCAGGGTATTTGAGGTCGCCGAACACCGAGAGCCCATGGAGCCCGGTTCGTCCGGCGGCCCACGCCCATGGCTTCATCGCTGCCATGAGCGCGCCGGCGGCGCCGAGACGGAGCGCCCCGCGACGGGTGAGGCCGGCGCGTTGGCCGCTCACTGCGCGGCCCCCGCCGCCTTGGCTGCACGCGCCTCGTCCCACCACCAGATCTGCGGGAAGCCTATGGCATATTCCGGTAGCGGATCAGGGTGCCCGTAACGATCCCAGCGCGCGACCCGCGCCGCCCGGAGCGTCCATCCCGGCACGAGGTAGTGATTCCAGAGCAGGACGCGGTCGAGCGCCTTGGTCGCGGCAATCAGGTCGTCGCGATCGGGAGCAGACACGATCTTGCGGATCAGCGCGTCGACCGCGGGGTTCCTGATACCGCCATAGTTCCGCGACCCTTCGCGGTCGGCCGACCCTGAACCGAAATACTCGATCTGCTCGTTGCC
>JALHRF010000129.1 GCA_022841545.1 Bauldia sp. | reverse complement strand
CGGGGATTGGTGGGCAAGACGCCGATTTCCGGGAAAAACCAACCCACGCAACCTATCCAAGCACCGTCGGCCTTTCGTCAGTTAACAGAGCCGCGGGACACCGGCAAGACTGCCGGCGTCCCGGACACGAAGCCTCGTCAGCCAGTTTTTGCCGCCGTCTCGCCCTCTTCGCGGGTCGTGATCACCTTGTCGATCAGGCCGAACTGCCGCGCCTCTTCAGAGGTCAGGAAGAAGTCGCGGTCGAGCGTGCGCTCAATCGTCTCGTAGGACTGACCCGTGTGTTTCACGTAGATCTCGTTAAGGCGCCGCTTCATCTTGATGATGTCCTCGGCGTGCCGCTCGATGTCCGAAGCCTGCCCCGAAAAGCCACCGGACGGCTGGTGCAGGAGGATCCGCGCATTGGGCAGCGCGAAGCGCATCCCGGCCGTGCCGGCGGTGAGGAGGAGCGAGCCCATCGATGCGGCCAGGCCCATGCAGAAGGTCGATACCGCCGGCTTGATGAACTGCATGGTGTCGTAGATCGCCATCCCGGACGTCACCACGCCCCCGGGCGAATTGATGTACATGGCGATCTCCTTCTTCGGGTTCTCGGCCTCGAGGAAGAGGAGCTGGGCCGTCACCAGGGTCGCCATATGGTCCTCGATCGGACCGGTGATGAACATCACCCGCTCCTTGAGGAGCCGGGAATAGATGTCATAGGCGCGCTCGCCGCGGTTGGTCTGCTCGACCACCATCGGGACAAGCGTCTGCATGTAGTATTCAACCGGGTCTCTCATGGGATTCCTATGGAAAGCTCTGAAGGGGGGGATCGCGATTCCCCGGGGCGATGCCGGCCTTACATATGGCAGGCATGCCCATTCCGGAAGGGGTTGCGGCCAGGGCCCCGCTTGCGGCGGGGCGAAGCCCGTCACAGATGGAAGAAGTCGTCCTTGCCGAACGATGACGGGTCGGCGTTCTCCACGACCGCCACGAGGTCGCTTCCCGACCGGATCTCGGTATGCCCTCCGATATCGGTGAAGTCGAGCTTGCCGAACCGCAGGTCGCCCTTGAGCCCGAACCGGTCGGCGCCGTCGACGAAGTCGAGGACCGTGGCGGTGCCATTGGCCTTCAGAACGAAGATGTCGTCGCCCCGGCCGCCGCGGAGTTCGTTCTCGCCCGCGCCGCCGCTGAGGACGTCGCGGCCGCGGCCGCCATCGAGATAGTCGTCGCCACGGCCGCCGAAAAGCATGTCGCGTCCGCCAAGGCCCATGATCAGGTCGGCGCCAGACTGGCCAAAGAGCTTGTCGCGGCCGCCAAGCCCGAGGACGATGTCGTCGCCGGCCTTGGCCAGGATCCTGTCCGCGCCGTCGCCGCCGTAGAGCACATCGGACTTCCTGGAGGACGAGGTGATCGCCTCGGTCGTCCAGCCGGGCAGAACCCCGTCCAGGTCCGGCTTGAGGCCGGTCGGCTGGGACTGGCTGTTCTCGCCGTAGATGCCGAACCCGATCTCGCCGTCGGGATATGCGGGACGGTCGAAGGCCACGAAGGCGAACAGGGGAACGGTCTTGCCGCCATCCTTGTATTGGCCGTTCAGCCAGGCGACGATCTGCTTGTAGACCTTCTCCTGGTTGGCGTCGCCCCAGTCGGTCGAATAGCCGGTCTCCCCGACGAACACCTCGAGGTGCGCGCCCAGCGCCTTCTCGACCGCCTCGAAGTACGCCTCGACCGCCCCGAAATCGGTGCTCTGCTGGTTGTCGGGCGTGTACTGGTCGAACATCACGAACGGTTCGCCGTTGTTCCAGGCGGAACTCCAGTGCGCGACGATGTAGGCGGGAACCTTCACCGAGACTTCATTGGTGACGCCGTAATTCGCAATCGACGTGGTGATCGGAATCGCGCCGAGGCCCTTGGCGGCCAGCGACGCCTTGAGGTTGTCGAAAGCGGCAGGAATCCAGGTGTCGACGTAAGCGCTGAAATTCGTGTCGGTCGGCGGCGGCCCGTTCATGTCGAGTTCGTTGCCGAGGAGGATCGCCCTGAGCCCGGCCTTGACCTTGGCGACGCTGCCGAAGGCGTCGATCAGCATGTCGACCCAGAGGTCGGTATACGTCGTGCCGCTGCTCATCAGGCCGGCGGACCAGACGCCGCCTGAAAGCTGCGCCACCGCGCTGATATTGGTTCCCATCACGAGTTCCGTGCCGGGATGCTTGACGACCCAGTCGATCACCTGCGCCTGGGTGCCGTCGATCACCGGCGTCACGTCAAAACCGGCATCGTGGTAGGTCCGGATCAGCCGGAAATTGTCGTAGATCTGGTCGAGGTCGGCGGTGATCGAATAGCCGGTCCGGCCAACCTCCCAACTCTCGTAGTTGACGCCGACGTTGTATCCGAACGGCGTCTTCGCCGGGATCAGCGGATCCGCCGCTGCCTTCTTCCCTGCATCCTTGGCCACGTGCGAGTTTCCCCAATCTGTCCGCCGCGTCGGACCATTGCGTCACGCAGCGTCCCGATTCAAGCCTGCAGGAAGGCCCACTGCCTTCCCGTGAGGCGCATCGGGGCGCGCTCGTCAGACCACCAGCAGATCGCCCTCGTCGATCGCCGGCGCTCCGTTGAGCTGGGCGAACGCCTTGCCCTGATAGGCGAGGACGCCTCCCGCATAGTCGAAATGCGTGTCGAAGGCTTCGGCGGTCAGGACGCCGGGCGACAAGGCATCGAAAACCTTCTGCGCGAGCCGGATGATGTCCTCGCCGACGGTGAAGTCCCTGATCGTGTCGACATTGCGCGCCGCGGGCTTCACGTTGAACACGAAGCTGTCCGCCCCTTCGCCGCCGATGAGAACATCTTTGCCTTTGCCGCCCGCGAGAACGTTGTCGAGGCTGTTGCCGATGATCTTGTCCTTGCCGGAGCCGCCGGTGGCGTTCTCGATGAGGGTGTCCGGCCCGATCGCCACCGTCCACTTGGTCGAGCTGTTACTGAACTCGATCTTGCGGCCGAGGGCGCTCCAGTGGCCAATGCCGAGATCGATGATCGCCTTGTCGCTGCCCTTATGGACGATGGTGTCGATGCCGCCGCTGTCGTCGATCGTCTGCCAGTAGTTCTTGCCATCCTTGAACGTGTAGATGGTGTTGCCCGGATTGTGGGCGCCACGTCCATACATGCCCTGGATGTTGACCAGGTCGTAATACATCGGCGTGGTCGGGTAGAAGCTCGCGTAGTTGCTTTCGCTCCAGGCGCTCGCCGAATACGACATGATGGTAAAGGCGTAGTGGTCGTAAGCGCCCTGCAGCTTCTGCGGCGCCTCGAACGGGTGCTTGAGCCCGATCGCGTGGCCGATCTCGTGCAGCACGACCAGATAGTCGTATGAACCCTTCTTGATCGCACTGTTCGGGCGATCGTGCCATTCGCCGTTCTTGAACCAGACGTCGCCGCCGTCGGGCGTGTGCCAGGGGTAATACGCGTGGGCCGCCTCGTCCCCGCCCTCATCGGTGATGGCGAAACGGAGGTCGCCGACGACCTTCCTCCCGTCGTTCACCTCGACGAACGTGACGCCGGCGACGGACGACCATTCGTCCAGTGCCGTCCGCACCGCCGCCGTCTCGCGTCTGTTCAGCGCAGACCAGCTGTCGAATTCCGCGTATCCATTGATGAACCAGGCCTTGCCGTCGGGGAAACTGTAGGTCAGCACGACACCCTGGCCGTAGCCGCCCCCCCATTTCACGCCGTACTGCAGCGCTCCCTCATTGCCATCGGCGCGGGTGAACTTCGTCGTCGGCACCGTATTGATCCATGGCGTGGACATCGACTGCTCTCAACACTCCCGTGCTCAACGGTCCAAAAACGGCGTAGCCGGCCGTTGGCTATATGAAATCATAGCGAACATCTCGCGTCATCGCTGAACGCGATTCCGGCGGCGGGACTGCGGCGCCGGTCAGTGATCGTCACGCGGCGACGACGAAATCCGTATGGCTCGCCGCCAGACCCGGCCCGAGCCTCGCGAACTCGGCTGCCGCGAGGCCGCCGTTGCCGTCCGGGTCATAGCGGAGCGCACCGGTGCCGTGATCGTAGAGGATGCGTTGGGCCGCGTCGGTAGCGACAGTGCCCAGCCCAAAGGCGGCGGCATCGAGGAACCCGCTGGGTCCAACCCCGGCGAACGCGCCGGACGAGATCACGATCAAGTCGGCGGCCGGCGCAAAATCCGTAATCGTCGCGATCGATCCGCTGAATGGGTCCACATCGAACACGAAACGATCCTTGCCCGGGCCTCCGGTGAGCGTCGACGCCCCCAAGCCGCCGTTGAGCTCATCCGCGCCGCGGCCTCCGAGAAGGACATCGTCACCGGCGCCCCCGCGAAGCTGGTCGGCGCCCCCGCCCCCAACGAGGTGGTCAGCGCCGACGCCGCCGTTCAGCCGGTCGCCGGAACCGCGGCCGTAGATCACGTCGTCACCGTCTCCGCCGACGAGGCGATTGGCAGCGCCATTGCCGACAATGACGTCGTCGCCGGCGCCGCCTCGGGCGTTCTCGATCGTCACCTGGTTCGCGATGGTGAAACCGCCGAAAATGCCGTCCACATATGAAATGAAACCACCCCCTCCCGGCTTGGACTTGAGCGTCGCCGCCCTGAGGTCGATGGTCGCCGAAGCATCGCTGTCGCAGACGATGGCGTCGCGACCGCCAGCGTCCCAGATGCAGGCGTAGAAGGTCCCGGACTCGTTGGCGTCCGGAAGGCGGTAGGTGTTCGCACCCTTGTGGTAGGTGTCATTGACGCCATACTTGCTCTGAAGGACGGCGATATCGATCGCCATTGGCGTCCCCTCGTAGCCGTACGCGTATCCTGGCGGCTCGCCCTGCGGATTGGTCTCCCACCCGTCGTTATACGACATCACGGTGTAGACGCCCTGATTCAGGTCGAAGCGGCCGAGATCGCCCGAACTGCCCACACCGGGGAAGACGCTCGAGCCGCCGCCATTGTCGTGAGGATGCGCCAGTCCCAGACCGTGGCCGAGCTCATGGATGATGGTGACAAAGCCGAAGCCACCCTGCTCAAGGCCGCCGCTACCGGGCTCCTGATAATCCCAGCCAATCCCCCGGTAGTTGAACGCACCGTAGCCGCCGGACAGCCCGTATCCCGGCGGCCCCATGGCCCCGAGCGAGTTCTTGTCGTCCTTGTAGCTCGTGAAAGACAGGTCGGAGTCCGACGAGCCGCCTTCCTGCCGAAAGCGAAGGTCGGTAAACGAAGCGTAGAGCTTCAGGGCCTCCTTGAATTGCGCCTTCTCATAGGCGCCGAAGCCTTTGGAAACCACTTTGCCGAATGCGGTGGGGCTCGTCTCGCCCTTGTCGACGAAGCGATAGGTGACCTCAGGGCCCTTGAGCTTCGTCCCCCAATCGATCGCGCGCTCCAGCCTGGTGGCCATCGTGCCTTCCGAGGAGTTTCCGCCCGACGTGACCCGACCGCGCTATCGGTTCAGGGCGTCAGACCACGAAGATGTTGCCGGCGCCAAAGTTGCCCGGATCGGCCAGAATGCGGGCAAACTGGATTTGTGCGGCGCCGCCAGTGCCGTCCGAGTCGTGATAGACTGCACCGGTCGTAGAGTCATAGATGAAGCGATCGTTCGCGTCCTGCGCTTCCGTGCCCTCGACGAACCGGTCGCCCGCGAGCTGACCCTTGGCGAGCCCGGCGAAGTCGCTCCTGGCGATCTTGAACGTCTCTCCCGTCTCGAACTTGACGATCGTGTCGATGCCGCTCCCCGGCGGATCCCGAAAGAAATAGGTATCCTTACCGCTCCCGCCGTCAAGCGTATCCGAGCCCTTGCCGCCGTCGAGCACGTCCTTCCCGGCATCGCCGTATAGCTCATCGTCGCCTCCCTTGCCGGAAAGCTTGTCGTTCTTGGCGCCGGCGGCGAAGACGTCATCCCCGCTCGAGCCCATGAAGGTGTCCTTGCCCGAAAACAGCTTCCGCAACCCGGAGTCGGCCGTTGGCGGGTTGTCGATCATCTTGGCGATATCGATGCCGGCATCCTTGATGACGTAGGCCAGGTCATCCTGGACGTAGATCTTGATCTCGGAGATCGTTCCGGATTGCGGGGTATCGGTGAACGCGAAGTACGCGAATCCCTTGCCCTTGACCTCGGCACGAACATCATCGGCTTCGACGGTGAAGCGGCTCGGCCTACCGTCCGAGAAGACCGCGTCGTCCGGATCCAGCACACTCTGGAGCTTGTCGAGCGCCGCAGCGTCGACGGGCTGCCTGGCGACCACCTTCACCATGAATTCCCTCCCGCGGCCGGCACTACGCCGACCCTGTCGCTATGTCGCCGGGAACAGCGATACGAAGCGAGGACGCCCGCCCGCAAGTGAATAGTTGGACATGTTGCCGATGGCGGCCGGCCGTTTCAGGACAGCGGCCGGACTTGGAGTGCGCGCGAAACTACCGGTCCCCGGACGACCGAGACCCCGGTCAAGTCCGGAGAGTTCGCGTTCCGCGTCGCGCTGACGCCGTCCGGCTCATGGGTCAGCGGGCGGAAGCGGGGCGTTCAAGCCCGCTCCGCCCTTGCCCCGCTGTTTTGCGGAATGCCAGGGTCAGGCCGACGCGGAGACCTCTTCCTCGTCTTCCTTCATCAGTTCCTCGCGCGAGACGGTCTTGTCGGTGACCTTGACCAGCTCGAGCAGGTAATCGACCACCTTCTCCTCGAAGATCGGAGCCCGGAGCGAGGCGATCGCGTCGGGGTTGGAGCGGTAGTAGTCGATCAGCTGCTGCTCGCGACCGGGGAACTGGCGAAGCTGGGCCTGCAGTGCACGCTGCACTTCGGGCTCCGTCACCTCGATCTTGTTGTTCTCGCCGATCTCGGAAAGGACGAGGCCCAGCCGAACGCGGCGCTCGGCGATCTTGTGGTAATCCTCGCGCGCCGCTTCCTCGGTCGTCCCTTCGCTCTCGAAGGTTCGGCCAGTCTGGCCCATCTCGCCGACGATCTGGCGCCAGATATTGTCAAACTCCTGCTCGACCATCTTCGGCGGCAAATCGAACGTGTGCATCGTGTCGAGTTGATCGAGGAGCTGGCGCTTGACCTTCTGACGGGTCTGCATGCCATAGCGGGTCTGGAGTTGCTGCCGGATCGCGTCGCGAAGCTGATCGAGCGATTCCAGTCCGAGCCGCTTGGCGAGTTCATCGTCGATGATAATCGGATCAGGCGCCGCCACGTCCCTGACCGTGATGTCGAAGGTCGCCTCCTTGCCGGCGAGGTGCCGCGCACCGTAGTCCTCCGGGAAGGTGACGGTGATCGTCTTCTCGTCGCCTGCGGCGAGGCCGTCGAGCTGCTCGGCGAAGCCAGGGATGAACTGGCTGGTGCCGAGGCGGATCATGGCGTTCTCGTCGGTGCCGCCCGGGAACGGCTCGCCGTCGACCTTGCCGGCATAGGCGATCGTGAGGCGGTCGCCGGTCTCGGCGCCACCGCTCTTGGTCGTGAAGGTGCGAGCGCTCTCGGCGAGCTTCGTCACCTCTTCGTCAACCTCGGCATCCGACATTTCCGCGACGGGCCGCTCGATCGCAATCGAGGAGAAACTGCCCAGTTCGACCTTGGGAAGCACCTCGTAGGTCATCGTATAGGTGAGGTCGGCGTCCCCGGTCAGGATCTTCTCCGCCGCGCCCTCGTCCTCCGGCAGCTTGAAATCGGGCTGGAGCGCCGCACGCTCACCGCGATCCGCCAGCGTTTCGCGCGCCACCTCGTTGATGACGTTCTGAACGATCTCCGCCATCGCCGAGCGGCCATAGAGGCGCTTCAAATGGCTGACCGGAACCTTGCCCGGGCGGAAGCCCTTGATGCGGACCTCGTCCTTGAGCTGGTTGAGCCGTGCGGCGAGCCGGTCGTCAAGTTCGGCAGCCGGCACCACCACCTCGAATTCCCGCCTCAGACCTTCGACCACCGTCGCATTGACCTGCATTCTCTATAATCCCTGCTAACCCATGGAATTCGTGAAGACGTCTGGTCGCGCTGCTCGATCTGCGATCGGCTTCGCGAGCCCCTTCACCGCCCGCAAGACCTGGTGCGGGCGGAGGGACTTGAACCCCCACGACTTTCGTCACGGGAACCTAAATCCCGCGCGTCTACCAGTTTCGCCACGCCCGCGAGCCCCGGCGCGGCTCCGGCCGAGGCGCCGCCTCTATAACAACTGGTGTCGCGCCAATCAAAGGGAAAGCGCCAAGTTTCGCGCGGGATCGAAAAGGCCCGACAACACGCGCGGCAGCGCCTCCGGCAAGTCCTCCGAGATCAGACCCGGCCCGAACTGCGCCGCGGCATCGCCGTGCAGCCATACCCCGGCGGCGGCGGCGGAAAAAGCCGGCATGGATTGGGCGAGCAGGCCGCCGACGATGCCGGCGAGCACGTCCCCGGCCCCGGCCGTAGCCAGCCAGGGCGGCGCATTGTCGGCGATCGCAGCCCGTCCGTCCGGCGCCGCAACGACGGTATCCGGCCCCTTGAGGACAACGATGGCTCCCGACCGTTCGGCGGCGTGCCTGGCCCGATCGAGCTTCGACGCCAGTTCGGCGAAGTCGGCGAAGAGACGGGCGAATTCGCCGTCATGCGGGGTGAGCACGACCGGCGCCGCGCGGGCCCGGATCGGCGCGAACAGGGCGTCGGGACTGTCAGCGAAGGACGTGATGCCGTCGGCGTCTATCACCACCGCCGCTTCCGATCCCAGCGCCGCACCGACCATCGCGGCGGTTTCGTCGCCGACGCCAAGCGCCGGCCCGAGAACCACGGCATTCTTGCGCCGGTCGGCAAGGATTTCGGCAAGTCCCTCGGCCCCGTACAGGCGAACGAGCATCACGGCCGTGAGATTCGAGGCGTTGACCATGATTGCGTCGGCGGGCGAGGCCACGGTGACGAGCCCCGCCCCCGCACGGAGCGCGCCGCGCGCCGCCAGCCGCGCCGCGCCGGTCGCCGTCAGCGGACCCGACACGACCAGGGCATGCCCGCGGTGATACTTGTGGCCATCGGACCTCGGCCGCGGAAACTCGTCGAGCCACAGCTTCGGGTTGTTGTGGAAGGCCGCCGGCGCGATCTCCTTCAGCACCGAGGGGTCGATGCCGATGTCGGCAAGGGTGACCGCACCGGCAAGCGTCCGGCCGGGCAGCAGCAGATGGCCGGGCTTCCTGCGGAAGAACGTAACCGTTTCGCGAGCAGCAATCGCATGGCCGAGGATGGCGCCGGATCGGCCGTCGACGCCGCTTGGCAGGTCGACCGCCAGAATCGGAACCCCGCTCTCGTTCGCGCCAAGGATCGCCTCTGCGGCTTCGCCCTCCACCGGGCGGTCGAGGCCGGCGCCGAAAAGCGCATCGATGATCAAGTCGGCGCCTCGATGGAAATCCCGACTGGCCCGAACGACGGGATCACTCCATTGCCGCGCCATGAACGCAGCATCGCCCTTCAAGCCACTCAGATCGCCAACCAGGAACACCGTGGGGTCGAAACCGGCGGCCTTCAGGAGTCTCGCCGCGACGAAACCGTCCCCGCCATTGTTCCCCGGCCCCGCGAGAACGGCGATGCGGCTCCCTGGCGACGTCATCGCTGCGGCGGCGGCCGCAACCGCCTCCCCTGCGCGCTCCATGAGAAGGGAGCCCTCGGTCCCGCCTGCGATCGTCCAACGGTCCGCCTCGCCCATCTCCTCCGGAGTCAGGAGTTCCACAGGCTCGTCGCCGACGGGGATCGCTTCGTCGGTTCGCCCCCCTCCGGAGGAAGGCACCGAGTCGGCAGGATCGGGTCGCCCCTTTGCCGTTCCGACCTGATCGCCCAGCAACGTCTCGAACCGCGACGCCCACTCAGCGCCAAGTGATGTTTCTTTAGTCAACTGCACAATCCTTCATCAGCATTGACGAACCGGACCGCCCCGATCATGCTGCAATGCACGGACTAGCCTAATTTCTGGACGGGTTCCATGACCCGCAATGCTGGCATGGAGTCTGCAAAGCGGCCTGCATCCCCGCGGAACTGATGCACCCGCGCCGACCTTCGGAGACATGGACTAAATGAAGAAAATCGAGGCCATCATCAAGCCGTTCAAACTCGACGAGGTGAAGGAGGCGCTCCAGGAAGTCGGCCTGCAGGGGATCACGGTTACCGAGGCCAAAGGCTTCGGACGGCAGAAGGGCCATACCGAACTCTATCGCGGCGCCGAATACGTGGTCGACTTCCTCCCCAAGGTGAAAGTCGAGGTCGTGCTCGGCGACGACATGGTCGAACGCGCCGTCGACGCGATCCGCAAGGCGGCGCAGACCGGGCGCATCGGCGACGGCAAGATTTTCGTTTCCAACATCGAGGAGGCGGTCCGCATTCGCACCGGCGAGAGCGGGATGGACGCGATCTGATCCTGCGCTGCCGTTTTCCACCCCACCCCTGATTTGCCCGGGCCGATCATTCCGATCGCCGGTCGAAGTCCGTGAACAATTTGAACTCAGAGGAATGAGAAGGAGACCACATGGCGACCGCCAAAGACGTCCTTAAGCTGATCAAGGACAAGGACGTGAAATACGTCGATCTGCGCTTCACCGATCCGCGCGGCAAGTGGCAGCACGTGACGTTCGACATTTCGATGATCGACGAAGAGATCTTCTCTGAAGGCACGATGTTCGACGGTTCGTCAATCGCCGGGTGGAAGGTCATCAACGAATCGGACATGAAGCTCATGCCCGACCCCTCCACCGCGGTGGTCGACCCCTTCTTCGCGCAGACGACGCTCTCCATGGTCTGCGACGTGCTCGAGCCGCTCACCGACGAGCCGTACAGCCGCGACCCGCGGTCGATCGCCAAGAAGGCCGAGGCCTACCTCAAGCAGACCAAGATCGGCGACATCTGCTATTTCGGTCCCGAGGCCGAGTTCTTCGTTTTCGACGACGTTCGCTATTCGGCAACGCCCTACAACACCGGCTTCCGGCTCGATGACGGCGAACTGCCCATCAACTCGGACACCGAGTACGAGATGGGCAACCTCGGTCACCGCATCGCCAAGAAGGGCGGCTACTTCCCGGTGCCGCCGATGGACTCGCTCCAGGACATGCGGTCGGAGATGCTCGGCGCCATGGCCTCGATGGGGGTCAGGGTCGAGAAGCACCATCACGAGGTCGCCTCGGCCCAGCACGAGCTCGGCATGAAGTTCGGCCCGCTGGTGACGATGGCCGACCATCTGCAGATCTACAAATACTGCATCCACAATGTCGCCAATGCCTACGGCAAGACGGCGACCTTCATGCCGAAGCCGGTCTACGGCGACAACGGCTCGGGCATGCATGTCCACCAGTCGATCTGGAAGGGTGGCAAGCCCCTCTTCGCGGGCAAGCTCTACGCCGACCTGTCGGAGGATTGCCTGTTCTACATCGGCGGCATCATCAAGCACGCCAAGGCGCTCAACGCCTTCACCAACCCGCTGACCAATTCCTACAAGCGGCTTGTGCCCGGCTACGAGGCGCCGGTGCTGCTCGCCTACTCGTCGCGGAACCGGTCGGCCTCCTGCCGCATCCCCGTGACCAACAACCCGAAGGCCAAGCGCGTCGAGGTCCGCTTCCCCGATCCGGGCGCGAACCCCTACCTCGCCTTCTCCTCGATGCTGATGGCCGGCCTCGACGGCATCAAGAACAAGATCCATCCGGGCGAGGCGATGGACAAGAACCTCTACGACCTGCCGCCGAAGGAGCTGAAGCGGATTCCGACGGTCTGCGGCTCGCTCCGCGAGGCGCTCGCCAGTCTCGACAAGGACCGCGCCTTCCTCAAGGCCGGCGACGTGTTCGCCGACGACATGATCGACTCCTTCATCGAGCTGAAGATGGAGGAAGTCGCGCGCTTCGAGATGACGCCGCACCCGGTCGAATTCGATATGTACTACTCCGTCTGATCGTCCCTCATCCCAGGGGTGGGATGCGACTGCGGACGGGGCGGCTTCGGCCGCCCCGTCCTGCTTTTTGGGCCGGTACAAGATTCGCGCTCCATCGCAGAACACCGCCCCTCCCAACGGAATCGGGGGCGTTTCTGGATGCAGCCCCTTCCCCAGCCATCGCCGCCCGTTCCTTGATTGCTGGCACGGCCCGTGCAAGCATTATCCCCCGGGCCGGCGGATGACCGGCCGGGAAGGCCGGGACGGTATGGATGTGACCTCGGCGGAAATCGGCGCCACGGCCGTCGGCAGGCAGAGCGCACCCGGCGTGCTCGCCTCGGCCGCCACCGGCATCGGCTCCTACATCGAGGAGTGCGGGGGCGACGTCGACCGCATCTTCGGCGACGCCCGCATCCTCCCCGATCTCGCCGGCTCGCCCACGCTCAAGCTCCAGCTCAGCGCCTTCGTCCAGCTCTTCGAGGAATCCGCCCGCCAGACCGGCAACGACAACTTCGGTCTCTGGTTCGGCAACCGCTTCCAGCCCCGCGACCTCGGCATGTGGGGCTATGCGGCGATCTCGGCCCCCACCCTCGGCGGCGCGCTCGAGTGTCTCGTCCGCCTGTTCCGCTTCCACCAGGAAAGCTCGGTGATGCGCCTTTGTGGCGACGACACCGGTCTCGTCCGCCTCGAATACCGCATCGTCGCGCCGCAGATCGTCGAGCGCAGGCAGGACGCGGAGTTGTCCCTCGGCATGTTCTTCAACGTCATTCGCGAGTGCTGCGGCGCCCGCTGGTCGCCGGAAGAAGTGCATTTCGAACATCCGAAGCCCGCCATGGCGCGGGAGCACGAGTCCGCCTTTGGCGCGCCGGTCTACTTCAGCCAGGTAACGAATGCGCTCCTCTTCCGGCCCGACGTGCTGTCGCGGCCAATGCCGGCCCGCGACCTCCGCCTGCTCGCGGTGATGCAGACCTGCCTCGAGCAGCTCGGCTCGCAGGAGGCCGAGGACGGCTTCCTGCTCGACCGTATACGGACCGCGATCCGCATGAAGCTGCCGGCCGGTTATCCGTCCTTTGAGGACGTCGCGGCGGAGCTCCGCGCGCCCGCCGGCGCCATGCACCAGGACCTTCAGGCGGCCGGCCTCACCTACAAGGACATGGTCGAGGACGTCCGCCGCGATCTCGCCCTCTCCTACCTCAGGCAGCGTCACCTGCCCGTCTCGGAGATCGCGATGCTCCTTGGCTACTCCGAACTCTCCGCCTTCTCCCGCGCCTTCCGCCGCTGGACCGGGGCGTCGCCGCGGACGTATCGGGCACGGATGCTCAACGGGTAGGTCGGCCCGCCCGTCATGACCGGGCGAGCGCGAGACCCGGGCCCCGAGATACCGCCGACGTTGGAAAGCCGCGCTATCACGCCTACGTCCCTGGCGAGCCGTTGGGGCAGGCGTAATCCAAATCTGCACTTCGGTCTCGACTGATCCGGTCCAGAGTCCTCGCGTCTCAGGGTCCCGGCACTCCTCCGGCTCAAGGCCGGGGTCGGCCGGATGAAAGGCGTTCGTTACGCGTTCAGCGCCTCGAGCGACTCCGGCAGGATCTGGCCGCCGTCGACGATGATGGTCTGACCGGTGATGTACCCGGCCTCCTTCGAGGCGAGGAACAGCGCCGCGTAGCCGATGTCCTCGACCGATCCGAGGCGCTTCAGCGGTATCGAGGCCGCCATGGTCTTGAGGTAATCCCCGCCGAGGCCTTCGAGCCCTTCCGTCACGATGTTGCCCGGCAGGACCGCGTTGACCGTGATCCCGTATCTGGCCAGTTCGATGCAGGCGGTGTGGAGGAAGCCGAGCTGCCCGGCCTTCGACGCGCCGTAGTGCGTCCAGCCGGGGTAGCCGGTCACCGGCCCGGTGATGGACGAGGTGATCACGATCCGCCCTTCCCCGCTCACCTTCAACGCCGGGATGCAAGCCTTCACCGAAATGAACGTGCCCTTGAGGTTGGTGTCGATCACCTCGTCCCACTGGTCGGGCGTCATGGCCTCGATCTTGGCCTGCGGAAAGATGCCGGCATTGGCGCAGAGGATGTCGAGACTGCCATGCCGATCCACCGCCGCCGCCGCCGCCGCCTCCATCGTGTCGAGTTCGCGGATGTCGGCGGCGAAGGCCGAGGCATTCCCGCCGGCGGCGACGATTTCGGCGGCAGTGGCCTCGGCCGCGTCGAGGTTCCTGGCGACCACCAGCACCTTCGCGCCGTGGCGGGCGAAGACCCGGGCGATGCCCTTGCCGATCCCCTTGCTCGCCCCGGTGACCAGTGCCGACTTGCCGTCGAGCGACGTGAGCATCTCTTATCCCTCCGCTTTCGATTGCGTGTTGTTGGTCAGACCGACTGGTTCAAACCGGTCCCTGCCGCTGCTACCATGCCGCGAGCGGACGGGCGCACCCGGTATCGTTCCCGCCTCAACCGGCCTCTTGGAGAGACCCATGTCCGTCCGTAGCCACGTCACGGTCTCGCGCGCCCTCTGCCTGTTGATGGCATCTCTGGTGGCGCCGGCGGGATCAGCCATCGCCGAGCCCCTTGCCCATCCGACCGGCCCGGTCGTGCTCACGATCACCGGCGCCATCGCAGAGACCAACGCCCCCGGCAAGGCCGAGTTCGACCGGGCGATGCTCGACGCGCTCGGAGCCGACGAGGTCAAGACCAGCACCGACTGGACGGAGGGAACGCCGGCCTGGCAAGGCGTGCGTTTCAGCACGGTGCTCGATGCGGTCGGCGCGAACGGCGCGACGGTGGTGGCGACCGCCCTCAATGGCTACTCCGGGGAGATCGGCATGGACGTCATCGGGGACTTTCCCGTGCTCCTCGCGACCAGCGTCAACGGGGAGCCGTTGGCCGACGACAAGAAGCCGATCTGGATCATCTACCCAATCGACGACTACCCGGAGCTTCTGGAACGCGACGATCTGCTCTGGGCGTGGCAACTCGCGACGGTCGACGTTCGCTAGGCAGCGCATGGCTCAGGCGGCCGACCGCCGGCGGCGATTGAGCGCCAGCATCACGAGATACCCCCCGATCAGGAGGACGACGGCGCCGACGGTCGAGATCGTGCCGAGCACCGGCACGCCGGGCGTGTAGCCGGCCACCATCTTGGCGTAAAGATACTCCGGCACCGTGGTGTCGGCTCCCGTGGTGAACAGCGACAGCGGGAAGTTGCCCCACGAGAGCAGGAACGCGAACAGGCCGCCTGAGAAAATGCCCGGCATCAGGACCGGGATCGTAACCTCGCGAAACACCTGCCAGCGCGTCGCGCCGAGGTCGAAGGCCGCCTCCTCCAGCGCCGGGTCGAAGCTGTAGACCTGGATCGAGATCACCAGCGTCACCACCGGCACGATCCAGACCAGGTGCGCGAAAACCGCGGTCTGCCAGGAGAGCTGGAGGCCGAGCGCGTTGAACCAGAGAAGCAGCGCGAGGCCAAGCACGGACTGCGGGAAGAAGATCGGCAAGAGCACCAGCTTCTGGTACCAGGACCGCCCCTTCCAGTCGTAGCGGGCAAAGGCGAGCGCGCCGAAGAAGGCGAGCACCACCGCGATCACCGTCACTACCGCGGCGATGCTGATCGACGTCTTCAGAATCTGGTGGATCTCGATCGAGGCAAGCGTCTTCTGCCACCAGTCGAGGCCCCAGCGCGGGATGGGGAAGGTGAAGTAGCGGCTCGAGGTGAGCGAGGCGAGCGTGATCGCGACGCTCGGCAGATAGACGAAGGCAATCATCGCCAGCAGCCAGACGACGATCAGGGCATGACGGACGCGGGAGGCGCGGGTCTCCATCACCGCCTCCCGAGGAACCGGTCGAGGTCGAAGCGGCGGAGCGCAATCAGCACCAACACGCCGACGATCAGCATCAG
>JALHRF010000128.1 GCA_022841545.1 Bauldia sp. | reverse complement strand
GCGAACCGAGCGCGGCATCGAAGGCGGCGCCGGCGGTATCGCTGCCGACCGTGAGGCTCGCGGCATCGGGCACGCCGAGCCGCACCACGGGCGGCAGCGCCATGCCGCCGAGGGCGATCCTTCGCGACCAGGCGTCCTCTGCGTCATATCCGGCCGCCGCCGAGGCGACCGCCCAGGCGTCGGCCACCGTGCCGGCGAACACCGAGACGCAGTCGAGGCTGCGGCAGGCCGGCACGACGCCGCGGGCGGACAGCGCGCCGCGGGTCGGCTTCAGCCCGACGATGTTGTTGAGCGCCGCAGGAACCCGGCCGGAACCGGCCGTATCCGTGCCGAGGGCGAAGGACACGAGCCCGCGCGCCACCGCCACCGCCGACCCGGACGAGGAGCCGCCCGGCACCAGCGTCGGGTCCATCGCGTTCCGCGGGACGGGATAAGGGGTGCGCACGCCCACCAGCCCGGTCGCGAACTGATCGAGGTTGGTCTTGCCGATGAGGATGGCGCCGGCCGCGAGCAGCCGCTCCACCACGGCCGCCGATCGCGCCGGGGTATAGGCATAGGCCGGACAGGCCGCAGTCGTCGGCAGGCCCGCGACGTCGATGTTGTCCTTGACCGCGAAGGGGATGCCCCAAAGCGGCTTCGCGAGGTCGTGCGATCCGAGCCGCCCGGCTGCACCGACCGTCGCTTCCTCGTCGGCGAGGCTGAGGAAAATGCCCGGATCATCCGCTGCCGCAATCCGCCGGAAGGCTTCGCGCACGACATCCACAGGATCGATCCCTCCGGCGTAGGCCGCGCTCAAGCTCGGGATCGTGAAGTCGATATCCACCATGCTTTCCTTCCGGACTTCGGCGCGGGAATCGCCGGGACCCGAAGATTGCATGCAATTGCCCGGCCAAGCGAGACCCCGCGATAATTCTCTCCTGCCGGTTCTGTCCGGACTGCGCCGTGCGGTTCGGAGCGCGGAAAGATCGGGGGCGAGGTCGTCGGAATGGCGCACGCCGCCACGCGAACCGAAACAAGCGAAGCACGATAGCGGCGCCGACGAAATCGGCCTGAAACGGACCGGGCGCAGTCTCTCTCCATCGGACGAACCGATAGGCCCCGCAGCAAAACCCGGTCCTGGCGGCGGCGGACAGAGAGAACGGACCGCGAGACCCCGAAGGAGAGACTCCCATGCGCAAGGTCATCCTCGCCGCCGCCCTGGTGTCGCTCACCGCGGCGCCTGCATTCGCCGGCAAGACCAGCAACGCCAGCGCCTCGGTCGCCGCCAACGCCAGCAACACCGTGATCAGCCGGCCCGTCTCGGTGCCCTCCAAGCCCTCCAAGCCGCCGAGCCTGCCGTCGCGACCCTCGATCCCGAGCCCACGCCGCTAGGCGCGAAGATGGAGGCGCCACCCTTGCAGCAACCGGGAAGGGGGGGCAGAACGGCCCCCTTCCCGCTTCGGCGGCGTTTCAGAGGGCTTTTTCGAACTCCGGCAGGATGGTGAAGAGGTCGCCGACCAGCCCGTAATCCGCCACCTGGAAGATCGGGGCGTCAGGGTCCTTGTTGATGGCGACGATCACCTTGGCGTCCTTCATGCCGGCGAGATGCTGGATCGCGCCGGAAATGCCGCAGGCGATGTAGAGGTCGGGGGCCACGACCTTGCCGGTCTGGCCGACCTGGTAGTCGTTCGGCGCATAGCCCGCATCGACGGCGGCCCGGGAGGCGCCGATCGCCGCGCCGAGCTTGTCGGCCAGCGGCTCGAGATACTTCCGGAAATTCTCCGCCGACTGGAATGCCCGCCCGCCCGAAATCACGATCCGGGCCGAGGTCAATTCCGGCCGCGCCAGCTTGACGAGCTCGGCGCCGACGAAGGCCGTCTTGCCCGCGATCGCGGCGGAGGCGTCCACGGTCTCGACCGGCGCGTTGCCGCCGGCCTCTGCCGGCTTGAACGCCGCGGGCCGGATGGTGACGACCTTCTTCGCATCGCCCGACTGCACGGTCTCGACGGCATTGCCGGCATAGATGGGCCGCTCGAAGGTGTCGGGCGAGACGATGGCCGTCACGTCGGAGATCTGCATCACGTCGAGAAGCGCGGCGACCCGCGGCATCACGTTCTTGCCGGCGCTGGTCGCCGCCGCGACGATCGCGTCATAGGGGCCGGCGAGCGCGACGATCAGGGCCGCGACCGGCTCAGCGAGCTGGTGGCCGAGCGCGTCGCTCTCGGCGTGGAGCACTTTCGCGACGCCGTCGAGCTTCGCCGCCTCGGCGGCGGCCGCGCCGCAGTCCTTGCCGGCGACCAGCACATGCACGTCGCCGCCGAGCGCTCTGGCCGCGGTCAGCGCGCGGGCCGTGGCGTCCTTGACCGATGTGTTGTCGTGTTCGGCGATGAGCAGCGTCGTCACAGGACCTGGGCCTCGTTCTTGAGCTTGTCGACCAGTTCGGCCACGGAGGAAACGCGCTTGCCGCTCCGCTGGCCCTTGGGCTCGACCACCTTGAGCACCTTGAGCCGCGGCGCGAGATCGACGCCGAGCTCTTCCGGCGTCTTCTCGTCGATCGGCTTCTTTTTCGCCTTCATGATGTTGGGCAGCGAGGCGTAGCGCGGTTCGTTGAGCCTGAGGTCGGTGGTGACGATCGCCGGCAGCGTCAGCCGAAGCGTCTCGTGGCCGCCGTCGACTTCGCGCGTCACCGTCGCGGTATCGCCGTCGACGACGAGCTTCGAGGCGAAGGTCGCCTGCGGCCAGCCGAGGAGCGCGGCGAGCATCTGGCCGGTCTGGTTGCAGTCGTCGTCGATCGCCTGCTTGCCGAGGATGACGAGGCCGGGCTCTTCGGCCGCGACCACCGCCTTCAGCGCCTTGGCGACGCCGAGCGGCTCGGTCGGCTGGTCGGTCCTGACCAGGATGCCGCGGTCGGCGCCCATGGCGAGGGCGGTGCGGATGGTCTCCGCCGCCTGCGCCGGGCCGATCGAGACCACCACCACCTCGCTCGCCTTGCCGGCCTCCTTCAGCCGCAACGCTTCCTCGACCGCGATCTCGTCGAACGGGTTCATCGCCATCTTGACGTTCGCGAGGTCGACCCCCGAGCCGTCCGGCTTGACCCTGACCTTGACGTTGAAATCCACCACCCGCTTGACGGGCACGAGCACCTTCATCGGAGCGCCTTCAGAACCCTTTGGGAACGGGCGCGGACCCTATCGGCGCCCCCGTGCATCGTCAACACGGGCCTCGTCATCACCCCCCGCGGCGTGTCAGGCCCCGCGATCGAAGAGCGGCACGCCGCGCCGGCGCATGACGAGAACCAGGACCGCCCCGGTCACCAGGCCGCCGACATGCGCCCACCACGCGACCTGCTCGCCCGGCTGGGCGACGAGGATCGAGTAGAACTGGAACAGCACCCAGAACCCCAGCACCCAGTACGCCGGCAGCCGGATGGGAATACGCATCAGGACGAGGATCCAGACCCATTGGCGCGGATGGAGCATCAGGTAGGCGGCGACCACGCCGGCGACGGCGCCGGACGCGCCGACCAGCGGCGTCTGCGCCGCGGGGTCGGAGAGGACGAAGACATACCCGGCGCCAGCCGCGCAGAGGAGATAGAAGAGCAGGAAGCGGACATGGCCGAAGGCATCCTCGATATTGTCGGCGAAGACCCAGAGGAAGACCATGTTGCCAAGGAGATGCCAGAAGTCGGCATGGAGGAAGGCATAGGTGAAGAGCGTCAGCCAGTCCGGGGCGGCAATGGCGAGGTCGGCGGGCAGGTCGAAATAGTCGTTGTAGGTGGCCGGGATCAGCCCGAAGCCGTAGACGGCCGCGAAGCTCACCTCGCCATAGATGCCGCCCTCGAGGAAGAAATAGACGAAGATGTTGGCCGCGATGATCGTCCAGGTGGCGTAGGGACGCGTCACATGGGAAAGCGTCCGTCCGTCGTGGATCGGGAAGATCGGCAAGGTTGCCTCGGCTTAGCGGTTCTCGCCGGGAACCCATAGCACGTCGGCCGCCCCGCCATCATTGACGAAGCGGGCCGCGACGAACAGGAGGTCCGAGAGCCGGTTGATGTAGGCGATCGCCGCCGGATTGAGGGGCTCGTGGCCGTTCAGCGCGACGAGCGCCCGCTCGGCCCGGCGCGTCACCGTGCGGGCGAGGTGGAGCGCCGCCGCCGACGGCGTGCCGCCGGGGAGGACGAACGAGGTGAGCGGTTGAAGCTCCGCGTTATAGCGGTCGATCTCCTCCTCGAGCCGCGCGACCTGCGCCTCGGCGACCCGGAGCCTAGATTTCCCCTTCTCCCCGCCTTCCGGCACCGCGAGGTCGGCGCCGAGGTCGAACAGATCGTTCTGAATGCGGGCGAGCGTCCGGTCGAGATCGCCATGGGCATGGAGCCGGGCGAGACCGATCGCGGCATTCGCCTCGTCGATCTCGCCGATCGCCGCGAAACGGAGGTCGGACTTCTTCCGCCGCTCGCCATTGCCGAGCGCCGTCGTACCCAGGTCACCGGTGCGGGTATAGATCTTGTTGAGGCGCACCATCGCCTTCTCAGCTCCGCGAGGCGAAGTAGAGCGCCGTCATCATCACGACGAGCGCCACGAACTGCAGGATCACCCGCCAGCGCATCAGCGTCTGCGAGCGGTTGGGCGAGGTCCCGCGCATCATGTTGAGGATGCCGAGGAACAGCACGATCACGACCGCCGCGAGCGCGACGTAGGTGGCGATATGCAGAAAGCCGTCCATAGAGTCCCAGGTCACGGGTTGGTCGACCGATCATATAGAGCAAAATCGTCGGTGGAAGCTGCGGCCGATCGCGCGGCCTGGCCGCTTGCGTCGGCGGACTTGCGCCAAAGGCCCCGTGAGGTGAGGATTGCTCCGGGACCAGGGAGGGCGGAAGCATGCGGGGGTTGTCGGGAAAGCGGGTGCTGATCACCGGAGGCGCAACCGGAATCGGCCGGGCGGCGGCGCTCCGCTTCGCCGAGGAGGGGGCGAGCGTCGCGGTCAACTATGTGGGTGACCCGGAGCCGGCGGAGCAGCTGATCGAGGAACTCGCCGCGCTCTGTCCCGAGGGCGAGCACCTGCTCGCGCCGGCCGACATCGCCGACGAGGACGCGGTCGATTCCCTCTTCGCCGGCGTCGAGCAGGCCTGGGGCGGGCTCGACGTGCTGGTCGGCAATGCCGGCATCAAGGTCGTGCACCAGCCGCACGAGGTGATCATGGACGACTACGACCGGGTGATGGCGGTCAATCTCCGCGGCGCGTTCCTCTGCGCCCAGGCCGCAGTCCAGCACCTTCTCGATTCCGGCCGGCCCGGCGCGATCGTGATGACCTCGTCGATCGAGGCGCACTTCCCGGTCGAGGAAGGGGCGATCGCCTACATCATGTCGAAATCGGGCATGACCGGGATGATCAAGGCCCTTGCCCTCCGCTACGCGCGCGACGGGATAAGGGTGAACGCCGTCGGCCCCGGCGCGACCCGGACGCCGATGAACGTCGACTTCGAGATCGATCCGTCGATCGAAACGGCGGTGGTGAAGATGATCCCCGCCGGCCGCATCGCCGAGCCGGAGGAGATCGCGTCGGTCATCGCCTTCCTCGCCTCCGACGAGGCGAGCTACATCCATGGCCAGACCATCCTCGTCGACGGCGGCATGGGGATGGGGCGAAGCGGATAGGGCGAAGCTCACTCCTTGCCGAGCTGGTCGAGGGCGACGGAGAGCGGCGTGCCAAAGGGGGGTGACGGCCGCCCCCGCACCGCCGACGGCGCGGCGGTGCCGGACAGAGACGCCGGGAGGGAGGTACGCGAGCCGGTGGCGCCGGCCCGCGCTCGCCTCAGATGACGAAATGGTCGGCCAGGCTGATGTCGGCCTTGATGTCGTAGCCGGCGAGGGTCAGCGACATCTGCTTGCCGTCGGCCACCCCGAGGATCACCGTCGACTTCGTCCCGTCAACGGTGACGACACGTGACGCGTCGATGAGCTCGTCAAGGCTGTCGAAGTATTTCTTGAGGTTGGCCACATCGACATCGCCGGCATTGATGTTGAAGTCGAGGATCGTCTTGTCGCCGGCATCGCGGATGTCGAAGCGGTCGTTGCCGGTGCCGCCGGTCATGGTGTCGTTGCCCGACCCGGCGTCGATCCGGTCGTTGCCGGCATCGCCGAAGATGATGTCGTCGCCGGCGTGGCCGGAGATGTCGTCGTCACCGTCGCCGCCGAGGAGGCGATCCGAGCCGTCGCCGCCGCCGATCTTGTCGTCGCCGGCTTCGGCGAAGACGAGGTCGTCGCCTGCGCCGCCGTCGATGACGTCGTTGCCGCCGCCGCCATGGATGCGATCGGCGGCTCCGCCGCCGTCGATCGCATCGGCCCCCAAACCGCCGTCGATCTCGTCCGAGCCGACGCCGCCCTTGATGTCGTCGTCCCCGTCGCCCCCGGCGAGGGTATCGTCGCCGTCGCGGCCCAGGATGTCGTCCTTCCCGTCGCCGCCGCTCAGGTGGTCGTCGCCCTCGCCGCCGTCGAGGAAGTCGTTGCCGTCACCGCCATCGGCGGTGTCGTCTCCGGCCCCGGCGATGATCTTGTCGGCATCGTCGCCGCCCGAAAGCGTGTCGTTTCCGTCGCCGCCATCGAGGGAGTCCTTCCCGGACCCGCCATCGATGATGTCGCTGCCGTCGCCGCCTTCGATGCGGTCGGCATTCGCTCCACCCGAGAGCGTGTCGTTCCCGTCGCTACCGTATATCTCGTCGCCATTGTCACCGCCCTCGATCACATCGTCGCCGCCGCCGCCGTGGAGCGAATCGCTGCCCTCGTCGCCGTAGATCCGGTCGTTGCCTGCGTTGCCGAAGATGAAGTCCCCGTACCCGCCGCCCCGGATCACGTCGTTGCCGTCATCGCCGGTGATGGTGTCCTGGCCATTTCCGCCCAAGATCGTGTCGTCGCCGGTCCCGCCCTTCAGGGTGTCGAAACCGTCGCCGCCATCGATCGTGTCGTTGCCGTCGCCGCCGTCGATCAGCCGATCGCTGCCGGCGCCGCCACGGAGGATGTCGTCGCCTTTGCCACCCTTGATCGTATCGACGTCGTCCCCGCCATCGATCTCGTCGTTGCCGGCGCCGCCGTCGAGATCGTCTTGGTCATCGCCGCCGAAGATGCGGTCGTCGCCGGCGGAGCCGTCAATCCGGTCCTCGCCCTTGCCGCCGTAGATCGCATCGGCGCCGTCGGCGCCGTCGAGCTTGTCGTTGCCGGCATTACCCTCGATCGTGTCGTCGCCGGCGCCGCCGTTGATCGTGTCGGTCCCGTCGCCACCGGACGCCTTGTCCTTGCCGTCGTCGCCTTCGATCCAGTCGTCGCCCTCGTCGCCGGCCAGGTCGTCGTCCCCGGCGCGGCCGAAGACCTTGTCGTTGCCGGCGCCGCCCTTGACCGTGTCGTCGCCGTCGCCGCCATCGATCTGGTCGACGCCGGCCCCGCCACTGAGTGCGTCATTGCCGCCCTCGCCAAAGATCGTGTCGTCGCCGTTGCCGCCGTCGATCGTGTCGTTGCCCGGGACATCGTAGGGAAACAGCTTCCCTTTGACGGAATCCCCCCAGATCTGATCGTCGTCATCCCCACCGAAGATGCTGTCGTCTCCCGAGCCGCCCCCGAGGACGTCGTTGCCGCCCTGGCCGGCGAGGCTGTCCTTGTCGCCTGCGCCGTAGATCTCGTCGTCGCCGTCCCCGCCCTTCAGGTCGTCGTCGCCGACGCCGCCATGCACGAAGTCCTTGCCGTCGCCGGCGAGGACGGTGTCGTTGCCAGACTGGGCGGTGATAGTGTCGTCGCCGGCGCCACCCTCGATCCGGTCATTGCCGTCCCCGCCGTCCATCTCGTCGTCGCCGATGCCGCCCTCGATCTGGTCGTTGCCCTCGCCGCCGAGGATGACGTCCCTGCCGTCGTCGCCGAAGAGCCGGTCGTCGCCGTTCTGGCCCTCGATCCGGTCGGCATCGTCGCCGCCCCTGACGACGTCGCTGCCGAAGCCGGCGAGGATGGTGTCCTTGCCCCCCTTGCCGTCCAGTCGGTCGGCGGCGGTGGAGCCTTGGATACTGTCGGCGCCCGCGGTGCCCGCGATATCGACGCCATGGGTCGTCGGCGGGGCGCCTGAGCCGAACACGAAGTCCTGTTGCTGGATGACCGCGTAGCCTGGCAGCACGATCTGGTCGCCGGGAGTGCCGCCGAAGGCGATGACCGTCGACTTCGGGCCTCCGGCGGTGCTGATCGAGCCGGCGAAGGACTGCATCTGCGCGACGTCGTTGAACAGGGCCGAGACATCGACGCGGTCGCCCGGCTTCAAGTCCTCGATCGTGACGCGCCCGCCCTTGACCACGAACGTGTCGGCGCCCGCTCCCCCGAACAGGCGGTCGGTGCCGGATTCGGCCGTGATCGTGTCGTCACCCCCGCGCCCGCGGACGGTATCGTCTCCCTCGCCGCCCCAGAGCTGGTCCTTTCCATCGCCGCCGTCGAGTTCGTCGTTCCCCTTCTCGCCCTTGACCTGGTCGTCTCCGTCCTGGCCGTACATCGCGTCGGCGCCTTGGCCCCCGTTCAGGGTGTCATCGCCATTGAGGCCCTGCAGGTCGTCGTCGCCGTCGCCGCCCTCCAGGCGGTCCTTGCCGTCGGCGCCGCGAAGCATGTCCTTCCCGTCGCCGCCGAGAATCAGGTCGTCGCCGTCGCCGCCGTCGATCTCGTCGTTGCCGCCACGGCCGTCGAGGCGATCGGCCACGGTTGAGCCGCCGATCGCATCGTCGTCGTCCGTGCCCTTGACGACCAGGCCGTGGGTGGTGGGGTCGTTATCCGGGCCGAAGCCGAAATGCCGCTCGTCGAACTGCCGGGGGCCGTATCCCCTGATCTCGATCTGATCCTGGTCGCTTCCGATGGCGATGAACGTGATCCATTCACCGCCCGACGTCTTCATGACACCGACGCGATCGAGCATCTCCGCGTAGCTCTTGAATGGAACGAGCATCTTGTCGCCGGCGCTGAAGTCGGCGATGACCGGCATGCCTTCGTAGACGGAGAAGAAGTCGCGGCCGGTGCCGCCGACGAGATAGTCATCGCCGCCCGACGACAGCACGTCATCTCCCGAGCCCCCATAGAGGACGTTCTGTCCGGGCCCGCCGTTGAGGTAATCGTCGCCCTCGTCGCCGATCAGAACGTCGTCGCCTAGGCGGCCGTAGATGGTGTCCTTGCCGCCTCTGCCGAACAGGCGGTCATTGCCGCCGATGCCGTCGAGCGTATCGCCCCCTTCGGTGCCCGTATGCCGATCCGGCCCCGGCGTTCCGACCCAGTCTTCGCCCGCCATGCTCATCTCCCTGATACGCGCCCGGCCGGACCGTACAGCGCCAGACCGGCGCGTCGTATCCACTAAACAGTGGGGCCCGGGTTCCATGGTTTGCGGAGGACGAGCGCCTGGCGGCAGAAGGGCCCTTCAGCCGGCGCGGTTCAGCCAGAGGCTCATCAGGCCGGCTCGGCTTCGGACGCCGAACTTGCGGAAGATGCTGTGGACGTGCTGGTGAGCCGTCGAGACGGCGATGCTCGCCTTGTGCGCGATCTGCTTTTCCGATGCGTCGGTGAGCAGGAGTTGCAGGACCTTGTGCTCGGTCGGTGTCAGGGGCGAGGTCGCCATCAGGAGGCCGCGGCTGAGCATGTAGCGGCGGTGGAACCACCTGATCCCGCGCACCGCCATGGTCAGGCGCGCGATCTCCTCGTCGGTGAACACCGTCCGGGAATAGAAGCCGAAATGCGATTCGGCGTGCTGATTGAGGGGAAAGCCGATGAAGGTCGCGTCGCAGGTTCCGACCGAGCCGTAGTGAACTTCATAGAATTGCGACCTGAACCAGTCGTCCGGCAGTTCCCGACGGAAGGAGTAGGTTCTGAAGGTACCGACACCGCGCATCGGGAGAAGGAAGGACGGATCGACTTCCCGCCGGTCCCAGTAGCGGAGGATCTCCTTGAAATGCCGTTCATCGGCACCGGAAGCAACCGGGTGGAGCGCCTTGACCACCGTAACGCGCCATCCCCCAAGCGGATCGCCGGCGACGTTCTCCGACATCCGGATCGCGCCGCCCCAGGTGGCGTTCCAGGCGCCGCCGAGCGCGCAAAGGCGGGTCATGAAGTGGACGATGGCCTCCTCGGATCGACCTGCGTCGAAGTCCGACAATTCGTCCCAGACGCGGTAGATCTCCTCCGTGGTCGCAGAATCCATGCCCCCATCGCCGCTTCGGTCCGGCGGCCCCCTACGTTCGCCATCGGCCGACAGTGCCGATCATCGAGAATACCGAGGCCCCGGTCCAGGCCACGGCGCCAAACACTCCACCAGGAATGAAACGTCAAGCGAATGAGGCGTCCTGCCGCGGGGCTTTCCCACACCCTGCGAAATGCCAGCGGAATGAGAGCAACAGTGCGCCGGTCGCGCCGCCGCCAGGTCCAGACAAGGGGAAGCCCTTACCCGTTGACCTGCCCCCACGATTCTGGTGATGGTCGCGGCAGCGCCGGGCGGACTCCTCCGCCCGCGATCATTCGTGTTTTGTTTACCCACCGCCATGGCGACCGAGCGATATAATCCCAAGGAAGTCGAGGCCCGCTGGCAGGCGGCCTGGACCGAGCGCGGCATCTTCGAGACAAAGAACGACGACCCGCGGCCGAAATACTACGTGCTCGAGATGTTTCCCTACCCGTCCGGCCGCATCCATATGGGGCACGTCCGGAACTACACCATGGGCGACGTCGTCGCCCGCTATATGCGGGCGATGGGGAACAGCGTGCTCCACCCGATGGGCTGGGACGCCTTCGGCCTGCCGGCCGAGAACGCGGCGATGCAGAACAAGGTCGACCCGCGGGCCTGGACCTACGACAACATCGCCACCATGCGCGGCCAGCTCAAGACGATGGGGCTGTCGCTCGACTGGAGCCGCGAGTTCGCGACCTGCGACGTCGATTACTATCACCGCCAGCAGATGCTGTTTCTCGACCTCTATGCGAAGGATCTCGCCTACCGCAAGAAGTCGAAGGTCAACTGGGACCCGGTCGACCACACCGTGCTCGCCAACGAGCAGGTGATCGAGGGGCGGGGCTGGCGCTCAGGCGCGCTGGTCGAATCCCGCGACCTGACCCAGTGGTTCTTCCGGATCACCGCCTATTCCGACGACCTGCTCGCGGCGCTGGACCGGCTCGACCGCTGGCCGGACAAGGTCCGCCTGATGCAGCGGAACTGGATCGGCAAGTCGGAGGGGATGCGGGTCCGCTTCGCCTTCGATGGCGCGGCGCCGGACGGCTTCGACACCGTCGAGGTGTTCACCACCCGCCACGACACGCTGTTCGGGGCGAGCTTCATCGCGCTGTCGCCCGACCATCCGCTCGCGACCGCGCTGTCGGCGGGGAATGCGGGGCTCACCGATTTCATCGCCGATTGCCACCACGCCGGCACCAGCGAGGCCGCGATCGAGGGCGCCGAGAAGAAGGGCTTCGACACCGGGCTCAGGGTCATCCACCCGTTCCGGCCCGAGGTGACGCTGCCGGTCTATGTCGCCAACTTCGTGCTGATGGATTACGGCACCGGCGCCATCTTCGGATGCCCGGCGCATGACCAGCGCGACCTCGATTTCGCGCGGAAATACGGCCTCAAGGTCATTCCCGTCGTCATCCCGCACGGCGCCGACCCGCAGACCTTCGAGGTCGGCAACGAGGCCCATGTCGAGGACGGCACCCTCTACAATTCCGACTTCCTCGACGGGATGAGCGTGCCCGCGGCGAAGGCGGAAGTGGCCAACCGCCTCGAGGACATGGTGCTCTACGGCAAGCCGCAGGGCGCCCGCCAGGTCAATTACCGGCTCCGCGACTGGGGCATATCGCGCCAGCGCTACTGGGGCTGTCCGATCCCGGTGATCCATTGCGAAGAGTGCGGCATCGTTCCCGTGCCTGCCGCCGACCTGCCCGTGAAGCTGCCCGAGGACGTCGCCTTCGACAAGCCGGGCAACCCGCTCGACCACCACCCGACGTGGAAGCGCGTCAAATGCCCGACCTGCGACGGTCCCGCGGTACGCGAGACCGACACCATGGACACCTTCGTCGATTCGTCCTGGTACTTCGCCCGCTTCACCGCGCCGAAGGCCGAGCCGCCCACCGAGCGTGAGGCGGCCAACGCGTGGCTGCCGGTCAACCAGTATATCGGCGGCATCGAGCACGCGATCCTGCACCTTCTCTACTCGCGCTTCTTCACCCGGGCCATGCGCGACACCGGCCATCTCGACCTGGACGAGCCCTTTGCCGGCCTGTTCACGCAAGGGATGGTGGTGCACGAGACCTATCGCCGCCCCGACGGCAGCTTCGCGAGTCCGACGGAGATTCGCATCGAGGAGGCCGAGGGAGGACGCCGCGCTTTCGATCTCAAGTCGGGTCAAGAGGTCGAAATCGGCGGCATCGAGAAGATGTCGAAGTCGAAGCGGAACACGGTCGACCCGACCGACATCATCGACAGCTACGGCGCCGACACGGCGCGCTGGTTCATGCTGTCCGATTCGCCGCCCGAGCGGGACGTGATCTGGACCGAGGAGGGGGTCGCCGGCGCGCACCGCTTCGTCCAGCGCATCTGGCGGATGGTATCCGAGGCGGCGCCGGGCCTGCCCCCGCCGGGCGCTGGCGTCACCGCGAACGGTCCGGACGAGGCCGCCGTGGCGCTCCGCAAGGCGGCGCACAAGGCGCTCGCCGATGTCGGCGAGCACATCAAGGCGCTCCGGTTTAATGTAGCGGTGGCAAGGATTTACGAGCTGGCCAACGCCATTTCCGCGGCCACGCCACGGGCCGGCGAAAGCCCTGCGCTCGGCCATGCACGGCGCGAAGCACTGGAACTGCTCGTGCAGATGATGGCGCCCATGATGCCGCACCTGGCCGAGGAATGCTGGCGCACGCTCGGCCATGAGGGCCTGGTGGCGACCGCGCCCTGGCCGAAATTCGAGCCCTCGCTTCTTGTCGAGGACGTGATAACCTTGCCGGTGCAGGTGAACGGAAAAAAGCGAGGCGAATTGACAATTGGCGTCGATGCGTCTCAAGCTGACGTTGAACGGGCTACGCTGGCGCTCGATGCCGTTCGCCGGGCGCTTGGGGGAAATTCGCCGAAAAAGATCGTTGTCGTGCCGAAGAGGATCGTCAATGTCGTCGTCTGACCGCGGCAGCCGGGCTCACAGCCGATTCGGCGCAATCGGCGTTCTGGTGGCAACGCTGGCCCTCGGCGCCTGCAGCGTCCAGACCCTGTACGGCCCGACGACCTTCACCGACGGCAGCGCCGTCCAGTCGACCCTGACGCGCATATCCGTCTCCCAGGTGTCGGATCGCGTCGGCCAGCAGGTGAGGAACCGCGTCATCTTCCAGATGGCCGGCGGCAAGGCGATTTCCGATCCGCTCTACAACATGACGCTGTCGGTGACGTCCCGCCAGGTCGGGCTCGGCATAACGGTCACCGAGGCCTCGCCGGTTTATTCGGTCATCGTCCAGGCCACCTTCACGGTAAGGAAGATTGGCACCGAGGAGGTCCTGATCACCGGGACCGCCGGCGCCAATGCCTCCTGGAACTACGTCAACCAGATCTACGCCAACACGCGCGCCAAGCTCGACGCCGAGAACCGGGCCGCCGAGCAGGTCGGCAACCAGATCGCGACGCGCGTTGCCGCGGCAATCGCCGCGGGAAGCTAGCCGCGCAGTCCAGCCTGTGGTTGACGTCAAGGCTGCCGAGATCGATCGCGTCCTGGCGCGGAGCGACGTGCGGCTGCTCCTGATTCATGGCAATGACACCGGCCTGGTCGCCGAACGGGCTGCCGCCTTCGTCAAGTCGACGCTCGGCGACTCGGGGGATCCCCTCGGCCTGATCAGGCTGGATGCCTCCGAGGTCGCCTCCGACCCGGCCCGGCTCGCCGACGAAGCCTATGCGATTCCGATGTTCGGGGGACGGCGCTGCATCGAGCTCCGCGTCTCGGGCAACTGGCAGGTGGTTCCGGCGATCCAGCCGCTGGTCGCCAGCCCGCCGATCGACTCGGCGCTGGTCGTCACCGCGGGCGACCTCAAGAAGTCCTCCCCGGTCAGGAAACTCTTCGAACAGGCGAAGAATGCCTACGCCATCGCCTGCTATGCCGACGACGCGCGCGGCCTCGACCGCATCGTCGACGAGGAGACGAAGCGGGCCGGTCTTTCGATCACCCCCGACGCCCGCGCTGCCCTCAAGCAGCTCATCGGCAGCGACCGCATGGCGAGCCGGGCCGAGGTCGCGAAACTGTGCCTCTATGCCGAGGGAACCCGCGAGATATCGCTGGACGATGTCCGCGCCGTGGTCGGCGACGCGTCGGCTTCGGCCGTGGACGAGGCGGTCGATGCCGTCGCAGCCGGCGACGCCCCCGCTTTCGAACGCCTCTATCGCCGGCTGATCGCCGCCGGCAGCGCGGGATTCACCGTCGCCGGGGCGGCCCAGCGGCACTTCGACATGCTCCACCGCACCCGCGCCCTGGTCGACCGCGGGGCCGATCCCGAATCCGCCCTTGGCCCGGGCGTCTTCTGGAAGCGGAAGGCAGCCCTCGTCCGCCAGCTCGAGACCTGGCCGATCCCTCGCATCGAACGGGCGCTCCTCATCCTCGACCGCACCATCATCGACAGCCGGCTCAAGGGCAACATCGCCGACGAGGTGGTGGGCCAGGGCATGCTCATGATCACGGCGCTCGCGGCCCGCCCGGCGCGGGCAGCGTAGGTTTCGGGCCCCGGATCATTCCGCCGCGATCAGCCGGCCTCCCAGGCTCTGACGCCGGAATTCCTGCGGCGTCACCCCGGTCGCCCCCTTGAAGGCGCGATGGAAGTGCGCCTGGTCGGAATAGCCGACGGCGAGCGCCACCTGCGCGATCGAGTCGGCGCCCGCCAGCATCTTCTCCTTCGCCTTCTCCATCCTTGCCGTCAGGATAATGTCCCTGAAGCTCGACCCTTCCTCATTCAGGCGCTGCTGGAGCGTCCGCCGGCTGAGATTGAGCTTGCGCGCGATGACATCGAGGTCGACGTCGGCATGGCCGACGATCGGCACCACGAGCGCCGCCACCGTGCCCGAGATGGACGTCGGCAGCGACTTCTGGCGATAATGGGCGATGACCTCCGGGATGGTGATCCGCGGCGCCGGCCACGCGCCGGCCAGCGACAGCCATTCGGCGGGAAACGCCACGCCGAAAGCGTCGGCGCCGGCGTGGAGCGAAACGTCGAGCGCCTCCTCCATCGCCCGATGCGTCGAATCCCGGGGCGAAGCGAGAAAAAGCGCCACCGGGCTTGCCGTGGGACCGGCGTAGCGCCGGATGAACGAGATCATCGGCACCAGGATGTGGAGCGCATGGTGATCGATGGGCTGCCCATGCGCGGCGAGGTAGTGCAGCGTCCAGGCGGCGTCCTGCCCGACGATCCTGAAGTCGAAACGCGTGGCGTTGCTCTGGAGCGTCGTAAGGCGGCAGAGCCGGCGGATGCCGGCTCCGAGGCTCGATGCCCCGAAGGCGAAGTCCACGAACGGCCCATAGTCCTCGGGCCGCATCGCCCTGGCGACGCGTACCGGAAACAGAGGGTCGCCGCTCAGCCGGGCGGCGCGGTTGAAGACGTCGTTCATGCGCACGAACGGGATCGGCGTGCTTGGCGGCAACCCGTCCAGATGCAGGTCGCCGTCGGTCAGCAGCCGTCGCAGGGCCCGGCCGCCTTCCTCGGCCTCGAACAGCCGGGGAAGCGGGCCGAGCCCGGAAATCCGGGTGAAGGCAACGGGCCGGCGGGGCATTCAGACGCTGTCCATCGCTGGCTAAGATCGCACAGAAATATGACGATGTCCGATCTGCGCAAAATGGCAATACTAAAGGATGGGTTCGGATAGACATGCTCGCAAGAACGGCACGTCCGCGAGGGGTGAATGCTGTCGGGGATGGTCCCGGCCGGCGTTGCCGCGGGGCGAAGGTGCGGT
>JALHRF010000127.1 GCA_022841545.1 Bauldia sp. | reverse complement strand
TCCGCGTGCGGTGGCTGCGGAGCGGCGCCTATGTCGGCTGCGGCGCGCTCGCCGGCGCGGCCGGCGTGCTGGTCGCGGCGCGGACCGGGCTGATCAGCCCGTCGATCGGCCAGGGGCTGGAATTTTTCGCCATCGCCGTCGTCGCGCTCGGCGCGGGCGGACTGCCGGCGGGCCGCGTCAAGGTCTCCCAGGTCGTCATCGGCACGCTGATCCTGATGATGATCTTCAACTACATGACCATCCGCGGCGTGCCCGGCACGTGGCAGACCACCGTCACCGGCGCGCTCCTCCTCCTTGCCATGGTCGCCGGCCGCATCGTCCAGCGCGACTCCGCCGGCGATGTCGCAATGGGCGAAGCGATCACCGACGCCTATGCGCGAATGACCCGCGCCGGTGCGCTCCTGACCCGGAGCGCGCTCGGCGTCGCCACCATCGTGCTGGCGCTGGTCTTCATCGTCATCAATCCGCGCTTCGCGACGTGGCCGAACTTCGTCGCGCTGGTCGAGCAGAATGCGACGCTCGCGATCGTCGCGGTCGGGGCGATGATCGGCATCGTCTCGCGCTCGGTCGACATCTCGCCCGGCTCCGTGATCGCGCTGGGCGCGGTCTGCGCCGCGCTCGCCGGACAGGCGGGGCTGGTGTGGCCGCTCGCGCTCGTCGCCGGCATTGCCGCCTGCCTCGCCGTCTACGGCCTCAACGGCCTCATCGTCGGGCGGATCGGCCTCGATCCGCTGATCGTCACCCTCGCCGCCTGGATCTGGGCGCGCGGCCTCGCCGTCTCGCTCACCGACGCGACCACGATCCCCTTCGACATGGGCTTCGTCACGCTGATGAACACGCCCATCGCCGCGGGCTTCACGGTGACGCCGCTCCTCGTGCTGCTCGCCTTCCTTGCCGGCTGGCTGATCCTTCGACGGACCCCGCTCGGCCTCCGCGTCTATGCCGTCGGTGGCGACCCGCGCATGCTCCGCCAGGCCGGCGTCGGCGAGGGCAACCTCCGCCTCGTCATCCTCCTGGTCATGGGCCTCTTCACCGCGCTTGGCATGATCGTCATGCTCGGCCGCCTCGGCGCTGCCGCGCCGACCGCGGGCTTCGGTCTGGAGCTCGACGCGATCGTCGCCGTGATCCTCGGCGGGGCATCGTTCCGCGGCGGCACGGGGAGCGTGCGCGAGACGGCGATCGGCGTCGTCTTCCTCGCCATCCTCAACAACGGGCTCTCCGGCCTGCAGATGGGCGACGCGCAGTTCTTCCTGATCAAGGGCTCGATTATCCTCGCCGCGCTCACGCTCCGCGCCGTCGCCCAGATGCATTTCTCGCGGAGCGCCACCGCATGAACAGGCCCTGGCCGCCGGTCGACTACGGCCATACCGGTATCGACGCCGCGTTCACCCGCGGCGACGTCTACGCGGTCTCGCCCGACCCGGTGCGCGTGGGCAAGCGGCCGCTCCGCATCGCCATCGCCAGTGCCGGCGGCGTGGCACAGGCGAAGTGGATCCCCGCCATCCGCCGGCTGCAGACGATGGGCGAGCCGGTGGCGGTGGCGGCCGTCGCCGACCCGCGCGGCGATGTCGCGGCGAAGGCCGCGATGCTCGCGGGAGCCGAGGCCTATGCCGACGCTGCGACCATGCTCGACGCCGCGCGGCCGGACCTCCTGCTCGTGCTCACCGCCGACGCTGCCCATGTTCCCGTCGCCGAGGTGGCGATCGATCGCGGCATCCCGTGCCTCATCGAGAAGCCCCTCGCCCCTGATTTCGGCGCGGCTGCGGCACTCGTGCGTCGTGCGAAGGACAAGGGCGTTCTCCTCGCCGCCGTCGCCAACAAGCGCTTCTCACCACCCTACGCATTGGCGAAGGCGCTGGTCGCGGAGGGCCGGCTCAAAACCGAGCCGACGGTGTTCACCGGCAAGTTCACCCTCGGCTACCCCTATGTCGACCTCCTCGCCGGGGGCACGGTACATCTCCTCGACCTGATGCTCTGGTTCATGGGGCCGGTGGCGCGCGTGCACGCCCGCGGCATCATGCGCGACGGCGGGATCGAGTCCGCGGTGGCCGCGATCGGCTTCGCCTCCGGCGCCATCGGTACCATCATGACCAGCGCCGCTGGCCTTTCGTTCAAGCCGTGGGAGCGGGTCGAGATCTTCGGTCGGAACGCATTCCTCGTCGTCGAGGACCAGTGGCAGACCACGCTTTATGACGACGAGACGGGGCCGGCGAAGAGCTGGGCGCCGGTTCTGCCCAATACGCTGATGTTCGACGAGGCGTTCGGCGGCTATTCCGGCCTCCTCGACAACGTGCTCGACGCGGTGCGCGGCCTGGCGCCGCTCGGCGCGCCCGCCGTCGACGGCGCCAATGCGGTCGGCCTGATCGAGGCGATCCGTCGCTCGATCGCCGAGGACCGGGAAGTGGACGTGGCAAGCGAGGGACTCGTCGCATGAAGATCAGGAAGCTCGAGACGTTCCTCGCCAATGCCGGGCAGCGGAATTACCTCTTCGTCCGCCTGACCACCGACGGCGGCCTCACCGGCATCGGCGAGGCGACCCTCGAATGGCAGGAGAAAGCGGTCGAGGTGCTGCTCAACGAGTGGGTCGCCTCGCGCATCATCGGCAAGGACCCGTTCGACATCGAGGCGGTGGTCGGCGGCATGATCCGCGACCAGTACCAGGGCGGCTCGACGGTGATGACCGCGATCTCCAGCGTCGAGATCGCGATGTGGGACCTGATCGGCAAGGCGACCGGCCAGCCGGTCTACCGCCTGATCGGCGGCCGCGCCAAGCCGACGCTTTCCGCCTATGCCAACGGCTGGTACGGAGGATGCGAGACGCCGGGCGATTTCGCCGCGCGTGCGCAGCAGGTTGCGGCATTGGGCTACCGGGCGCTGAAGTTCGACCCGTTCCGCACCGCCTGGAAGCAGCTCGACCGCGATGAGGAGGATCATGCCGTCTTGGTGGTCGAGGCGGTTGCCGGCGCCGTCGGCCCGGAGGTCGGCCTGATGGTCGAGATCCATGGCCGGCTCGGCGTCAGCGACGCCGTCCGCTTCATCGATCGGCTCGTTGGCCACCGCATCGTCTGGTGCGAGGAACCCGTCGCGCCGGAGAGCGTGGAGCTCCTCCGCGAGGTCAAGGATCGCACACGGCTGCCGATATCCTCCGGAGAACGGCTCTACGCCCTCGCCGACTTCGCGCGGCTCATCAATCTCCGCGCCGCCGACGTGGTGCAGATGGACGTCGCCCATTGCGGCGGCATCGCCATGGCGAAGAAGATCGCGGCGATGGCATCGGCCCAGGACATCGGCATCTCGCCGCACTGCTCGATCGGGCCGGTCGCGTTCGCGGCCGTCCTTCACGTCGCCTGGTCGACGCCGAACATGCTGATGCTCGAGAGCTTCGCCGAGTTCGATGTCGACTGGCGGAACGACCTCGTGGGCGGCTGGAACCCGCTCCGTCACGGCGCGCTGAGCCTGCCGGACGCCCCCGGCCTCGGCCTCGAACTCGACGAAGCGGCGATCGCCGCGCATCCGTACCGCGCCCTTGCCTTCCCGTCGCTCTGGGACACGTCCTGGCGCGACGAATTCACCGGCACCGCCAAGCTCGCCCGCATCAAGTAGATCCCGAGAGACACATGGCAAACATCCCCGAGGAACGAACGGCGCTCGTCACCGGCGCCGGCGGCGGCATGGGTCGCGACATCGCCCGGCAGCTGCTCGCACGAGGCTTGCGCGTCGGGCTGGCCGACCTCAATCCCGCCGGCCTCGAGGAGACGGCGCCGGCAGCCGACCCGCGCGTGATCCATATCGCCGGCGACCTTACCCGCGACGGCGCCCCAGAAGCGGCAGTGTCCGCGGTGCTCGACCGCTGGGGCCGCATCGACGTGCTCGTCAACAATGCCGGCTACGGCGTGATCGAGCCGTTCCTCGACATGACCCGGCAGGCCTTTGAGCGAACCTTCGCGATCAACGTGACGGCGCTCGCGATGCTGACCACGGCGGCAGGCCGGGCAATGAAAGACGCCGGCGGCGGACGGATCGTCAACGTCACCTCGCCGGCCTCGCGGATGGCGCTCCCCAACTACGCCGCCTACGCCGCGAGCAAGGCCGCCGTCGATTCGATCACCCGCGCCGCCGCCGTGGCGCTCGCGCCGCACGGCGTGCTGGTCAATGCGCTCGCCCCGGGGATGATGGACACCGAGATGCAGCGCACGACCGAGGCGGTGCTGGCGAAGATCGAGGGCCGCACCGACGTCGAGGCCTTCCTCGCCGAGCGCACCCGCCGCATCCCGCTCGGCCGCCGCGCCGGCGTCGACGAGGTCGCCGCATCGGTGGTCTGGCTGGCGCTCGACGCGCCCGCCTACATGACCGCAGAGCGGCTCAACATGAGTGGCGGCCTCGACAAGGACTGACCCGGCAATTGCCCAAGGCGGAGGCTCGTCTAGGCGACCGATGCCAGGTCGGGCTCTTCGTCAGCGGAAATCGGGTGTACCCCCCCGATCGCGTCCGCGATCGTGCGGTTGTCGAGGACGTTTCGCGTCGCCTCGGTCACCTCGGCGAAGATGCGCCGTATCTCGCAGTTCCCCTCGCTCTTGCAATCGTCGCAGCGGCGATAGGCGATCTTGGAGAGGCACGGCAGCGGCGCGAGCGGCCCGTCCACGATCCTGAGGATGCTGCCGAAGGTGATCTCGGCCGGGTCCTTGAGAAGCTGGTATCCGCCGAACTTGCCCCGCCGGCTGATCAGGATGCCGTGACGCTTCAGGTCGAGGAGGATCTGCTCGAGGAACTTCTTCGGAATCGACTGCTGCTCGGCGATGTCGGAAATGAAGACCGGCTCGCCCTTCGGCGCCTGGGCGAGCGAAACGAGGGCACGGAGGGCGTACTTGGCCTTTTGGGAAATCATGGGGTCTCTTGGCGTCCGGGGCGGCGTGCGAGTCGGCCTTTCTCCGGCCGACCGCCTCTATATAGGCGATCGATACAAGGCGCACGGCCAAGGCACGGCCTCTGCGCTCAACGCCAGTGGTCGGCGACGAGGCTGCGGTTCCGGCCAAGCATCCGAAACATCGCGTCGCGCGCGTCATCGGCATTCCGCCTGGCGATCGCCTCGGCCACATCGATGTGGCCCTCGCGGTTGACGGGCCCGTTCTCGGGCCTTGCAACGCCCACCTCGTAGGACACCCGGAGCATCGTGACGATGATCTGGCGGAACTGCCGCATCACCTGGTTGCCGGTCGCGTCAAGGATGGTGACGTGGAAGCGGGAGTCGGCCTCGAAGAGGGCGTGCACGTCGCCGTCCTCAGGGTGAAGCGCAGTCGCCGCATCGAGGATGGTGCGGATCTGCGCGTCCGTCGCCCGCTCCGCGGCCAACGCCGCGGCCGCGGGTTCCATGATGATGCGGAGTTCGGTCGTCTCGGCGAAGATCCGGCGCATGCGGGGATGGTCGCTGCGGTGCCAGGCGATCACATCGCGGTCGAGCAGGTTCCAGTCGTCGACGGGCAGCACACGGGTACCGTACCGGCGGGCGGTGCGGACGAGCCCCTTTCCCGACAGCACCTTGATCGCATCGCGCACCGTCGTCCGGCTCACGCCCAGCGACGCCGCCAGCTCCGGTTCCGTCGGCATGGTCGAATCCGGCGCGAATACACCGTTGGCGATCGCTCGCCCCAGCGTATCCACGGCGATTCGGGCCGCGCCCTTCGGCAGCGTGATGGTGAAGCTGACCGGGAGGCTCAGGCTCCCTTCGGGCCTCGTCGCGGCGCCGTTCTCCTGAAGTGTCATCATTCTCCCTTTACATATGATCTAGACAGCCGCAATCTCCCCGAGCACGAAGCGAACAAGAATGGCGCCGGACAAACGGACGCTACGAGCTAGGAGGAAACCAAGGATGCGACTATTGCAAACAATGGCGCTCGCCGGCGCTGCGTTGGTGATCAGCGTGTCGGCGTTCGCGCAGGAGGCCACGCCCTCGGGCGTGCCGCGCAACGAAACCCTCATCGTCGAGAATCCGGAAGGCACGATCAAGAATCCCGGCTGGTTCAATATCTGGGCGGTGAATGCCGGCGGCCGGTCCACCGGATTGCACCAGTTGACCATGGACACCTTCTGGTACATCGACCCCGATCATGGCCTCGACGGCGTTTGGGATAATTCGCTCGCCGCCGAGCCCCCGATCTACAACGACGACTTCACCGAAATGACGGTCAAGCTTCGGCCGGGCATCTTCTGGAGCGACGGCGTGGAGTTCACGTCGGACGACGTCCTCTACACCGTGAACACGCACCTGAACACCCCCGGCCTCGAGCGGAGTGCGCTGGTGCAGCTCAATGTCGACAGCGTCTCGGCGCCCGACAAGAACACCGTCGTGTTCAAGCTCAAGAAGCCCAATTCGCGCTTCCATACGGTCTTCACGGTGCGATGGAATGCCCTGTGGATCATGCCGAAGCACGTCTTCGATGGCCAGGACCCGCTCAAGTTCGACAACAATCCGCCGGTCTCGCTCGGGGCCTATACGCTCCACGGCTACGATCCCAACGGCCAGTGGTTCACCTGGCAGAAGCGGGACGACTGGCAGCGCACCTCGCTCGGCCGCTTCGGCGAGCCGGGACCGCGCTACGTGACCTATGTCGATCCCGGACCGCCGGACAAGCGCGTCATCGCACAGCTCAATCACGACCTGGACATCATCCATGACACGTCGCCCGAAGGCGTCTTCACCCTCGTCAAGGAGTCACCGGAGTCGATCGGCTGGTTCGAAGGGTTCCCCTACGGCCATCCCGATCCGACGCTGGCGCAGGTGATTCTCAACCACCAGAATCCGAAGTTCCAGGACCGTGACGTGCGCTGGGCGCTGGCGCTGGCGCTCGACATCAAGGCCGTCGTCATGGCCGGCTATCGCGGCGCCGCGACGATCTCGGCGATCGCGGTTCCGCCGACCGGCACCCATCCGGAGTTCTACCACAAGCCGATGGAGGAGTGGCTCGTCGACTTCGAGCTCGATACGGGCAAGAAGGTGATCAAGCCCTACCAGCCGGGGATGGGCGAGCAGATCGCCGAGATGCTGCGACCCTCGATGGGCGAGCAGATCCCGTCCGACCCGGACGAGATCGGGGCCGGTTTCGGCCTCGGCTGGTGGAAGCAGGACACCGAGGCGGCGGCGCAGCTCCTCGAGCGGGCCGGCTTCACCCGCCAGGGCAACGACTGGTACATGCCGAACGGCGAGCGCTTCTCGATCAAGGTCGTGGTCGAGGGCGAGGCGCGGCCGGTGATGACCCGCGCCGGCTCGATGATCGCCGAACAGTGGCGTCGCTTCGGCATCGACGCCACAACGGAGTCGGCGCAGGCCGCCTTCCTGACGCGGCGCAACGGCGGCGACTTCGAGGCCATCATCTCGTGGAGCGTCGAGACCTGGGGCGGCCATCCCGACCTCAGCTTCTTCCTCGACAGCTGGCACTCGCAGTTCGTCCAGCCGGCCGGCTCGGTGCAGACGCCGCGCAACTGGTCGCGGTGGTCGAACCCCGAACTCGACAAGATCATCGAGGAGATCCGCGGCGTCTCCTTCGACGATCCCAAGGGCGTCGAGCTCGGCAAGGAGTACATCAAGCTCGCGGTAGAGGAGATGCCGATCATCCCGCTCATGTCCTACAACGTCTTCACCATGATGGATGAGACCTACTGGACCGGCTACCCGACGGCGAAGGACCCCTACACCAACCCGGTCCCCAACTGGGCCAACTCGCGCTACATGATGGTCAAGTTGAAGCCGGCCCAGCAGTAAGGGCAAAGGCGATCGGATCAGGCGGGGCGGCGTCACGCCGCCCCGCCCTCCCGAGCCGGCTCACCGCATGCGAAACTACGGCCTCTATGTGCTCCGACGACTGGTGCAGTTCGTGCTGGTCGTCTTCATCGGCATATCGCTCACCTTCTTCATCACCCACCTGACGCCGATCGATCCGGTCGAGCAGATGATCGCGTCGATGACGGCCTTCGGCGAGACCAGCCCGGAGGCGGTGCTGATGATGCGGGAGGCGCTGGCGGAACTCTACGGTCTCGAAGGCACGCTTCTCGAGCAGTACTTCGCCTACTGGGGGCGCATCCTGTCGCTCGACTTCGGCCCGTCGCTCTCCGCCTTTCCGACGCCGGTGGCGGAACTGATCGGCCGCGCGCTGCCCTGGACGATCGGGCTCCTGTTCACCTGCACCATGCTCGCCTGGGTCCTCGGCAACCTGCTCGGCGGCCTCGCCGGCTACTACCACAAGAGCCGTACGCTGAAGCTCCTGGGCGTGATCGTCATGGGCTTCCACCCGGTGCCCTACTACATCATCGCCTTCGTGCTCCTGATCCTGTTCGGCTATCTCTGGCCCATACTGCCGATCAGCGGCGGCTCGGCGCAGAACGTGCCGCAGGCCTTCACGGTCGAGTACATCGGCAGCGTGCTCCGCCACTCGATCCTGCCGGCGCTGTCGATCATCCTCGTCGGCATCGGCGGCTGGTTCCTCGGCATGCGGGCGCTCGTCTCGAACATCGTGACCGAGGACTACGTCGTCTATGCCGAACTCGGCGGCGTCCCCCGCCGGCGCATCCTGCCCTTCTACATCATGCGGAATGCGCTCGTGCCGCAGATCACCGGGCTCGCGATGTCGCTCGGCGCGATCTTCAACGGCGCCATCATCGTCGAGCAGGTGTTCGGCTATCCCGGCCTCGGCCGGCTCCTGATCGGCGCGGTCTATTCCGCCGACTACAGCCTCGTCCTCGGCGTCACCGCGATCTCGATCATCGCGGTCTCGGCGTCGGTGTTCCTGATCGACATCCTCTATCCCGTCTTCGACCCCCGCGTGCAGCTTGCCTGAGCCATGCTGAGAATCGTCCTCGATCTCTTCCGCTATAATCGCGAGTTCGCGCTCGGCGCGTTCCTGACCGCGATCGTCGTCGCCATGGCCGTGCTGTCGGCGTTCTCGCCGTACAACCCGCTCGACACCTTCGTCGTGCCGCCGGACGTGCCGCCGTCCTGGGCCTACTGGTTCGGCACCACGTCGCGCGGCCAGGACACGTTCTGGATCCTGACCTTTGCGATGCGGAACACGCTGCTCTTCGGCTTCACCGTCGCGATCCTCAGCCGCATCCTGTCTCTCACGATCGGCATGATCGCCGGCTATCTCGGCGGCTGGACCGACCGTGTGCTGATGTCGATCAATGACACCTTCATCGTCATCCCGCTCTTCCCGCTCCTCGTCCTCTTCTACTTCGTGATGCGCGACTACATGTCGTGGGCGCTGCTCGCGGTGGTGATGGCATGCCTCGGCTGGGCCTATGACGCGCGGCTGATCCGCTCGGTGATGATGAGCCTCAAGCAGCGCGAGTTCACGCGCACCGCCGTCTTCTCGGGCATGACCACGCCGGAGATCGTGGTCCGCGAACACCTGCCCTACGTGCTGCCGATCGTGTTCTCGACCACGCTCAACAACATCAACTGGTCGATCGGCCTCGAGGTGACGCTGTCGGTGCTCGGCTTCACCGACCTCGACACGCCGACGGTCGGGACGATGATCTTCTGGGCCAACCAGCACAGCGCCATGGTCTCGGGCGTGTGGTGGTGGTTCGTCTTCCCCACGCTGTTCGTCACCATCGCGTTCATCGGCCTGTTCATGCTGGCGGTGTCGATGAACGAGTACATCGATCCCAGGAGCCGTCTCGCCCGCATGGGCGGAGGGTCGGCATGAGCGGGCCATCGACCCGCGCCCCGCGCGCAGGCGAGCCGGTGCTGATCGTCGACCGGCTCCGGGCCTACTACCAGATGAAGTATTTCGGCATCGACCGCGAGGTGAAGGCGGTCGACGACATCAGCCTCACGGTCAACCGCAACGAGATCTATGGCCTCGCGGGCGAATCGAGCTCCGGCAAGACGTCGTTCATCAAGACCATCGCCGCCGCGAACCGCCCGCCGCTCAACGTCGTGAGCGGCTCGGTCCGCTTCAGTTTTCTCGACCGGGACATACACGCCCTCTCGCAGGAGCAACTCGCCGCGACGCGCTGGAAGCATCTCTCCTACATCATGCAGGGGTCGATGAACGTGCTCAATCCAGTGCGCCGGATCGTGCACTCCTTCGTCGACTTCGCGTCTCCGCATCTCAGCCTGCGGAAAGGCGACTTCCAGTTCGCCGTCGAGGCGCATCTCAAGCGGCTTCACCTCGAGCCTTCGGTGCTGCGCGCCTATCCGCACGAACTGTCGGGCGGCATGCGCCAGCGCGTCACCATCGCGCTCGCCACCATCTGCAAGCCCGAGTTCATCATCGCCGACGAGCCGACCACCGCGCTCGACGTCGTGGTGCAGAAGGGCGTGCTCGGCATGATCCGCGAGATCCAGCGCGAGATGGGCTCCTCCATCCTCTTCGTCACCCACGACATGGCGGTGCACGCCAACATGACCGACCGGCTCGGGATCATGTATGCCGGCCGGCTGGTCGAGGAGGCGCCCACCGCCGAGCTGTTCGCCAATCCGCTTCACCCCTATACCCGTCATCTCATCCAGAGCCTGCCGCGGATCGGAGACACCTCGCCCAAAAAGGCGCTCGAGGGCACGCCGCCGAACCTGTCGGCGCCGCCGCCGGGCTGCCGCTTCCATCCGCGCTGCCCGCTGGCGATGGATATCTGCCGCCGCGAGGCGCCCGAACTCGCGACGCTTCGCCCCGGCCATCGCGTCGCCTGCTTCGCGGCAAGCCCTGCGGTCGGGCCGACCGGTTCCGACGCCCCGGCGGAGGCGGCGTGATGGCGGCGGAGCTGCTCACCATCGACGGCGTGAGCAAGACCTACACGATGGGCGGCCTGTTCGGCGGCGACTCGTTCCGGGCGGTCGATGCGGTGTCCTTTTCGATCGCCGACGGCGCCTCGGAGATCGTCAGCATCGTCGGGGAGTCGGGCAGCGGCAAGACGACCCTGTCGCGGATGATCCTCAACCTCGTGCCGCCAACGGAAGGCGCCATCCGCTTTCGCGGGGCGGACGTGACCCACACGCGCGGTCGGCGCGGCCGCATGGCGTTCATGGCCGCCGTGCAGCCGATCTTCCAGAACCCCTTCGAGGCGTTCAATCCCCTCAAGCGCGTCGACCGCTACCTCCTTACGACGGCGCGGCGCTTTGCCGGCGCGCGCCGGAGCGCGGATGCCGAAGCCTTGTCGGACCAGGCGCTCCGCAAGGTCGGGCTGTCCTTCGCCGAAGTCAGCAGGCGGTTTCCCCACGAGCTTTCCGGCGGCCAGCTCCAGCGGGTGGCGATCGCCCGCGCGCTGATCCCGGGGCCGGCGCTCATCGTCGCCGACGAGCCGGTGTCGATGGTCGACGCCTCGCTCCGCATGTCGATCGTCAACCTGTTCCGGGCGCTCCGCGACGATCTCGGCGTGTCGATCATCTACATCACGCACGATCTTGCAACCGCCTACTACATCAGCGACCGGATCATGATCATGCAGAAGGGCAAAGTGGTCGAAAGCGGTCCCGCCCGCGACGTGCTCGACCACCCCCGCCACCCCTATTCGATCCTCCTCAAGTCGTCGGTGCTCACGCCGGACGCCGCACTTGATAAGGCGCTCGGCCCATGAGCCGGGCACACGCAAGACCAGCCGGCCGCATGACCGGCTCAACCACTCGAACGGGGCGACCGACATGAAGCAGATGAAGGTTCGACTGAACCGCGACAACGCCATCGGCGACACCGACCCGCGCCTGTTCGGCGCCTTCGTCGAGCACCTCGGCCGGTGCGTCTATGGCGGCCTGTTCGAGCCCGGCCACCCGACCGCCACGCCGCAGGGCTTCCGCGGCGACGTGCTTGCCCTGGTGCGCGAGCTGGCGCCGACGATCATGCGCTATCCCGGCGGCAACTTCGTCTCCGGCTACAATTGGGAGGACGGCGTAGGCCCGGTCGAGAAGCGGCCGGTGCGCATGGACCTCGCCTGGCTGTCGCGCGACCCCAACACCTTCGGGACCAACGAGTTCGTCGACTGGTGCCGGCTCGCGAACATCGAGCCGATGCTCGCCGTCAACCTCGGCACCCGGGGTCCCGACGATGCGCGCCGCATGGTGGAATACTGCAACCATCCCTCCGGCACCGAGCTCTCGGACCTGCGCCGCAGCCACGGCTGGGACGACCCGCACGAGGTCAGGTTCTGGTGCCTCGGCAACGAGATGGACGGACCGTGGCAGATGGGCAGCAAGACCGCGACCGAATACGGCCGCATCGCCACCGAGGCGGCGAAGGTGATGCGCCTGACCGACCCGCGGATCGTCCTGGCCGCGGCCGGCTCGTCGGGGCGCAACATGCCGACCTTCGGCCAATGGGAAGAGGAGGTGCTCGACCACACTTTCGACCACGTCGAATTCATCTCGCTCCACACCTATCTCAACGACTATGCCGGCGACACGCCGGCCTTCCTTGCGAGCCCGGACCTGATGGACGGCTTCATCGAGGAGGTGGTGGCGATCGTCGATGCGGTGGCGACGCGGAAGGGATCGTCCAAGCGCGTCATGCTGAGCTTCGACGAGTGGAACGTCTGGTACCGGACGCGGCGGGGCGCGACCCGCACGCTTCCCGGCTGGCCGGTGGCGCCGCCGATCCTGGAGGAAGTCTATACGATGAAGGACGCGCTGGCCTTCGGCGGCGCGTGCATCTCCCTCCTCAACCACGCCGACCGCGTGCGAACCGCGTGCCTCGCGCAACTGGTCAACGCGATCGCGCCGATCATGACCGAAACCGGCGGTCGGGCATGGCGGCAGACGATCTTCCATCCCTTCGCCGACTTCAGCAATCTCGGGCGCGGCACCGTGCTCGCCGCTGAGGTCGACTCTCCGACCTACGATGCGACCTACTTCGATCCGCGCGGCGCCACGGCGCTGCACTTCCCCATGCCCGAGGTGCCCTATCTCAAGGTCGCCGCCGTCGATGCCGGCGCGACGCTGACCCTGTTCCTCCTCAACCGCAGCCTCGACGAGGACGCGTCGGTGGAGATCGATACCGGCGGCTTCGGCTCCCTTTCGGTCGTGCGCGCCACCACCCTTCGCGACGACGACCTCGAAGCCGCCAACACGAAGGACGCGCCCGACCGGATCGCGCCTGTCCCGTTGGACGGTGTCGAGGTATCCGGCGGGGTCCGCGTCACGCTGCCGCCGGCGTCCTGGAACGTGGTCCAGCTCCGCGCAACGCGGCGCCAATGAGCATGGACGAAACCGGGGCGGCATTAACCCGGTGAGGCCGCGCCCGACGGTGCGATCGGCGAATAGAAAAGGGGGCCGCCTCGCGGCGACCCCCCGGCCCTGTCCGGGCCGCGCGAAACGCGGCCGTACGCTCCGCAACCGGGATCAGCGATCCAGACCCAGGGCGCGATTGACGGCGCTCTTGTCCGCGCCCTGGTCGATGAAGTCGTCGAAGGTGCTGGTGCTGACGTCGATGAGGTGTTGCGCGATGAAGGCGGCGCCCTCCCGCGCACCCTGGTCGCGGTGCTTGATCGCGCATTCCCACTCGAGCACTGCCCAGCTGTCGTAGTTGTGTACCGAAAGCTGCGCGAAGATCGAGCGGAAATCGATGTCGCCGTCGCCCAGTGACCGGAAGCGGCCGGCGCGATCCGGCCAGTCGGAGAAGCCCGAATAGACGCCCTGCTTCGGCGTAGAGCGGAGCTCGGCGTCCTTGACGTGAAACGCCTTGATCCGCTCGTGATAGACGTCGATGAAGCCGACATAGTCCAGGTTCTGGAGACGGAAGTGCGACGGGTCGTAGTTGATGCAGCAGCGCTTGTGTCCATCAAGCTTGTCGAGGAAACGCTCGAATGTCGTCCCGTCGAACAGGTCCTCGCCGGGATGGAGCTCGAAGCAGACGTCGACGCCCAACTCGTCATGCAGGTCGAGGATCGGCCGCCAGCGTCTGGCGAGCTCGTTGAAGGCCTCGTCGACGAGACCGGCCGGCCGCGGTGGCCACGGATAGAGGAACGGCCAGGCGAGCGCGCCGGAGAAGGTGACATGCGCGTCGAGCCCGAGATTCCGGCTGGCGCGGGCCGCGAGCTTGACCTGTTCGACCGCCCACGCCTGGCGCTTCGCCGGGTTGCCGCGGACCTCGGGGGCCGCGAAGGCGTCGAGCGCGTCGTCGAAGACCGGGTTGACGGCGACGCACTGGCCCTGGAGATGGGTGGCAAGCTCGGTGATCTCGACGCCGTTCTTCGCCGCGATGCCCTTCAGTTCGTCACAGTAGGCCTCGCTCTCCGCGGCCTGCTTGAGGTCGATCAGCCGCCCGTCCCAGGCGGCGATCTGAACGCCCTTGTAACCGAGCGACCCCGCCCACCCGCAGATGCCGTCGAAGGTGTCGAACGGCGGCTTGTCGCCGACGAACTGCGCCAGGTAGATCGCCGGTCCCTTGATGTTCCTCATGTTTCCTCTCGTCCTTCTCGAGTGATTGCAGTCAGGCCTTCGCCCATTCGCGAGCGCCTTGACACCCCCGCCCCACGGCACATGGGCCGCGTCGGGCGTTCGGCGGTCGCGCTCCGCCCGCACCATCCTGGGCAGCCAGCGTGAAAACGATGCGGCAGGTGGAACTGAACGGAAGGCGGCGTGACATCCGGATCATCGTCGATGGACGCGATGCGTTCCAGCGTCATGTTGCGGAGGTCTCTGGTGCGGCTGTCGAAATCGGTCGCGCTGACGAACGGGCAACCGGTGGTGCGGACGGCGGGGATCGAACCCGCATGGAGTTGCCTCCGAGGGATTTTAAGTCCCTTGCGTCTACCAATTCCGCCACGTCCGCGCGCTTTCTCGGTAAGCCGCGGATGGGCGCAAGGCAAGCGGCGCTCGGGAGACGAGCGGACGAAGGGAAGAACGGGGCGTCCGACGGGCGAGACTAGGCGGCGACGCGCAGGCCGACGGAGCCGATGGCGGACTGCGCGAACACCGTCCGCACATAGTCCCGGTAGAGCAGCACCTGGCGGGGGAGGATGGTCGAATCGCGGAGCGCCCGGCCGACGATCATCCCGCCCTCGACCGTCGAGGCCGCCATGTCGGCCAGCGCCTCGAGATCGACGTCGGGACGCGGCGGATAGCGCTCGGCGATGAGCAGGAGGCGCTCGTGGAATCGCCGCCGCCAGGCCATCAGTCCGCTGGCGTTGAGTTCGCGTATCTCGCGATTGAAGATCTGGTCCTGATAGGCGAAGGACGCGGCGAGGCAGCCGGGATGCGCCTCGGGCAGGTTGGCCATCATCTCGGCGAAGAGCTTCAGTCCGACGAGGAAGCCGTGGAGCGGATCGTCGTGGAGTTCGTCGCCGCGGCGGAACAGCTCGTCGAGGAGTTCGCTGTCCTTCTCCAGGTAACGGAGGATCAGCGCCTTGGCGAGGTCGGCCTTGTCCTTGAAGTGGTAGAAGAATCCGCTCTTGGTGATGCCGGCCGCCGCGATCAGCTCGTCGATCGAGGTGGCGGCGAATCCCTTCGCGAGCACCGCCGACTCGGCGAGGTCGAGTATTCTGTCGCGGGTGGCGGCACCCTTCCGGATCGGCATCTCTGGCATGAGGGAACCGTACTACGGGTGCGGAAACCGGGCTGTGACCGGGATCACAGCGATGCAGTTGACTTCGACCAAGTTATTGATTCGGCACGACTTCATGGCGGCGACAGGGCTGGACCACGCGCCTTCTGGGCGGCGGCGCGCATCGGGGCTACCTCGAGGCCACAAGAAAATCGACCCGGAGCACAGCCAATGGCCCCCTACCGCAAGCACCTGCCCCAGCTCGACGGCGAGCAGATCTTCCTCTCCGACGGCGGGCTTGAGACCTCCCTCATCTATCACGGCGGTTGGGACCTGCCGCTCTTCGCGGCCTTCCCGCTCATGCAGGAGGATAAGGGGCGCGACGCGCTCCGGGCCTACTACCGCCCCTATGCGGAGATCGCCGCCGCCAACCGTCTCGGCTTCATTCTCGAGACGCCGACCTGGCGGGCCAGCCCCGACTGGGGCGCCCAACTCGGCTTCGGCGAGGCCGCGCTCGACGACATCAACCGCGCCGGCATCGCCATGATGCAGGAGCTGCGGGCGAAGTACGAGACGCGCGGCTCGCCGATGCCTGTCAGCGGCAATATCGGGCCGCGCGGCGACGGCTATCGGCCCGACCGTTTGATGAGCGTCGAGGAGGCCGAGCGCTATCATGCCGGCCAGATCCGGGTCTTCAAGGACGCCGGCGCCGATCTCGTGACCGCGATGACCATGAATTACGCCGAGGAGGCGGCGGGCATCGCCCGCGCCGCCGCCGATGCGGACATGCCGGTGGTCATCGCGATCACCGTCGAGACCGACGGCCGCCTCGCGACCGGCCAGGCGCTCGGCGACGCCATCGCCGCGGTCGATGCCGCCTCGGGCAATGCGCCTGCCTACTACATGGTCAACTGCGCCCACCCGACGCATTTCGCCGCCGTCCTCGACGAAGGCGGCGCCTCGGTCGAGCGGATCGCCGGACTTCGGCCAAATGCCTCGGCCAAGAGCCATGCCGAACTCGACGCCGCGACCGAACTCGACGACGGCGATCCCCGTGACTTCGGCCAGCGCACCGCCGAACTCCGCCGCCGGCATGGCCGCCTCACTGTCTTCGGCGGCTGTTGCGGCACCGACCATCGCCATGTCGGTGCGATCTGCCTTGCCTGCAGCGCGGTTCACTGAACACGGCGGCGCCCCCCGGCGACGTCCGCCGGGGCGCCGTTCCCATCCCTCCGATCGAAAGCG
>JALHRF010000126.1 GCA_022841545.1 Bauldia sp. | reverse complement strand
GCGGCCGGCGCCACGGGCGCGCCGGGCGCCGAGTTCAGCACGATCGGCGCGGTCGCCACCGGCTCCGAAATCGCCCCGGTTGTGGTCTGCGTGCATCCGCTTGCACCAAGCGCCAGCCCGACAATCAGGATCGCGAGACAACGCGCTGCGGCCACTGGCGTCGCCGCCCTTTCGCCGTCATGGTGTTGGGCCAGAGTGATCAAAGCATTAACGCCCGCTGAAGTAGCTCTGTCGAACGCAATTCTCCCGCCATATTATGTCGAAAAAATGCGGGCCTTTATCGCAGATCGCCGCCGCAAAGAGAATGACCAAGGACGACCCTGAGGAAAACGCCTACGCCGTGAGGGACCCGGAAGCCCTTGCCCATAACCTTGCCCGGGTGGTCGAGGAGGCGGGCAAGGCCGCGTCGGCCTATCTCAAGCCGCGCGAGGAGGGCAAGGCCTCGTTCGATTTTTCGGACAGCCTCGCCGACGTCATCAAATCCCTGACCAAGGTCGGCGAATACTGGCTCGCCGACCCTGAACGGACGATCGAGGCGGAGCGCCGGCTATGGACCGGCTATCTCGACCTCTGGTCGTCGTCGATGAAGCGGATGTTGGGCGAGCCGGCCAGGCCGGCCGCCGAGGCCGACCCGCGCGACAAGCGCTTCGCCGATCCCGACTGGCAGGAGAACCAGTTCTTCGACTTCATCAAGCAGGTCTATCTGATCACCAGCCGCTGGGCGGTCGACCTTGCCGAGCACGCCAACGGCCTTGATCCGCACACCCGGAGGAAAGCCGGGTTCTACGTCAAGCAGATCACCAACGCGCTTGCCCCGTCGAATTTCGTCCTGACCAACCCGGAACTCCTCCGCGAGACGATGTCCTCGAACGCGGCCAATCTGGTCCGCGGGATGCACATGCTCGCCGAGGACATCAAGGCCGGGGGCGGCGATCTCCGGATCAGGCAGACCAGCGGGGAAGGCTTCAAGCTCGGCGAGAACCTCGCCACCACGCCCGGCAAGGTCATCCACCAGAACAAGCTCTGCCAGGTCATCCGCTACGATCCGGCGACCGAGAACGTGCTCGCCCGTCCGCTCCTCATCGTCCCGCCGTGGATCAACAAGTTCTACATCCTCGATCTCACGCCGGAGAAATCCTTCATCCGCTGGTGCGTGGAGCAGGGCCACACCGTCTTCGTCATCTCCTGGGTCAATCCCGACAAGCGCCACGCCCGCGAGAGTTTCGAGCACTACATGACGGACGGCGTCATCGAGGCCGTCGATGTGGCGCTCAAGGCGACCGGCGCCGATGGCGTCAACGCGGTCGGCTACTGCGTCGGCGGCACGATTCTCGCCGTGAGCCTCGCCTGGATGGCGGCGAAGGGCGACGGCCGCATCAAATCGGCGACCTTCTTCGCCACCCAGGTCGACTTCAGGAACGCCGGCGACCTCAAGATCTTCGTCGACGAGGAGCAGATCGCCGACATCGAGTACAAGATGAAGATGCGCGGCTATCTCGACGGCAAGGATATGGCGGCCGCCTTCAACATGCTCCGCCCCAACGACCTGATCTGGCCCTATGTCATCGGCAACTACTTCAAGGGCAAGGAGCCGCCGCCTTTCGACCTCCTCTACTGGAACTCCGACGCGACCCGCATGCCCGCGGCGAACCACGCCTTCTATCTCCGCCACTGCTATCTCCAGAACGATCTCTCCACCGGGCGGATGGAAGTCGGCGGCGTGACGCTTGACCTCGGCAAGGTGAAGATCCCGGTCTACAACCTCGCCACCCGCGAGGATCACATCGCCCCGCCGGAATCGGTCTATCTCGGCTCGTCCTTCTTCGGCGGCAAGGTCACCTTCGTCGTCACCGGCTCGGGCCACATTGCCGGCGTCGTCAATCCGCCGTCCCGGAAGAAGTACCAATACTGGACCGGCCCCTCGCCCAAGTCCGGCAGCTTCGCCGCGTGGTTCAGGAAGGCCAAGGAGCATCCCGGCTCGTGGTGGCCGCACTGGCAGGCCTGGATCGAGGCCAAGGACAAGCGCCGGGTTCCGGCCGAGCGCCCTGAGGGGAAGAAGATCAAGGCGATCGAGGCAGCGCCGGGCAGCTACGTGCGGGTCAAGGTGTGACTACGCCATTGACGTAATCCGCCAGCAGTGTCGGCGCTCACGAACGGAGAAGGCGGATGACGAAGCCCACGACTGGCCGGCGCACCCGGCTCGGCCGAGGTATCGAGGAAACGTTTGTTGAACTGGCGGCCGGCCTGCGAGGCGAGGTTGAACTCGATGCGTACGGGATCGCAGTCGATACCTTGACCCCGTCACGGATTCAGACCATCCGCCGGGGATGGACAGTGTTGCGAGACCAATGACCACCGGAAACGACCCCCGCCTCCTCCTGCTGAACCCGCGCGACAACGTCCTCGTCGCCGGGGCGCGGCTCCGCGCCGGCGAGACGGTGTCGTTCGAGGGCTGGTCCGTGGTGCTGCCGGCCGACATCCCGCTCGGCCACAAGCTCGCCCGGCGCGCCATCGCCCCGGGCGAGAAGATCATGAAATATGACGCGCCGATCGGCTCGGCGACGGCGGCGATCGGCGCCGGCGAGCATGCCCACGTCCACAACATCCGAAGCGACTACACCCCGACCTACCACCTCGAGGATGTGCGGAAGGAGTCGGCGACCCCATGACCCTCAACGGCTATCTCCGCCAGGATGGCCGGAAGGGCATCCGCAACACCGTCGTCGTCGGCTACCTCGTCGAGTGCGCCCACCATGTCGCCCGCGAGATCGCGATTCCGTTCCGCGAGAACGACGTCCATGTCATCGGCTTCCCCGGCTGCTACCCGAACTCCTACGCCGAGCAGATGATGGAGCGGCTCTGCACCCACCCCAATGTCGGTGCGGTGCTCCTGGTCTCGCTCGGCTGCGAGAGCTTCAACAAATACCGTCTGGAACACACCGTCCGCGAGAGCGGACGGCCGGTGAGGACCATCGTCATCCAGGCCACGGGCGGCACGCGGAAATCGATCGCCGAGGGCCGCGCCTTCATTGCCGAGCAGCGCGCGGCCCTCGACGCGATGGCGACTGTGCCGATGGCGGTCGGCGAGCTGATCGTCGGCACGGTCTGCGGCGGCTCCGACGGCACCTCCGGCATCACCGGCAACCCGGCCGCCGGCCGCGCCTTCGACATGCTGGTCGCCGACGGCGCGGCCTGCATCTTCGAGGAGACGGGCGAGCTGATCGGCTGCGAGCACATCATGGCGAGCCGGGCGATCACGCCGGAACTCGGGCGCGTGCTGGAGGCGAGCGTGGCCAAGGCGGCCCGCTATTACGCGACCCTCGGCTACGGCTCCTTCGCCGCCGGCAATGCCGAAGGCGGCCTCTCGACCATCGAGGAGAAGTCGATGGGCGCCTACGCCAAGTCCGGCGCCTCGCCGATCTCGGGCCTGATCAAGCCGGGCGACATACCGCCCCGCGGCGGCCTCTACCTCCTCGACGTGGTGCCCGACGGCGAGGTCCGCTTCGGCTTCCCCAACATCAATGACAATGCCGAAATCGCGGAGCTGATCGCCTGCGGCAGCCACGCCATCCTGTTCGTCACCGGCCGCGGCTCGGTGGTCGGCTCGGCGATCTCGCCCGTGGTCAAGATCTGCGCCAACCCGGAGACCTACCGGCGGATGGAAGACGACATGGACATCGATGCCGGCCGCATCCTCGAAGGGAAGGCCACGCTCGATCAGGTCGGCCGCGAGATCCGCGACCTCGTGCTCGGCCTTGCTGACGGCAAGCGCACGAAGTCCGAAGAGCTCGGCCACCAGGAATTCATCCTCACCTACAAGTCGTTTGAGCCGATCGGGCCGGCCTGCCTGCCCGCTGCGTGACGGAGCTTCCATGGCCACAGCCATCTCCGAGCGCCTCGAGCGCTGCTACACCGGCGTCGCCCATGACGTGATGCGGGCCATGGGGCTCCGCGACTTCACGCTGCCCGCCGAGCTTCGCCCGCTGATGCCGGAGCGTCCCCTCGCCGGCCCCGCCTTCACCATCGAGGGCAAGGTCGTCCCCGGCGCCGACGCGCACGAAACGCTGCTCGCCTGGACCGGACTCCTGTCGACGGCACCGTCAGGGTCTATCTGGGTGTCGCAGCCCAACGACCGCGTCGTCGCCCACATGGGCGAGCTGTCGGCCGAGACGCTGAAGAACAAGGGCGTTCGCGGCTGCGTCGCCGACGGCTACATCCGCGACACCAACTTCCTCCTCGCCATCGGCTTCCAGGCCTGGTCGCGCGGCTTTGTCCCCCGCGACATCGTCGGCCACTGGCTGCCGGCTTCGGTCGGCGAACCGATCCGCATCGGCGACGTGACCATCGCCTCGGGCGACTTCCTCCTCGGCGACCGCGACGGCCTGCTCCGCGTCCCCCAGGCGCTGGTCGACGACGTGATCGAGAAGGCCGAGACCGCAATGGCGACGGAAAGCCTCGTCCGCAAGGCCATCCTCGCCGGCACCGACCCGCAGGAGGCGTATCTCAGGTACGGGAAGTTTTGAGCGGCCTTTCCGGGCGGCTCGACCGAGTGCGCTTCGCCGAGATTCCGCGACGGATCGACCAACGGCGGCAACCGCCCGATCCTGCGCCGCCGGCGGCACGAGCTCCGTCGAAATCCACTCGAGATATGGCGCCGCGGCGAGGCCGGTATTGGAGCCTCCGCGGCCGGCGCCCGATTTCGTGGCCAGCGGGACAACTGCCCGCCACGGCGAGGACCGGGCTTGCTAACGCCCATCCCCCTCGTCAATCTTGTCCCGAAAGAGCCGGCCGTCGGGTGGATGTCGGCTTGTAGGGAGTTCCGGACTTGATCCATCGAGACCGTTACAACTGCGCCTGCTGCAGCGCTGCCCCGGGCCTGATGATGGCCGACAATCCCCACGTTGCTCGGTATCGCCCGGATCGCGTCGGCGGCTCGGGCTTTCCCGGATCCACGGGTATCAGCCGCCGCGATTTCGTCAAGGGCTCCTCCGTGGTCCTTGGTGGGCTGGGCCTAGGGTAGCCACCCGCGCTGCGGCCCAGGATGCGCCGGTCCTTGTGTTTCGCGGAGGGACCATCCTTGCGGCCGATGCGGCATTCTCCCAACCGGAAGCCGTCGCGATCCGGGGTGACCGGATTCTCGCTGTCGGCGCGCTTGCGCAGGTTCTGGAAGCGGCTGGCGGATCGCCCCAGTTCATCGAGCTCGACGGGCGCACCCTGATGCCGGGCTTCGTCGAGCCCCATACACATGCCCTTTCCGGCGCGATCCTCGACAAACTCTGCGTCTACGTCGGCATGGCCAGGTTCCGCACCACGGAGGAGGTGCTTGCACAGCTGAAGTTGGAGGCCGAAAAGACCGCGCCGGGCGATTGGATCCTGGCTCGCAACTGGGACCCCTCGATCCAGACCGGCCCGGCCGCGCTGACGTTCGAGGAGCTCGACGCGGTTTCACCGGACAATCCGATCGTGGTCCTCAACGCGTCGCTGCATCTGGCCTATGCCAACCGGGCAGCGTTCGCCGCGGCCGGCATCCCCGAGGACATCGAGAACCCGCCGGGCGCCGAATTCGGCCGCGACTCCGACGGACGCCTGAACGGCGTCATGAAGAACAACGTCGCCTATTTGAAGGTGCTGACCGCCTACTCTGGCCTCAGGTCCGTGGATCCCGTGGATGCACTGGTGTCGCTTGCCCGCAAGTTCAACGCGCTCGGCATCACGACCTGTAGCGACCTCGGTCTTGGCGGCATAACCCAGGGCGCCGGGGACTGGACCATCCTCAAGGATGTCGCCGCAACCGGAGATCTTTCGGTGCGCGTGCGCGGCTTCCCCATCTACACCGTCGCCGACGCGTGGGAGGCGGCCGGCGTGCGGCCGCTCGAGGGCGACAGCCTGGTTCGCCTCGCCGGCTTCAAGCTGATCGCTGACGGCTCGAACCAGGGCTTCACCGGCTTGCAGCGGGAACCCTATCTCGGCACCGATGGCAGGGGGCTCGCCTATACGTCGCCGGAGCAACTCAAGCTGCTTGCGGCGGCGTGGGCCGGCCGCGGATGGCGCCTTGCGCTTCACGCCAATGGCGACGCCGCAATCGACAACGTTCTCGACGCCATGGACCATGTCCGCGACTCCGGAATCGACCTCGCCATGGTCCGGCCCCGCATCGAGCACTGCTCGATCCTGCACGATGAGCAGATCGCGCGGATGAAGGATCTTGGCGTCTCTGCGAGCTTCCTGATCGGGCACGTCCACTACTGGGGGATCGCCCTCCGCGATCGCGTGCTCGGTCCGGAAAGGGCCGAGCTTCTGGGCCGCTGCGCTTCGGTCGAGCGTGCGGGCGTGGGCTATACCATCCACTCCGACTTCACGGTGAGCGATCCTGAGCCGCTCAACATGATGCAGATGGCCGTGACGCGACGCACCTGGGAAGATCCAGAGTTCATCTTGAATCCGAGCGAGCGCATTGACGTCACGAGCGCGATCCGTGCCCTCACCATCGAGGCCGCATGGCAGCTCGGTTCGGAGCACGAGGTCGGATCGCTCGAATCGGGCAAGTTCGCCGATCTTGTGATCCTTGAGCGAGACCCCCGATCGGTTGATCCCGAAGCACTCCGGGATATCCGGGTTTCGGAGACCTGGTTCAACGGCGAGCGGGTCTTCGAGGCATGAACTTGATGATCGACGAGACAATGAACCCGAGACACTGATCGCCGACGCCTGTCCGCTGAAGGAGGTGACCGGCTTCGGCACTTTGCCGTCGAGCGGCTGGCCATGCGATGGCGTCCAGCCGTCGAACCGCCGGGTTGCTTCTTCCTCAGCTCAGCTTCGCCAACAGCTCCTGTGTCGGGTAGGAGTCCGCCGGCAGGCCGAGCTTGAGCTGGACGTCCTTGACCGCCTGGCGAGTCATCTCGCCGATGATGCCGTCGATCTTGCCGACGTCGTAGCCGCGCTTTGTCAGGATCGTCTGGAGCTGCTTGATCTGGTCGAAGCTGAGCGTGCCGGGATCGCTGCCGCGCGTCACCTTCGGGGCGCCGTCGAGCCGGGTGGCGAAATAGGCGGCGGAGGTGGAATAGACCAGCGACGAGTTCCACTCGAGGAAGACGTAGAAGTTCGGATAGGCGAGGAAGGCCGGCCCCTTCCGCCCCATGGGCAGGAGCAGCGCCGCATCGAGCCCGTCCGACGGCAGCTCCTTGCCGACGCCCTTGAGGCCCGCCGCGACCCATTCCGAGCGCGGGAACCTGATCTTGAGGTCGGCCATCTCCCACGGGAAATTCTCCGGCACCTTGACCTCCTGCAGCCACGGCTGGCCGCGCTGCCAGCCGTGCTGGGCGAGGAGATTGGCGGCCGACGCAAGGGCATCCTGCGTGCTCTTCCGGAGCTTCACCTTGCCGTCGCCGTCGAAATCGACGCCGTAGTCGAGATAGTGCGAGGCGAGGAACTGGAACTGCCCCATCTCCCCCGCCCACGGTCCGCGCATCTCCTCGACCGTGAGGTCGCCACGGTCGATGATCTTCAGCGCCGAGATGAGCTGCGGGCGGAAGAGGTCCGGGCGCCGGCAGTCGTAGCCGAGCGTGGCGAGCGAGACGAGCGTCGGGTCGTCACCCATCACCTGGCCGAAATCCGTCTCCAGCGCCCAGAACGAAACGATGACCGGGGCCGGCACGCCGAACTGCTTCTCGATCCGGGCGAAGGTATCGGCGTATTTCTTGATGTAGCCCGGCCCCTGCTTGACCCGGTACTGCTCGACCATGCGGTCGGAGAACGTCAGGAAGGTCTGGGAGAAGACGCCCTGCCCCCGGTCCTTCTTGACCACGGCGGGGTCGAATCGCGCCACGCCGAGCCCCTTCTGGATGGCGGCCGCGGACACGCCCTGCGCCGCCGCGTCCTGCGCCACGCCCTGCAGCCAGCCGTCGAAGTCCGTTTTCTGGCAGTTTTCGGCCGCCGTGACGGGACCTGCGGCCAGCAGGCCGGCAAGGCCGAGGATCACGGCGAGGCTGCTCTGTCGCATCATGGTCGGTACCGTCTCCGTCGGTGGGCCACCCTCGTTGGCGGCACTATATGGCCCAGGCAGGGCCTTGGGGAAAGGCCTTGGGTTCGACGGGACGGCGGAGATCGGTTATCTACGCTTCAGCAATCCCCGGCGCCCGGTTTGGCTGTGGGCGGTTTCGCTTGCGTCCCCTCGCCCCGGAGGGGAGAGGGACAGGGTGAGGGGGATAGACGGAGAGAGTCGGATCGGGGATTGGCGAGGATCGTTTCCGGCCACGAGAGCCTCCAGCAACCATGACTTCAGATCCAACACGCACAAGGCCCGGAACCCCCTCACCCTGTCCCTCTCCCCTCCGGGGCGAGGGGACGTTGCGTGACGTCGGGGGTCCCCTTGAGTGCCAGGGCGACGCGGCAGCCGGCGGCGCTGCCTGCTGATGCGCCCGACTCTACTCAACCCGCTCTTCCGACCCGTAACCAGCCTCGACGGCATCGGCGAGAAGCTCGGCCAGGCGCTCCGCCGGCTGCTCGGCGGCGTCGACGCCGACGCCGTGCCGCGGGTCGGCGATCTTCTCTTCCACCTCCCCGTCGCGATCATCGACCGCAGCCGCCAGCCCGGCATCGCCCTGTCGCCGGCCGGCGCCATCGTCACGCTCCACGTCCGCGTCGACCGCCACCAGCGGCCGCCGCCGGGCAACCGCCGCGTCCCCTACAAGGTCTTCGCCCATGACGAGACCGGCGAGATTTCGCTGACCTTCTTCCACGCCAACCCCGACTGGCTGGCGAAGAGCTTTCCGGTCGGCGAGACCCTCTACGTCAGCGGCAAGATGGAGTGGTTCGGCGGCCGGCCGTCGATGGTCCATCCCGACCACGTCGTCTCCGAAGCCGATTTCGCCGCAATGCCGCTGATCGAGCCGGTCTACCCGCTCACCGCCGGCCTCAGCGGCAAGGTGCTGATCCGCACCATCCGCGAGGCGCTGGCGAGCGTCCCGGCGCTGCCGGAATGGCTCGACCCGGCGCTCACGGCGCGGGAGAAGTGGCCGGACTTCGCGGCGGCGCTGAACGCCGCCCACCACCCGGCGAAGCCGATCGACCTGGAGCCGACCAGCCCGCAGCTCTCGCGCCTCGCCTATGACGAACTGCTCGCCTCGCAGCTGGCGCTGTCGATCCTCCGCCACCGCCAGCGGAAGGCGGTCGGCGCGGCCCGTATCGGGGATGGCCGGCTGAAGGAGAAGATCCTCGCCGCCCTGCCCTTCACGCTGACCGGCAGCCAGGTGGAGGCGCTCGCCGAGATCGACGCCGACCTCGCCAAACCCGAGCGCATGCTCCGGCTCCTCCAGGGCGACGTCGGCTCCGGCAAGACCGTGGTCGCGCTCCTCGCCGCCGCTTCCGTCATCGAGAGCGGCGCGCAGGCCGCGATCATGGCGCCGACCGAATTGCTCGTGCGCCAGCACGCCCGCACCATCGCCCCGCTCGCCGACGCCGCCGGCATGCGCATCGCCGTGCTCACCGGCCGCGAGCGCGGGCGCGAGCGCGAGGAGACCATCGCCGGCCTCGCCTCGGGCGAGATCGATCTCGTCGTCGGCACCCACGCCATCTTCCAGGCCGGGGTCGAGTTCCGCGACCTCGGGCTGGTGGTGGTCGACGAGCAGCATCGCTTCGGCGTCCACCAGCGCTTTGCGCTGACCTCGAAGGGCAAGGCGACCGACGTCCTGGTGATGACCGCGACCCCGATCCCGCGCACCCTCGTCCTCACCTATTACGGCGACATGGACGTTTCGCGGCTGACCGAGAAGCCGGCCGGACGCCGGCCGATCGAGACCCGCGTCCTCCCCCTCTCCCGCCTCGACGAGGTGGTGGCCCGCGTCCGCGAAGCCGTCGGCCGCGACGCCAAGGCCTACTGGATCTGCCCGCTGGTCGAGGAGTCGGAGGTGCTCGACGTTTCCGCCGCCGAGGACCGCTACAAGGCGCTGGTCAAGGCGCTCGGGCCCATTGTCGGCCTCGCCCATGGCCAGATGAAGCCGGCCGAGCGCGACAAGCAGATGGCCGCCTTCCAGGCCGGGATGTTCAAGGTGCTCGTCGCCACCACCGTGGTCGAGGTCGGCGTCGACGTACCCGACGCCACGATCATCGTCATCGAGCATGCGGAGCGCTTCGGCCTCGCCCAGCTCCACCAGCTCCGCGGCCGGGTCGGGCGGAGCGACCGCGCCTCCGTCTGCCTCCTCCTCTACAAGGCGCCGCTCGGCGCCGTCGCCACCGACCGGCTCCGGATCATGCGCGAGACCGAGGACGGCTTCGTCATCGCCGAGGAGGACCTCCGGCTTCGCGGCGGCGGCGAGATTCTCGGCACCCGCCAGTCGGGCATGCCGGGTTTCCGCATCGCCAATATCGAGATGCACGCGCCGCTGATGGAGATTGCCCGCGACGATGCGCAGCTCATCGTCGACCGCGACCCCGACCTCGCCGGCGAACGCGGCGAGGCGCTCCGCCTCCTCCTCTACATCTTCGGCCGCGACGAGGCTGTGCGGCTGTTGCGGGCGGGGTGAGCCTCCGGAGACAAAGGGCGTCGGAAACGTCGCGGCCCCTTTCTCGCGCCATGGAGCACACGGAGGAAGGTGACGGTCTGTCCCACGCGATAGGCAACGACGAACGGCGTGCGGGCGACAACGAGTTCACGGGTCCCGTGAACTCGTCCGAGCCGCCCTATCTCTGGAAACTCGCCCAGTCGAGCGACCTGACGTACGGCCTCATCGCGAACATGATAAGGCCGCACGCGGACTGTCGGCGGCGATATAGTGGACGATCCCGACGAGGTCGTTCTCAGCTAACGGCCGCCAGTCAATCCTCACGACGGGCTATGCCACCGGCGACTCGTTCGATGATCGCCGTCGTTCGATCGACCACGGCGTCATGCGTAACGCTTGGGCGGGGATCGTCGATCGACTCCTGAACCATTTGCCGGAACCACTCGTCGTACCCTGCTTCGGGTTCCGGGCCTCGATCGACATAGGCCTGAATCAGCTCGCGCAAGACGTCTTCCGCATTTCGATCGGCCACCGCCACCTTGGCTTCGAACGCATCCCTCAGGTCGGCTGGGACGCGCACCGTCACGTCGGCCTGTGCTGACACTCCTCCAGCTCTCGACATCCGGCGCCCCACTAGGTCATCGGCATCACCATAGATAGGTCCGACAAGGGTTCCTGTCACCCCGCACCGCCGCCCGAACGTTCGTGTCGACGGTCATCCACAATGCCCACCGCCCTCGGCCGGCGGCCCACCGGCCGCCCCTCTTCGTCGAGCTCGTATTCCGGCGTGACCAAGCCGGCGGAGATGACGAGCTTCGCGCCCTCCTCCACGCTCATGTCGAGATGGAGCACCTCGCTCTCCCGCACGAACAGGAGAAAGCCCGAGGTCGGGTTCGGCGTCGTCGGCAGGAAGACCGAGATCATCGGGTCGTCGGGCGCGTCAAGCCGATGGCTGACCTCGCCCCGCGTCTTCGACGCGATGAACACCAGCGACCAGAGTCCCTTCCGCGGATACTCGATCAGGCCGACGGTCTGGAACGATTTCGCCCGGCTCGACAGCACCGTCTCGAAGATCTGCTTGAGGCCGCCGTGAATGTTGCGGACGATCGGCATCCGGCCGAGGATGTACTCGCCCCACGACACCAGCCGCCGCCCAATGAAATTGGCGGTGAGGAAGCCGAGCAGCGTCAGGAACAGGATCGCAACGATGAGCCCGAAGCCGGGAATCTCGAAGGGCAGATAGGTGTTGGGATTGTACGCCATGGGGATGACCGGGGTCACCCAACTGTCGATCCAGACGATGAAGGCCCAGGTGAGGTAGATGGTCAGGAACAGCGGCGCGGCGATCACCAGCCCGGTGAGGAAATAGTTCCGGAAGCGGTGCACCGTGCGGCTGCGCCGCGGGGCTTCGGGCCCCGGCGGCTCGCTCGGTGCATCGCTCATCGCCACGCCTGCTGGTCCCGCTTCCCGAGGCAATCCAGCGGTTGAGGCGCCATTGCGGGAGCCGGCGCCGCCGCGATGATGCGCGGCCGCATCACTGCGGCGCCCGGATGCTCAGCGCCGGGTTCGACGCGAAGAAGTTGAACGGCATCAGCGTGATGCCCTTCCACATCGTCGACATCACCGGCCAGTCCTCCGCATGCGGCACGTGATGGAGGCCCATCGTGTACCAGGTGACGATGTCGGTGTTCTCGATCGGCCGGTTCCGTTCCGCCCACGCGGCGAGCGTGTCGGAGCCGTCGCTCTGGAAGGCGTATTCCCCGCCGGCATACTGCTCCGAGGGGTCGTAGCGCGTGTTCCAGATGGTGTACTCGACATAGGCGTTCCGCTTCATCGGCGGGTCGATGGCGAAGTCGAAGGGCCCATAGGCGACACTGTCGTTCGGCACGATCATGTAGCCGGCATGATGACCGAGAGGACCGCGGCTGTTCATGTTCATCACATGGTACATCGCCGGCGTCGCCGGATTGATGCGATAGCGTCCGTCGAGTTCGGTCGCGGCCGCCCGGCTCTCCGTGACCCAGTAGGAACGTCTGGGCAGCTCCGCCGGCGGTTTCCCCGCCACCAGCGCGGTGCGCATGAACGTGTTGTCGAGGCCGTCGACATCGAAATCGAGCCGGAAGTTGAAGTAGTGGTCATGATTCGGCGCGACCAGTCCGGGCGCGATCAGCGTGCCGTAGCGTGTCGCCTCCGCCGCACCGGGGTCGTCCATCGACTGCACGGCCGTACCCTTCACCGCGTCGATGCCGGTCGCGCCGACTTTGATGTCGATGCGTCCGTCCTGGTGGAAGACGTAGTCGATCAGGTAGTCGTAGTTCCCGACCGACGAGGCCGAGCGGACGACGAGTGTGGTCGCGGGCCGCCCTTCGGCCGGGACCATCGCGTCGGGCGACTGGGCGAATATCTCGAAATGGCGCCAGGCAGGGTCGCCGATGTCGCGCTCGAAGATGCAGATCGCGTCCGGTACCGTCAGCGGGCTCCCGGCATCGTCATGGATCACGGCCGGCAGGAAGGTGGCATGGGCCGGGCAGTCCACTCCGCGGCGGAGCGGCGACAGGAAAAGCCCGAAGCCGTACTCCCCGCTGTCCATGTAGGTGCGCCAGTACCAGCCGGGAGCCGGGTCCATGTAGGGCACGAAGACCTCGGACAGATGCGCCTGGTAGAGGACGGACCGCCAGGCTTCGCCGTCCCTGACCTCGATCGCCGAGAGCACCACGCCCGGACGCTTGTCGGCCCGGTAGCGGAAACGCCAGATGTCCCAGGCAACGAGGCTGCCATCGACGGTGAAGTTGCGCCCGCCCGGCTGGGAGAGCGTCGCCGGACTGGCCTTCGGCCGGAGCCCGCCGGGGCGCTGCGCAACCTCGGCCTCCGTATAGCCCCAGGGCAGCGTCGGCACCGGCACGGCGCCGGTGTCGAGCACCGCGACCGCCTGCCGGGTCTTCAGGTCGACGGTCACGTAGAGTCCCTCGATCGGGCTTGCGTAGAAGTTGGAACCCGCCGGCTTGACGTAGCAGGGTACCTTCATCAGGCGGCGCCCCGCCTCTTCGGGCAGACCGAAATGGCCGGCTGTGAGCGGCAGGCAGAAGACATCGGCGACATCGATGCCGCGCCGGGTCAGTCCCGCGAGGAACTCCGGCGCCTTTGTCGCGACCTCGGTCGCCGCCATCACCTCCTCGAACAGCACCATCGTCTCGCCCGCGGCGGGCGCGAACCCGATCACCTGCCCGGCGGCGAGATCGACCTCGGCGCGGAAGGCTCCGTCCCGGTTACGGATGTAGAGGGTGGCGGCGCGGGCCTCCGGCGCGCCGGGCTTCCAGGCGAGCACCACCGCCTTCGCCGGCTCGGTCAGCGTTATGTAGGGGAACAGCGTGGCGTCGTCCGCCTTGCCGTCCTTCTTCAGGATTGCGACCGCCGCGCCGATCTCGGCTTCGCTCAGCCCGTCGAGCGGGTGGGCCGCGGCGCCCGTCACTGTCATCGCGGCCAGCATCAGCCCTACCGCGATGCCCAGATGCCGTGTCCCGTACATGAGGCCCCCGAATGCGCGCTCCGGCGCTCACTATGTAGCCCCCCGGTCCACCGGCGCAACCGCCATCGGCACCGCGGGGCCTCCTGGAGCGGCGGCTCGACCGACCCGTTGCTCATGCTCGGCATCCTCGATAGCGTAAGCGGACGGCTCACGCGTCGCGTGTAGCGCTTCCTCGGCCGGAACGAAGTACGCCTCGGCGGTACGGTCGCGCCGGCGGAGCAACCCTGCATCTCTCCCACCGCCGGACGCAATTCTCGATCGGTGTGAGGAACCGCACAAACCGGCGACAAATCCGTCGCTATCCACCAAATGGCCGATGCGGAAATCAGGCGGTCGGTGCATCTATGCGACACGGCGTGTCCGCCAGGGAGATTCATTATGGCAATCATTGTCGAAAGCTTCGAAGACATCGCGGTGGGGCCCAACTCCCCTGTGTTCTACCAAGGTGCAATCCGCGTCGGCTTCCAGACGATCTTCGAGTTCGCCTCCGGCGCGCGGATGGTCGCTCACATCCCTAACACCATAGTTGGTCCGGCCTTCGTCGCGGATTTTGACCAGGGCCTGGCGGACCAGCCCCTCCAGACTGGGGGCCCCCTGACGCTGGCATCTGTCCCAACCGGTGCGGCGTACTTCCACACCAACTTCGGCATGCCGGCCTTCAGCTTCAACCAGCCCGTCTTCAGCGTCAGCGTGAAAGGGATCGCCGACGACTTCGTCGGCCTCGCCGCCTATGACGCGACGGGTCGCCTCATCACGGCTGCCGAAATCCGCACGGTGCCGACCGCCAACTGGGACAGCAATGTCATCCGCCTCGTCAGCAAGACGCCGATCGACAAGGTTACCATCCTCGGCGATGACACCATCATCGATGACCTGACGTTCGACACGGAAAAGCCTTCGATCCTTGGCGGCACGAAGAAGGCCGACAAGCTGAAGGGGAAGAACCAGTCGGACTTCATCGACGGCAAGAAGGGCAACGACAAGATTGACGGGCGCGGTGGCGACGACACGATTCTCGGCGGCGCCGGCAAGGACAAGATCAAGGGCGGCGCCGGCAACGACAACATCAATGGCGGTGGAGGCGCGGACGACCTCCGGGGCGGCGAGGGTCAGGACTCCTTCTTCTTCGGTCCGCTCGGCTTCGTCGACAAGCTCAAGGACTTCGCACCGGTCGACGACACGATCGTGCTCGCGCGATCGACATTCTCGAAGTTCGACCGGGTCGGCGTCGAATACGTGAGTACCGATGAGTTTGTCGTCGGGGAAGCCGCGGTCGATGCGAACGACTTCCTCATCTACAACTTCACGACCGGCGCCCTCTCCTACGACATCGACGGCAACGGCCCCACGGAGGCGATCCAGTTCGCCCAGCTCCAGGCCGGGCTGGCCCTGTCGTCGAAAGACTTCCTCGTCGTTTAGGTCCGAGCCGGGCGCGGGCGGGCGCGTTGCCCGCCCTCACTCCACCGTGACGGACTTCGCGAGATTGCGCGGCTGGTCGACGTCGGTGCCCATGAACACCGCCGTGTGATAGGCGAGGAGCTGCACCGGCACGGCATAGACCAGCGGCGTGATCGACGACGGCATCTCGGGCAGGATCAGCGTCTCGACCGCATCGATCGCCGCCGCCGCCTTCCCCTTGGGGTCGGTGACGAGGATGATCCGGCCGCCGCGCGCCGCCACCTCCTGCATGTTCGACACCGTCTTCTCGAAGATGCGGTCATAGGGCGCGATCACCACCACCGGCATCTTCTCGTCGATCAGCGCGATCGGCCCGTGCTTGAGCTCGCCCGCGGCGTAGCCCTCGGCGTGGATGTAGGAGATTTCCTTGAGCTTCAGCGCGCCCTCGAGTGCGATCGGGAAGCTCGTCCCGCGGCCGAGATAGAGCACGTGCTCGACATGGGAGAGCTCCCGCGCCAGCGCCTCGATCTGCGGCTCGAGGCGGAGCGCGGCGCTCATCAGCCGCGGCACCTCGCTCATCGCCCGCACCAGCTTCGCCTCGTCGGCGTCCGCAATGTGGCGGCGCGCCTTCCCCGCCGCGAGCGCCAACGCGGCAAGCGTCGCGAGCTGGCAGGTGAAGGCCTTGGTCGAGGCGACGCCGATCTCCGGTCCGGCCAGCGTCGGCAGCACCACGTCGGATTCCCGGGCGATGGTCGACTCCCGCACGTTGACCACTGCGGCGACCCTCTGTCCCTGGCTTTTCGCGTAGCGGAGCGAAGCGAGCGTGTCGGCGGTCTCGCCCGACTGCGACACCACGATCGACAGGCCGCCTTTCGACAGCGGCTGCTCGCGGTAACGGAACTCCGAGGCGATATCGATGTCGACCGGCAGCCTCGCGAAGCGCTCGAACCAGTATTTCGCGACCAGCCCCGCATAGAAGGCGGTGCCGCAGGCGGTGATCGAGATCCGGTCGAGGGTGGTGAAGTCGAGGTCGAAGCCCTCCGGCATCCGCGAGCGTCCGGCGGCGAAGTCGATGTAGTGGGCGAGCGTGTGGCCGACCACCTCGGGCTGCTCGTAGATCTCCTTCGCCATGAAGTGGCGGTGGTTGCCCTTGTCGATCAGCATGCTGCTGGCAAGCGTGCGTACCATCGGCCGCTTCACCGGAGCGCCTCCGGCATCGCGGATCGAGACGCCGTCATGGGTGAGCACGGCCCAGTCGCCGTCATCGAGATAGGTGATGCGGTCGGTGAGCGTCGACAGCGCGATCGCGTCGGAGCCGAAGAACATCTCGCCGTCGCCGTGGCCGATGGCGAGCGGGCTGCCGCGCCGCGCCCCG
>JALHRF010000125.1 GCA_022841545.1 Bauldia sp. | reverse complement strand
GGCCGGCAGCGGGCCGGCCGGCGCCAGGGCCGGCGAGGGCGTTCCCGGCACGCCGCCGCGGGTCATCGGTGCGGGATCGACCACGACCTTGCGTCCATCGGCGAGGATCAGCCAGGCCGTCTTGGGGCCGTACGTGTAGTGGCGGAGGTCGTGGCTGACTTTGTCCGCCGTGACCGTCCACGTGGCGCCGGGCGCGAGGAGGACGCCATCCGGCGGCGCGATGACGTGGAAGTTGGAGAGTTGCTCGACGAGCGTCCCGCCTTCAACCGACTCCGCGCCCTTGATGCGGAAGAGCGACGTGAAGGCGAGCCGGAACCCGGACAGCGGCTCCCGACCCTGGCTGACGAGGGTGAGCGTCAGCCGCTTCGCCTCGGGATTCCAGTCGCTGTCGAGTCGGAAGTCGGAAGGAGACATCGCTGATCATCCGTAGGTGCGAGTAGCGGCGCCGTCTATAGCATCGGTCGGGCTTGTCCGCCCGCGTCAACGCCGCGTAGGCTCTGCTTCCGCCCAGACAGGGATGTGCCGTGCCCGACCTCCTCGTCCGCCTTTACGACCTGCCCGAGGTGCCGCCCTCCCCGGCCCTCGCCGCCGAAGGCATCGTCGTCCGCCGCGCGATCCCGCCGGAGCGCCACGCCGTGACCGCGTGGATCACGGCGACTTTCGGGGTTCCGCCCTGGGTCTCGGAATGCGAAACGGCGTTCTCCTCCCTTCCCGTGACCGTGTGGATCGCGACCAGGGGCGAGACGCTGCTCGGCTTCGCCTGCCATGACGCCACCGCCAGGGGCTTCTTCGGCCCGACCGCGGTCGCCGAGGCCGAGCGCGGCAAGGGGATCGGGGAGGCGCTGCTCTTCGCGACACTCCGCGGCATGCGCGAGGCCGGCTACGCTTACGCCATCATCGGCGGCGTCGGGCCGGTCGACTTCTACCGCAAGCACCTCGACGTGCTCGTGATCCCCGGCTCCGACCCCGGCATCTATCGCGGCATGCTGCGGGGGTGAGACGGCGCAAGCAACGCTTCGAAAAACACCCGCGTGTCATCCCCGGCGAGCGCCGAAGGCGCGAGGGAAGTGGACCCAGTAAACGATGCCGGGACTCGTTCTGACTCGGCGGTGGTTACTGGGTCCCCGCTTTCGCGGGGATGCCAGTCGAGGGTCTGGCGAAGACGTGGGGAGGGCATCAAAACAGCGGCGCGAGCGCCCGGTAAAGCGCGCGGTACTCCTCGTAGCGTGGCGTATAGGCCGCGAACAGCGCCGGGTCGGGGACGATCTCCTCCTCGACCTCGGGCGGAAAGCAGACCTCGGCGACGCTTGCGCCGGTGGCGGCGATGATGGCGAGACGGGCGGCGCCGAGCGCCGGGCCGAAATCGGCCCCGCGATAGCGCCGGAGCGTCAGGCCGGTGGCGTCGGCAATGATCCTTGCCCAGAACCGGCTCCGCGACCCGCCGCCGATGAAGCCCGGCGAGCGGCAGGCGCTGTCCGCGGCTTCCAGGCATTCGGCCGCATCGCGGAGCGAGAAGGCGACGCCCTCCAGCACCGCCTGAACGATGTCGGCCTTCTCGGTGTCGGGATCGAGCCCGAAGAGCACACCGCGGGCGTCGGGATTGTTATGCGGCGTGCGCTCGCCGGTGAGGTAGGGCAGAAACAGGAGCCGCGACGGCCCCCGATACCGCGCCTCGACCCGGTGCAGCATCCCCTCGATGTCGGTTTCGCCGATGCTCTGAAGCGTTGAGGACAGTGCGCTGGCGCCGTTGAGCATGCCGGCCATCTGGAACCAGCGGCCCGGCACCGCATGGGCGAAATCGTGGAGCATGGTTTCGGGCTTCGGCGCGTAGCGGTTGGCGGCAACCACGTAGACCGCCGCCGTGCCGAGCGAGATGAACCCCTCGCCGTTCTCGATGCAGCCGACGCCGACCGCGCCGGTGCCGCCGTCGCCGCCGCCCGCAGCAACCGGGATGCCGGCAGGCAGGCCGAGCCGCGCCGCCACCTCGGGCCGGAGCCGTCCGCTGATCTCGGTCCCCTCATGGAGGCGGGGCATGCAGGCTTCGTCGATGCCGACGGCGGCGAGCACCTCCGGCGACCAGCGCCGCTTGGCCTGATCGAAGAGCTGCGTGCCGGCGGCATCCGACATGTCGGATGCAAGTTCCCCGGTGAGATGCAGGCGGACATAATCCTTGGCGAGGAGAACGTGAGCGATGCAGGCGAAGACTTCCGGTTGATGCGCCCGGATCCAGAGGAGCTTCGCCGCGGTGAAGCCCGGCATCGGCTGGACGCCGGTGATGGTGGCGAGGCCCGGCACGGTGCGGGCGAGCGCCGCACACTCCTCGCGCCCGCGCGCATCGTTCCACAGCATCACCGGGCGGAGCACATCCATGGTCGCATCGAGGAGCACGGCGGAGTGCATCTGGCCGGACAGGCCGATGGCCTCGACCGTACCGACCGCAGCCGGCTGCTCCTTGCGAAGCGCGCCGATCGTCGCTTCGACTGCCGCGATCCAGTGCTGCGGGTCCTGCTCGCTCCAGCCGGGCTCGGGGCGGGAGATCGGATAGGACCGCGACGCCTGCGCCACCACGCGCTGGTCGCGATCGACAAGGATCGCCTTCACCGCCGACGTTCCGGCATCGAGTCCAAGGAACATGCAGCGCCCCCTTCATTTCCGGCGTCCACGCGCCGGGGCGAACTTCTAGCCAGCAATCCGCGGGCCGTCCACGCCAGGCTGTCAGTACATTTGTCGTGTCCTAGTTACATAAGTCGTTTGACCGGAATTTGGCGCCGGGCCATAGTGCGAGACAAAGCGTCGGAGGTCGCAAGCAAGATGTCGGTGAAGCTGGTAGTGCCGTCGCTCGGCACGGAGGTGACCGAGGGCATTGTCGTCGAATGGCTGAAGGCCGTCGGCGAGATCGTGCGGCAAGGCGAGCCGGTGGTGGTGGTCGGCACGCCGAAGCTGAACCTCGAGGTCGAGGCGCCGGTGACGGGCGTGCTTTCGGAAGCCAGCGCCGAAATCGACGACGTGGTCGAGGTCGGCGCGACGCTCGGCATCATCGACGAGGGCGGCGCCGGGGCATGAACGACGCGGTCACGGCCGGCGTCGGCAGCTTCGAGTTCACCGCCAACGGACGGCGCGTCTATTGCGTCACGGAAGGCGCGGGCGACGAGACCTTCGTCCTCGTCCCCGGCTATGCCGCCGATCACACCACATGGATGCTCACCCAGCCGGCGCTCGCGGCCAGGGGCAAGGTCTATGCGCCCGACCTGCCGGGCGCGGGCCTCTCGAGCCTCGACGTGGGGACCGGCGACATCGCCTTCTTCGCCGGTATCGTCCACGCTCTTCTCGACCATGCCGGCATCGAGCGCGCCCATCTCGTCGGCCATTCAATGGGCGCATCGGTCGCGGTGGCGGTGGCGGCCCATGACGTCGGCCGCGTCTCGGCGCTGACCCTGATCGGCCCGGGCGGCATCGACCCGTGGATCAACATGCCGTTCATCTCCGGCTTCCCTCTGGTTCGGAACACCGAAGAGGCGCGGGTGATGATGGAGATGCTGGTCGCCAACCCGCGCATCATCTCGGCGGATGCGCTCCGGCTGGTGGTCGCCTACACCACCACAGCCGGCGTGCCGGAGGCGCTCGAGACGATCGCCGGGGCGACCTTTCCGGGCCACCAGGTCTATCTCTACAGGGACTGGCTCGCCGGACTCGGGGTGCCGGCGCGCATCATCTGGGGCGCCGACGACGCCATCATCCATCCGGTCGCGACCGGATTCCCGCCGCAGATCAGGGTCGACGTGATCCCGAAGGCCGGGCACCTCGTCCACCTCGAACAGGCCCCCGCCGTCAACCGGCTGATCCTGTCGTGACCCCGCCGCTCCCCTCGCCCGCCTTTCCATAGGCCTCGGCCCGGCTGGTCCATAGCGCGTGGTCCGCGGTGGGCGCGTTCGTCCTCAGCCATTGGTCGAGATAGTCCATCAGCGTCCATGATTCCCAGCCGGTCGGCCGGAGCTGGTTCCGGAAACAATGCCGATGCCACCATACGAAGGTGTCGCCGAAAAGCGCCGGAACGACCTTCGTATCGATCTCGCCGTGCTGAAGCGTGAGCGCGAGCCGCTGATAGAACGCGATTACCAGCCAGAGCTTGGCGGCGGTCTCAGCCGGCTCCGCGGCGTCCACCTGGTCGAGGGTGCGCTCGGGGCTGTTCCGAACCATCTTGCCGGCGGCCGTGCGCGCCTCATACATCGCGAGCGAGTTCCATTCGCGATGCATGTCGAAGGCGAGCCCGCGCCGACGCGCGGCCAGGTCCCGGTCATGCTGCTGCCTGGCCTGGATCGCCTGGACATTGATCGCGATGTACAGGATGACGAGAAGGTTCAGGAGGCTGATGATGGTGCCCGAAGTGCCGCCGACGAAGTCCCCGAAGAGCCCCCATGACTGGAGATCCCGCGGCATGGCCAGGACCCCGCCGGCGGCCAGCCCGTAGACGGCAAGCGGCCCGACCGCACCAACCAGGGCGAACACGAGCAGTCCCACCAGGAGAGCGCGATTCCACATCGATCGCTCTAGGCCCCCAAAAAGCCAGTCGTCCGGCGCGCCGGCCAATTATCGGATGGAAGCCACCGCACCGCAATGCGCGCGGGAGCCAAGGGACCGGCCCGGACACCGAACCCCGGTCCGGCCCCCTCAGGTCAACCAGATCCGGGCGTAGGGCGGGAGCGGGATCATCCCGTCCGAAGGCACGACGACGGCGCCGGTGAGCCGGTCGACGAAGTCGGTCGCCCCGCTCGCCGCGGCGAAAGCGGCCGGCACCGCCCGCCAGGACTCGGTGAAGTTGAACAGGCCGATCAGCGCGCCGAGCGGGCTGGCCCGGCGGAAGGCGAAGACGCCATCGACGCCGGGGTCGAGGATCTCGGTCGGGCTGTCGGCATGGAGGTGCGGCGCCGCCTTCCGCGCGCGCATGATGGTGGCGATGCCGTCATGGAGCCGCCCTTCGACGGTCCCTGCGTCCGTTCGCCGGGCGGCGATCGCCCAGTCCATGGCCGGGCGGTGCATCCATCGGCTGTCATGGGCCTTGTCGGGATCGTCGAGATAGGTGCGGTCGTTGAGGAGGCCGATCTCGTCGCCCATGTAGATCAACGGAATGCCGCCGAAGGCCGCGATCAGCGCGTGGCCCATGAGGATGCGGTGGATGGCGGTGTCGATGCCCGGCCGATCGTCTTCCGCGACCGCCGTCTCGAGGCCGCAGAACGAGGCGGTGGTGCCGCTCGACCGCTTGTCGCCCGTGCCGGGGTTCGACTGGAACAGCGCGCCGCGGGCGAAGGAGCCGGGAAAGACGCCTTCGTAGAAGTCGGCGAGGAAGGCGCGGTGCGCCGGCCCCGAGAGGCCGAGGGCGGCCGCATCCTCGTCGGTCACCGCCCAGCCGACATCGTCATGGCAGCGGAGATAGGTGGCCCAGGTGGCGTTCCGGAAATGGGTCGGGAAATGGGTCCGGAGGACGTAGGCCATCGCCCGCGTGTCGCGCGCAGCAAGCGCCGACCAGAACTGCACCATCAGCGAATTGTGGTAGGCGAGGTTGCCCTCGCGGCCGGCATGGACGCCCGCGCCGAGATAGGGCACGAGGTCGCGCGGCGAGACGATCGCCTCCGCCTTGTGGATCACCGCCGGGGCGGCGATCCGGCAGGCGGCGCGGAGCGCCTGCAGGATGTCGTGGACCTCGGGCTCGTTCTGGCAGCGCGTCCCCATCCGCTTCCACAGGAACGCCACCGCATCGAGGCGGAGCACCTCGACGCCCCGGTTGGCGAGGAAGAGCATCACATCGACGATCTCGAGGAACACCCGCGGGTTTTCCCAGTTGAGGTCCCACTGGTGCTCGTTGAAGGTGGTCCACACCCATTTGCCGAGGTCCGGGTACCAGGTGAAGTTGCCCGGGGCGTGGGCCGGGAAGACCTCGGTCAGCGTCGCCTCGTAGGCGTCGGGCAGCGTCCGGTCGTCGAACATCCGGTAATAGGCCTGGTAGACGGGATCGCCGGCCCGGGCCTTCAGCGCCCAGTCGTGCTCCTTGGCGGTGTGGTTGAGGACGAGGTCGACGCAAAGGCTCATGCCGCGGGCGCGGAGCGCGGCGGCGGCGCGTTCGAGGTCATCCATGCTGCCGTAGCGGGGGTCGACCTGCCGGTAGTCCATGACCGAGTAGCCGCCGTCGCTGTCGCCGGGGCGCGGCTTCAGGCAGGGCATGAAGTGGACGTAGGTGACGCCCAGCTCCTCGAGGTAGTCGAGGCGGTCGACCACCCCCGGAATCGTCCCGGCGAAACGGTCGATGTAGAAGACATAGCCGACCATGGTCTCGCGCAGGAACCAGTCCGGCTCGAGGTCGCGGGCGAGATCGAGACGGCGCAGCGCCTCCGGCCGCGCCGCCCAGCCCTCGGCGATCACGCCGACGAGGTCGTCGGCGAACGCCGCGTAATCCGGCCGGTGGCCATAGAGGCGCGCGAGCGGGCCGAACAGGTCCTCCCGGCTCCGGGCGAGGCGCAGCGCGAACAGGTCGCGGTCGTGGCGATCGAGGGGCTTCAGGGCCGAGGCGGCGCGGGCGGGCAGGCCGCCTTCCGGGGCTGTCGCCGCGGGCGTTGAGGATCGGGTGCGCCGCGACGTCATGCCATCCGTCGGTCACGAGAGGGGACGGATGAAGGCGGGAGATGGAATGTCATCCCCACCTGCGTCCTCGCCGCCGACGGACGGGCGAATTGGCGCCAAGCGCCCGTTCCGGTGATCATCAATCGCCCGCCCACCGTCCCGCGGCCCCTGGCCAGTTCCACAACCCCGACACTCTGGACCAGATCGCAAAGGCTGCCAACATCGCCGACCGAGCCGGCGGAAAGGCTGGTAAGAAGTCCCCTATAGACGCTTCAGAGCGTTGTTCGGCGCTTCCCGCGCAGGGGCACTCGAGACATGACCGAATTTCAGTATCTCAACCAGTCGGAAGCGGCGACCGCGCAACGGGCGGCGCGGCTCGCGGTCCTTCCGTTGGGGGCGGTCGAATCGCATGGCGATCACCTGCCGCTCGGCACCGACAACCTGCTCGCCGAGCGCCTGGCCCGGCGCTTCGTCGCGCGGCTGCCGGAGGGCCAGGCGATCCTCCTGCCCACCCTTTCCTACGGCCCCCTATGGTCAACCGAGGAATATCCCGGCAGCCTGACCATCAGCCAGGCGACCTTCGTCGCGCTTCTGGTCGATCTTGCCGGCTCGCTCGCCCGCAAGGGAATACGCTCGCTTGCCGCGGTCAATGCGCATTATGGCAACTTCGACGGCCTGAAACAGGCGGGGCGCATCCTCCAGGAGCGCGGCCTGATGCTGCTCTCCTTCACCTATCCCGGCGCCGATGCCGTCGTGGAACGCGTTCGCGAGACGCCCGTCGTCCATCAGCGCTACATGCACGCCTGCGAGATCGAAACCTCCTATATGCTGGCGCTTGCGCCGGAGCATGTCGACCTGGCGCAGGCGACGGCGAATTTTCCGACTTTCCCCGACACTTTCGACGTGGTGCAGACGCGCTGGAGCGATTTCTCGCGCGACACGCCGGTCCTTGGCGACCCGCGCCTCGCCAGCGCGGAAAAGGGCGAGGCCATTCTCTCGAGCGTGCTCGACCGGATGGTCGCACTCACCGAGAAGGCGCTAGCGGCAAGCCCGTCGCAGCCATAGACGCATCGTCGGCGTCGACAGGCGCTACTTCACGGCCCCGGCGGTGAGGCCGGCGACGAAATAGCGTCCGATGAACGCGAAGATCAGGAGGACCGGAATCGTCGCGAGCGTGGCGCCCGCAAGCATGAGGCCCCAGTCGATCTGGTACTGCCCGATGATGCCCGCGAACCCGACGGGGATGGTCCGGAGCGCATCCGACTGGATGAGGATGGAGGCAAACAGATACTCCGTCCAGCTCGCGATGAAGGCGAAGATCGCGACCGATGCGATGCCGGGCGCGATCAGCGGCACGATGATCCTGACGAGAATGGTCATCTGCGAGGCGCCGTCGACTCGCGCCGCCTCCTCGATCTCGACCGGCACCGTGGCGAGGAACGACCGCATCATCCAGATCGAGAACGGCACCGCCAGCGCGACGTTGATCAGCACCAGCGACGCCAGGCTGTCGACGAGGCCGAGCCGTGACATCATCCCGTAATAAGGGATGAGCACCACGATCCCCGGAAACGCATAGGCGACCAGGATCAGCCGGTAGAGGGTGCCCTGGCCGCGAAAGCTCATGCGGAAGAAGGCGTAGCCGGCGAGCACCGCGAGCACGACCGTGATCGCCATCGAGACCGTGGAGACCAGCACGCTGTTGAGGAGATAGCGCGGGAAGTCGGAGGTGCCGAGAAGCTTGCGGAAATGTTCCAACGTGAAGCTCTGCGGGACCATGGTCGGCGTGCGCGAGATGATCTCCGCCGGCGCCTTGATCGAGGACGAGAAGACCCACCAGAACGGCAGGAGCACGATCAGCGCCAGGAGAACGAGCACGAGCGCGAGCGCCAGGCGTTCCAGCCACGGCTCGCGCATCACCGCTGCTCCTCCCTGGGGGCCAGCGCGCGGGTCGCGGCGAGCGCGAAGCCCATCAGGAGCACCGTCGCGATCACCGACATGGCGGCCGCATCGCTCAGCCGGTAGGCCTTGAACGCGGTCTGGTAGATGAGGACGGGAAGCGTCGTCGTCGCCGAGCCCGGTCCGCCCTGCGTGACCAGCCAGACGATGTCGAAAACGTTGAAGGACAGGAGCGTGCCGACGACGCCGAGGACGAACAGCGTGGGCTGGAGCAGCGGCCAGGTGACGAAGCGGAAGCGCTGCCAGGCCGACGCGCCGTCAATCGCCGCGGCCTCATAGAGATCCTCCGGGATGCGCTGCAGCGCGGCGAGCAGCATCACGGCCACGAACGGAAACCATCGCCACGAATTGATCAGGATCAGCGTGACCATGGCGCTGGTCGAGGAGCCGAAGAAGCCGACCGGGCGGTCGATGATGCCGAGCTGGACGAGGAGGGGATTGATCATCCCGCCCGAGGTCGAGAGCAGCCACCGCCAGATGATCACCACCACGATGGTCGGCACGATCCAGGTCAGGATGATCCAGATCCGGGCAACCTTCACGCCGGGGAATCTTTGGGCCAGCGCGATCGCCGCCAGGAGGGCGAGGAACGTCTGGACGACGCCGTTCCCAACGACCCAGATCGCGCTCTTGCCGAGCGCGCGCAGAAACGCCGTATCACCCAGTACGTCGGTGTAATTGGCGAACCCGACGAACGCGCCTTCGGTGCCGATGATTCCGACATCGCGGACACTGAGGTTGATGGCGGAGGCAAGCGGGTAGATCAGCGTCGCCCCGAGCCAGATCAGCACGGGCGCGACGAGAATGTAGGGGAGATAGCGATCGGCCGACGGTTGGCGCTCCCGCTGTCTGCCCGTAGCCGTCATGGGGACGCCTGCTTGCCGGAAAGTCGAAGCGACGTGTTTCGTTGTCTCCGCCTATCCCCCCTCACCCTGTCCCTCTCCCCACCGGGGAGAGGGGACGAAGGCGGCACCGTCCGTACCGAACCACGATCGCCGAGTGTGAACCACGTAGCCCGCCGGGCGGGGGGAGGACCGCCTTGCGCATCACGAGGAGCAAAGGCGATGCCACCCAGCATCTACTTTGCCGCTTCCTCCATGCGCTCCTGGCCGGCGGCCACGGCCGCTTCGGGCGACTCGCCGTCGATGACGATCTTCTGCAGCGTCTCGGCAATGAGGTTCCGGGCCGAGATCGCGCCGATCGAGGGGAAGACGTTGCCATCGGTGAAGCCGAACAGCTTTCCGGTCTGGGCGTTGGCGATCATCGTCTCGATCTGCGACTTGTACTTCACCGCGACGGGGTCGGACCAGAACGACTCCGCCTTGGCGCCGTCTTCGGTCACGGGCAGGAACAGGCCGGGCTCCATGTTGAGGAAGCGGCCGTAGTTCTCCGGCTCGAGCAGGTAGGCGAGGAACTTCTTCGCCGCCTCCCGCTTGGCCTCGTCCTTGGCGAGGATCATGGCGGCGTTCGAGTAGGAGATGGTGTTCGAGCCGGACTGGTCGTCGGCATGCGGCACCGCGGCCACGCCGAGGTCGGCCGCGTCGCCGCCGCCTTGCGCGTCATAGCTGCTGATCACCGTGAACTGCAGGACCATGCCGCAGCTCTTGCTGTTGAAGCACGCCTCCGCCTCGCCCCAGGTCCAGTTGGCCGCGTCCGGCGCCGCGTACTGGTAAAGGTCCTTGTAGTAGGCGTAGGAGGCGACGGTCTCGGGGTTGTCGAAGCGCAGCGTGCCGTCCTTGTTGAAGATCTCCGACGCGCCGCCATTGGTCATGATCGCGTAGACCGTCTGGTCCGTGTAGAGCTGCTTGTTGGCCGGCAGGCCGAGGCCGTAGACGCCGTCCTTGGACAGCGCGGCCGACGCCGCCTTCCATTCGCTCCAGTTGGTCGGCGGCGTGAGCCCGGCGGCGGAAATATCACTGTTCCGGTACCAGAGGCTGAGCGCCATGTTGTAGAGGGGCACCGCCCAGATGCCGCCGTCATACGTGTAGGGCTGGACGGTCGCGGGGACGAAATGGTGCTTGGCGTCGAGCTCGTTGACGAAGTCCTCGACCGACGCCAGATCGTCGACCTTCCTGATGACCGTCGTGAAGTCGGGGATGACAAACAGGATATCCGGCGCATTGCCGGCGGCGATCGCGGCAGGCGCCTTGGCGTAGATCTCGCCCCAGCTCTGCGGCTCCTGCTTCACCACGATGTCCGGGTTGGCCTGGTTGAAGGCATCGATGAGCTCCTGCACGCGCTGGACGCGATGCGGCGGCTGCTCCATGTGCCAGAGCGTGATCTCGGTCTGGGCGAGCGCGAGCGACCCCGTGGTCAGGACCGCGGCGCCGGCGAGCACCAATTTCAGCATGGTTCTCATGTCATTCATCCTCCGTTCCTTCGGTTCCATTCCCAAAGCTACAGGTGCGGGTTTCTGGGCCGGTAGCGCGCCACCAGCCTGGCATTGATGTCGCGCGCGCCCGGCATGTTGGCGCTGCGATAGATCGGGGCGTCGCCGTCGGCCGACAGCCGGGCGGCGGCGCCCGCAAGGATGGCGTTGACGATCGCCGCTCCGATCGCGGTCGAGACCGGCCCGACCTTCTGTTCGCCGCCCGGCAGGGAAAGGACGGCGTCGCCCGGCGGGGCGCCGTTGTCGAGCACGACGTCGGCGAGATCGGCCAGGCGCGTCCCGCCCTTTGCGGCGGACGTTGAATAGTCGAGCGAGGTGATCGCGATGACCTGCGCGCCCCGCTCGCGGCCATACCGGGCTGCCTCGAGCGGTGCGGCGTTGACGCCGGAATTGGAGGCGATGACGAGGACGTCGCCCAACCCGATGCCGTAGCGGTCGAGGATCGGCGCGACGACGCCCGGCGTGCGCTCGATGACCGAGCTCAACACCGCGCCCTCGTGCAGCATGATCGGGCTGGCGAGCACCGGAACGGTGATGGCGAGACCACCGGCGCGATAGTGCACTTCCTCGGCGAGCATGTGCGAATGGCCGGTGCCGAATACGAAGACGCGGCCGTCGCGCCGCGCCGCCGCGACGATCATGTCCTCGGCGCGGGTCATGGGTTCGGCGAGCGCCGACCGAAGCGCCGAGAGGCGGTCGATCAGGTTGTCGAGATAGGCGGTGGCGACAGCACTCATCAGGGACGCATGGCCTCGATCGACAGGTTGACCTTCATGACGAAGAAATCGCCGCGATAGACCGAGCGCACGAACTCGAACGCGCGCCCGTCCTCGTCGCGGGCAAGGCGTGTGAGCTGCAATACCGCAGCCCCGGGGTCGATGCGCAGCGTCTGCGCGGCATGAACGTCGGCGCTCGCCGCCGCGAGGCTTTGCTCGGCGCGACTGGGGATGAGACCGAAGCGGCTGCGCAGGACCTCGTAGAGCGACGCCTGGCTGAAATCGGCCAGTTCGAGGAGCCCGGGCGTGCGTTCCGCGTCGATTTCGGTGTTTTCGATCGCTACGGGAATGCCATCGGCGAAGCGCACACGGACCAGCCGGTGAACGCGGCCGGCGCGGCCGAGGCGAAGCGCGAGCCGGCAGGTCTCATCCGGCGCGCTGGTGCCGGAAGAGATCACGACGCTCGACACCCGCCGCCCCTGTCGGGCCATCTCTTCCGTGAAGCCGGTGAGCGTCTCCAGCCGCTGTTCGATGCGGAGATTGGCGATGAACGTGCCGTTGCCGGTGCGCGTCTCGGTCAGGCCCTTGGCGGACAATTGGCGCAAGGCCTGCCGCGCCGTCATGCGGCTGACGCCAAGCCTCTCGGCGAGCGTGCGCTCCGACTCGATCCTCTGACCGGCCTTCAGCTCTCCGGAGCGGATGCCCGCCTCGAAGTCGGAAGCGATCTTCAGATAGAGCGGCGCCCTTCGCATCCCGTCTCCCCGCGTCGGTCCTGCACCGGTATAGACCGATTGCCCAGTGGTATATACCACCAAACCGTCGCGCCGCGGCGTGCGCCTGTCAAGCGATTTCTAGAGAGGATGGAGAAGACGGTCGCGGGCCTCGCGGTAGCGCGAAAGCGCATGGGCGATCCGCGGGTCGCTGTCCGCGCGCGGGTCGTAGGTCGCGCCGCCTCGGTCCGCGACCGAGGCCGAAGCTTCGGCCACCGACGCGAAGTGGCCGGCAGCGGTCGCGGCGAGCAACGCCGCTCCGCGCGCGCCGAACTGGGTACCGTCGGGTACGTGAACCTCAAGCCCGCTCGCGTCGGCGATCATCTGCACCCAGGTCGGATTCTGCGCGCCTCCCCCACTCATGAGGACGCGTTCGCCTGAATACTCGAGGGCGTCGAAGAGATCGCACATCGCGAAGGCCACGCCTTCCAGCACCGCCCTGAAGAGCGCCGGCCGCTGATGCCTCGGCGACAGGCCATAGAACTGCGCGCGGGCGCGCTGATCCACCACCGGGGCGATGATGCCGCTTTCGGAGAGGTAAGGCAGGTAGACGAGCCCGTCGGCGCCCGGAGGCACCTCGCCGATCATCGCGGTCATCATCTCGAACCGGTCGGGGCGCGCGGCGATATCCGGCGCGAGCGCCGCAAACGCCCAGTCCAGATTGAGCGTACCGGCGACGTTGACCATGGCGCGATACCAGCGATCGCCGGGGAGCGAGAAGAGCAGCCCCACGTCGGCAGGTTCGAAGACGGGATGGTCGTGACAGACGCCGACCATGCAGGTCGTCCCGAGCAATGCCGTGGCCTCGCCCGTGGCGAAGCCCCCGACGCCGATGATCGTTGCGGCGACATCGCCTGCGCCGATCGTGACGGGCAGACCCGCCGGCAGGCCGGTCGCTTGCGCCACCGCCGGAAGCAGGCCGCCCATGAAGGTCTCCGAGTCCCTCACCTGCGGCAGGAGATGGGCGACAGCCTCGAGATCGAAGAGCGCGATCATCGCATCGCTGCGCGTGCGTTCCCGCGCGCTTCCCGGGACGACCGAGGCCTCGCTTCGGTCAGTCGCGGCGAGGCCGGTCAGCTTCATGCGCAGGAAGTCCTTGTAGCTCATCACATGCCGGGCGCGGGCAAGGACCTGCGGTTCGTTCCTGACGAGCCATTCGAGCAGCGGAAGCGTGCAGCCCTGCTGCATCATGCTGCCCGAGGATGCGAAGATGCGGCTCATGAGGCCAGGGTCGGCCGCGAGCCGCTCATCGATCAGCGCCTGCGTCCGGCTGTCTTCCCAAGTGATGCCGGGACGGAGCGCATTGCCCGCCTCGTCGACGACCCAGGCGCCGACCATTGCGCCGGTAAGACCGATACCGGCGATCTCCGGGCTGTCCACGCCGCTTTCATCGACCAGCCGCTTCAGCACGCCGAGCGCCGCCTGCCATGCCTCGTCGGGATCGAGTTCGCTCCAGCCTGGATGTGGGCGGGCGATGCGGGTTCGGCTCCATGCCTCATGGAACTGCCGGCCGGACAGATCGAAGATCGCGGCCTTGATGAGCGAGGTCCCGGCATCGAGACCAATGAAGAGAGGACCCGTCATGGCCGGGTCACACTCATCAATCCGGAGGCCGGGGTCCGGGAGAGCGGCAGAGGAAGCATCTGGCGATCAGGCGCGTCGGATGTGCAACGGGTCGAATCGACAAATAGCATGACTCCCGTCCCTGCCGCGGTGGCGACCGGGATGAATGCCTCTCAATTTGCGCTGAACATTCTCTTCAGGCCGTCGTTCCGGAAGACGAAGTGCTCGGCGAGGGCGCCAATGACATGGATGCCGATCAACACCAGGAGCGCGAGCCTGCCGGCCTCGTGCAGTGCCGCGCTGACCTCCGCAACCCCGAACCAGGCAATCAGGCCGGTGAGCGGCATGGCGAAGATCATCAGGTAGAGGGCCGCATGGGTCGCGTTTCCGGCCCAGACGACCAGGCGCGGGTTGTCGCGGTGGGGAGCCGGCGCACCGCGCCACAGGCGAACGACGACCCGGGCGACGGCGAGCGCGAGCACCGTGCTTCCGGCGATGATGTGGAAAAGGGCGCCGCCGTCGGCGCCGATGCCCGCGCCGTCGACGCGGTCGTCGAAGGCGCGCTGCATCGGCTCGTTATAGACGAGCTGGACGACGACGAGCGCGGCGATGCTCCAGTGCAGGCCGATCTGGAGCCGCGAATAGCCCGCCGGCGCCACGGCACGCCCGCTCCGGCGCTGCCGCTCTTTCGGGCTTACGGCTCCGGTAGCGTCCACACAGTCACCTGGTCGCCGATCGGCGTCTCCATGAAGTGGTGGCCGCCGGACATGATGCCGACGAACTCCCGGCCGTCGACTTCGAAGGCGAAGGGATTGGACTGGCCGCCCGCCGGCAGGACCACGCTCCACAGCGTCTCGCCGGTCTCGATGTCGATGGCGCGGAACAGGTCGTCGGTGGCCGCGGCGATGAACACCAGGCCGCTCGCGGTAATCACCGCGCCGCCGTTGTTGGGCGTGCCGATGTCGAAGGGCAGGTAGCTCGGGATGCCGAACGGGCCGTTCCGGCGCGCCGTGCCGAACGGCTTGTCCCACAGGGTTTGGCCGGTGGCCAGGTCGATCGCACGGATGCCGCCATAGGGCGGCTGTTTGCAGAGGAGCCCCGTCGCCTCGACCCGCCAGCCTGCATTGACCTGGATGGCGTAGGGCGCGCCGATCTGCGGGCCGGCCTCGCCGAGCGGATTGTCCTCGCTGCCGCTGGCGTCGTAGATCGGCGTGAGGCCGGCGGCGTCCGCCTCCTCGCGCGGGATCAGCCGGTTGTGGTTCGGCATGTCGTTGTAGTTGGCGAGGATGATGCCGCGCTCGGGATCGATGGCGATGCCGCCCCAGTCGGAACCGCCGTTGTAACCGGGATACTGAATCCAGTGGCGGTCGGTGGTCGGCGGCTGGTAGATGCCGTCATAGGCCGCCTGGCGGAACTGGATACGGCACCAGAGCTGGTCGATCGGCGACATGCCCCACATGTCCGCCTCGGTCAGCGGCGGCTTGGCCAGCGTGTGGTACAGCGAGAACGGCTGCACCGGCGAAATGTAGTCGGGCTCGACGCCGCCCTGCGGCACCGGGCGCTCCTCGACCGGGAACAGGGATTCCCCCGTGCGCCGGTCAAGGACGTACATGTCGCCCTGCTTGCTCGGCAGGACCAGCGCAGGGACCGTGCCGCCTTCGGCCGGGAAGTCGATCAGAGTCGCCTGGCTGCCGAGGTCGTAGTCCCACACGTCGTTGTAGACGGTCTGGAAGTGCCATGCCGGCTCGCCGGTCGTCACGTCGATCGCCACCAGCGCCGTGGCGTACTCGTTCTCGAGGGCGCTGCGGTTGGAGCCGTAATAGTCGACCGACGAGTTGCCGAGCGGCAGGTAGACGTGGCCGAGTTCCTCGTCGCCGGAGGCGATGGTCCACATGTTCGGCGTGCCGCGGGTATAGACCTCGCCCTCCGGCGGCGCCCCGGTCTCGCCCGGGTTGGCGAGATCCCAGGCCCAGGCGAGTTCGCCGGTGACGGCATCATAGCCGCGCACGACGCCCGAGGGCGCATCCTCGGCCTGGCCGTCCTTTACCTGCGCGCCCATCACCGCGACGCCGCGGACGATGGTCGGCGGCGAGGTGACCGAATACCATCCCGGCACCGTGTCGCCGATGCCGTCCCCGAGGTCGACGATGCCGTTCTGGCCGAATTCCGTGCAGAGCTGCCCGGTCTGCGCATCGACCGCAATGAGCCGCGCGTCGAGCGTGCCCCACAGGACCCGTCGTGCGCAAAGCGCGTCGCCCCCGTCGGGGACCTCGAAATAGGCGACGCCTCGGCAGGTCGCGCCATAGGGGATGGCGTCGGTCGAGACTCCCGGATCGTAGCGCCATTCCTCGAGGCCGGTGGCGGCGTCAACGCCCATAACCATGCCCATCGCCGAACAGACGAAGAGCGTGGCGCCGACCTTCAGCGGCGTATTCTCGGGCGAGTAGCCGCCCTTGGTCCCCGGCGCCGGCATGTCGCCGGTCCGGAACTCCCAGACCTGCTCGAGATCGCCGACATTGTCGCGCGTGATCTGGCCGAGCGGCGTGTAGCGCGTGGAGTGATAGGTGCCGCCATAGGCCGGCCAGTCGGCGCCGGTCTCAAGGGTCGCCAGGGCCGGGCGCTCCGCGGGACCGCCGGTTGCCGGGCCCTCCGCCCCAGGCCCCTCCGGCGGCACGGCAGGGGTCGCCGGCTCGACCGCCGCGGGGAGGCCGCCCGGCACGGCCCGGACTACCTGTTCCACCTGATCCTGGACGCGATGGTCGACGAGTACGCCCCGGTCGTCGACCGGGTGGCGGCCCGGCT
>JALHRF010000124.1 GCA_022841545.1 Bauldia sp. | reverse complement strand
CCAGATACCCGAGAATCTCGGGAGTGCTCATGCCAACCCCACTGACGCCCCAGACAGGCGGGGGCGGGGCACGCTTCTATGACGGTAACCTGACAGGTTGACGACAATAGCGCGGCCCATGCCAGCCCGGCTTTCTGGTCCGATCCCTTGCGGTTCCCGGTGCGGGGTGCCAATTGCGGGTGTCGCCGAGCAACGGGAACAAGGTCATGCGTGCTGTCGCCTACAGGGAATCGCTCGCCATCGCCGAGCCGGAATCGCTGGTCGATGTCGAACTGCCCGATCCCGAGCCCAAGGGGCGCGACCTCCTCGTCGCGGTGAAGGCGGTATCGGTGAACCCGGTCGACACCAAGGTGCGCCGGAGGGTGTCGCCCGAGGGCGGCTGGAAGGTGCTGGGCTGGGATGCGGCCGGAACGGTGGTCGCGACCGGGCCGGAGGCGACCTTGTTCAAGTCCGGAGACGCGGTGTTCTACGCGGGCTCGATCGACCGGCCGGGCACGAACTCCGAACTGCATCTCGTCGACGAACGCATCGTAGGGCACAAGCCGGCGAGCCTCTCCTTCGCCGAGGCCGCGGCCCTCCCGCTCACCTCGATCACGGCGTGGGAGGGGCTGTTCGACCGCCTCGACGTGAAGGGGAAGCCGGTGCCGGGCGCGGCGCCGGCGATCCTGGTCATCGGCGGCGCCGGCGGTGTCGGCTCGATCGCGGTGCAGCTCGCGCGGAGGCTCACCAGCCTCACCGTCATCGCCACGGCCTCGCGGCCCGAGACCCGGGAGTGGGTGACCGCCCTCGGCGCCCATCACGTCGTCGATCATTCGCGACCGCTCGCCGCCGAGGTGGCGGCGCTCGGCCTTGGTGCGCCCGCTTTCGTGTTCTCGACCACGAACACGATGACGCACCTCCCGGAGATCGAGGCCCTGATCGCGCCGCAGGGGCGCTTCGTCCTGATCGACGACCTCACCGGGTTCGATTTCAGCCCGCTCCTCAGGAAGAGCGTGTCGGTGCATGGCGAGTGGATGTACACGCGCCCCGTCTACCAGACCGCCGACATGGCCGAGCAGGGCGTGCTCCTGAACGCCGTCGCGCGTCTGGTCGACGAGGGGACCATCCGCACGACGCTCACGGAGGTGTTCGGGACGATCGATGCCGCCAATCTCAGGCGGGCCCACGCCCTGATCGAGAGCGGGACGGCGCGCGGCAAGATCGTGCTCGAGGGATTCTGAGGCCGGGCGCGCTGCGGCGACGGCGTTGCGGCGTCGTTCGGAGGCCTGTATCCCCCCAGCATGGGCAAAGACCTGATTCCCCCGAACGGCGGCGCGATCGAGCCGGTCAACCTCCGCGAGGCGCTCGAGGAGCGCTATCTCGCCTACGCGCTGTCGACCATCACCAACCGCGCGCTGCCGGACGTGCGCGACGGACTGAAGCCAGTGCACCGCCGCATCCTGCACGGGATGCGGCTCCTCGGCCTCAATCCCAACCAGTCGTTCAAGAAATCGGCCAAGATCGTCGGCGACGTGATGGGCAATTTCCATCCGCATGGCGACCAGGCGATCTACGACGCCCTCGTCCGCCTCGCCCAGGATTTCGCCGTCCGCTACCCGCTGATCGACGGGCAGGGCAACTTCGGCAATGTCGACGGCGATAACCCCGCGGCGATGCGCTACACGGAGGCGCGGCTCACCGAGGTGGCACGGCTCCTTCTCGACGGCATCGACGAGGATGCGGTCGATTTCCGCCCGACCTACGATGGCAGCGACGAAGAGCCGGTGGTGCTGCCCGGCGGGTTCCCGAACCTCCTCGCCAACGGCTCGTCGGGGATTGCGGTCGGCATGGCGACCAACATCCCGCCGCACAATGTCGCCGAGCTGTGCATCGCCGCGCTCCACCTGATCAAGACGCCGAACGCGCGGACGGAGACGCTGGTCGGCTACGTGCTCGGTCCGGACCTGCCGACCGGCGGGGTGATGGTCGAAAGCCGCGAGAGCATCATCAACTCGTACCAGACCGGCCGCGGCAGTTTCCGCGTCCGGGCAAAGTGGGAGGTCGAGGACCAGGGCCGCGGCACCTATTTCGTGGTGATCACCGAGATCCCCTACCAGGTCCAGAAATCGAAGCTGATCGCCAGCATCGCCGAACTGGTGGAGGCGAAGAAGCTGCCGCTGGTCGCCGAGATACGGGACGAATCGGCCGAGGATATCCGCGTCGTCATCGAGCCGCGGTCCCGCACGGTCGACCCTGCGGTGATGATGGAATCGCTGTTCCGGGCGAGCGACCTCGAGACCCGGGTGCCGCTCAACCTCAATGTCCTGTCGCACGGGCGGGTGCCGAGGGTGATGTCCCTCGGCGAGGTGCTGAACGAGTGGCTGGCGCACCGGCGCGAGGTGCTGCAGCGGCGGGCGAGGTTCCGCCTCGACAAGATCCGCCATCGGCTCGAGGTGCTCGAAGGCTACCTCATCGCCTACCTCAACCTCGACGAGGTGATCCGCATCATCCGGAGCGAGGACGAGCCCAAGCCGGTTCTGATGAAGCGCTTCAAGCTGTCGGACGTGCAGGCCGAGGCGATCCTCAACATGCGGCTCCGGAGCCTCAGGAAGCTCGAGGAATTCGAAATCCGGGGCGAGCATGCGGACCTGACCAGGGAAGGGGAGGGGATCGAGGCGCTGCTCGCGTCCGAGGAGAAGCAGTGGGAGGCGATCGCCGAGGAGGTCCGCGCGCTCCGCAAGACCTTCGGACCCGACACGAAGCTCGGCAAGCGGCGGACGAGCTTCGCCGATGCGCCGGCGGCCGAGATGGACGTGGCGGTGCTCGAGGCGAGCGTCGAGCGCGAGCCGATCACCGTCGTTGTCTCGGAAAAGGGCTGGATCCGTGCGCTCAAGGGCCACGTCACCGACACGACCGGCCTCGCCTTCAAGGGCGACGATGCGCTCAAGTTCGCGTTCCCGGCGCAGACCACGGACAAGGTCCTCGTCGCCTCGACCGGCGGGCGGTTCTACACGCTCCTGGGCGACAAGCTGCCCGGCGGGCGCGGCCATGGCGAGCCGATCCGGCTCCTCGTCGACATGGATGCGGCGGAGGACGTGGTCGCAGTCTTCGTCCACGACCCGGAACGGAAGCTGCTCGTCGCCTCGACCGAGGGACGGGGCTTCGTGGTGCCGGAGGCCGAGATCCTCGCCAACACGAGGAAGGGCAAGCAGGTGATGTCGGTCGAGGCGCCGGAGGAGATGCGGCTCTGCGTGGCGGTGCGCGGCGACATGGTGGCGACGCTCGGCGAGAACCGGAAGCTCCTTCTGTTCCCGCTCGACCAGATCCCCGAGATGACGCGGGGCAAGGGCGTGCGGCTCCAGAAGTACAAGGATGGCGGCATCGCCGACATGCGCGTCTTCCCGAAGGACGAGGGGATGACGTGGATGGACTCGTCGGGGCGCAGCTTCGTGCGGTCGATGGCCGACCTCAAGGACTGGCTCGGCGACCGCGCCCAGGCGGGCCGCCTGCCGCCGTCGGGCTTCCCGCGATCGAACAAGTTCGGGACGCCGGGGATCACGTAGGCCGCCGCTCGCGCGGTTCGAGGCTCGATCAGGTTCGCAACTGAGAGCCACATTCCTCTCGGTCTTTTCGGCGAGAGAGCGCGTGAAGGAATCGAGGCCTGGACTTTGCGTCGTGCGTCCTTCGAGGCTCGCCGCAAAATGCGGCGAGCACCTCAGGATGAGGGGCGTGGGTTGGCTCCATGAATGGCACAAGTGATTGCGCCGCTTGTGGAAAACACGAACCTCCTCATCCTGAGGTGCTCGCGCTTTGCGCGAGCCTCGAAGGACGCACCACACAAATCCAAATCTCGACTCTGTGCCATCGCGTGCTCGGACAACGAGACATCCCACCCGCGCCCGTGAGGGCCGGGGGACGATCATCTGCTCGTCTCCCCCTTCGGACGAAGGGGTTGGCGGGCGCTTCCGAAGCGCCGGCCGGGATTGAGCCACCCGGCCATGCCGGGATTGAGCCACCCGGCGGGGGTAGTGCAGTCTGGCGCTCGGGCAAGCGCCCGCCGCGGCGATTTGAGCCGGTCTCCGACCAGGCGTCTTCGGCGGTTTCCCGCCTTAAGCCTCCGGGCGGCAGGGTCGTAGTGCCCCACGGTCCCGGCCGGAGCCCCCCGATGGACAGCGTGCGAGGCCGCCAGCAGGGTACGCCGCTTCCCGCCCCACGCAGACGACGCCTCGCGAGCGCGACCCCTTGCGGGCGGGAATGACGGCATCATACTCCCGGACCTGCAGGGCGGGGATAAGTTCGGCAGGATTTTTTTCCGCGAAACGCCGGGAGGGGTGGATGGCGACGATGATCGTGCGGTTCGAGGTCGAGGATTTCGACCGGTGGAAGACGGGTTTCGACGGCATGGGCGATGCCCGCCGCGAGCACGGGATCTTGGAGGCGAGCGTGCATCGCAATGTCGCCGAGCCCGACACGATCGTGACGATCCTTCGCGCGAAGACGCTCCGCGACGCGCAGGCCTGGGGCAATTCGGACGCGCTTCGCGAGGCGATGAGCAGGGCCGGCGCCAACGGCGTGGTGGAGATCGAGTACCTCGAGGATGTCGCATAGGCCCCGTCGCGGGCACCGTGCGGGACTTGAAGCGGTCCTGCCGGTGGACGCTGCGTGTCAATCCACCCGGGTCCATCCCCGCGCCATGAGGTGTTCCTGCGGCTTGTAGCGGCGCTTGTAGTCCATCTTCGGCGAGCCCTCGACCCAGTAGCCGAGATAGACATAAGGAAGGCCCATCTTCCGGGCGCGGGCGATGTGGTCGAGGATCATGAAGGTGCCGAGGCTGCGGTCGGCATAGTCGGGGTCGAAGAAGGAATAGACCATCGACAGCCCGTCGCCGAGGACGTCGGTGAGGGCGGTGGCGATCAGCGGCCCCTCGCCGCGGCCGGTGAAGGCGGAGTCGGGCCCGCGGAAGCGGTACTCGTAGACGTTGGTCGATACATACGACTCGCCGACCATCATGGCGTAGTCGAGCACCGACATGTCCGCCATCCCGCCTTCCGAGTGGCGGGAGTCGAGGTAGCTGCGGAACAGCGAATACTGCTCCGACGAGGGGCTTGCGGTGGTGGCGGCGCCGATGAGGTCGCGGTTCTTCTTGGCGATTCGCCGCATGCTCCCGGTCGGGGTGAAGGCGTCGACCACGGTCCGGACCGAGATGCACGAGCGGCAACCTTCGCAGGCGGGCCGGTAGGCGATGTTCTGGCTCCGCCGGAAGCCGCCCTGGGTGAGGATGTCGTTGAGGGCGGCGGCGCGATCGCCGACGAGGTGGGTGAAGACCTTACGCTCCGCCCGGCCGGCGAGATACGGGCAGGGGGCCGGAGCGGTCAGGTAGAATTGCGGAGTTTCGGTGGGCTGATGGGTCATCGACGGCACAGGTCACGGGAGTCGCCTTACCACAGACCATAATACCAGGGGCCGACAATCGAAAAGACCACCCACATCAGGAGCACCAGCGGGCCGCCGCCGATGAGGTAGTCGCGGAAGCGGTAGTGGCCGGGGCCCATGACCAGCATGTTGGTCTGGTAGCCGACCGGGGTGGCGAAGGAACAGCTCGCCGCCAGGATCACGGCCACCACGAACGGCATCGGCGGCGCGTCGAGCTGGTGGGCGATGCCGATGGCGATGGGGGTGAAGAGCACCGCGGTGGCGTTGTTCGACAGGATGTTGGTCATCACGCTGGTGACCAGGAAGATGGCCGAGAGTGTCATCCACGGGGCGGCGCCCGCGATGGCGCCGACGGCGGCGTCGGCGATCGCACCGGCGCCGCCGGTGGCCTCCAATGCGGCGGCGGCGGCGAGCGAGGCGCCGATCATCAGGTAGATGCGGTGGTCGAAGGCCCGCATCGCCTGGCGGATGTTGAGGCAGCCGGCGACGATCATGGCCAGCGCCGCCGTTACCGCGCCGATGACCACCGGGCCGAGGCCGCTTGCCGCGTAGAGCACCATGAGCGTGAAGATCACCAGCGCCCGCCTGGCGTATCGGCGCTGGGGGATATCGGTGGCCGACCATTCGAGGAGCAGGAGATCGCGGTTGAGGCGGAGGCCTTCGATCGCCTCGCGGGTGCCGGCGACGAGCAGCACGTCGCCGGCCTCCAGGCGGATCTCCGAGAGCCCCATCCGCGGCATGCGGCTTCGCCGCTCGACGCCGAGGACGATGGTGCCGGTGTCGTGATGAACCGAGGCCTGCTCGATGGTGCGGCCGATGAGACGCGACCCGGGCGCCACCACGGCTTCGGCCAGAGTCACGTCCTTGGTGCGAAGCGCCGGCGTCTCGACGCCGGCTTCGCTCGTCTCGCGCGCCGGAACGCCGCCGCCGTCGGAGAGCGCCTTGGTGATGGCGCCCCGGGTCGCGGCGACGATGACGGTGTCGCCCGGGCGGAGCGTCAGGTTCTCGAAGGGCGGCAGGAAGGGATGCTCGCCGCGCTGGACGAGGCGGACCGTCATGTCCTTGAGCGCGGGGAACATGCCGGAGACCGAGGAGACCCCGGCCAGCGGGTGGCCGTAGGCGATGTCGATCTGGGCGATGAACTGCTTGCCGCTGCCGCCGCCGGTCATCTGCACCGCCATGCCGGCCCGGGCGACGAGAAGCCGCGGCAGGACGAAGGCGCAGTAGGCGAAGCCGGCGAGCGCCATGATCGAGGCCGGCACGGTGAATTCGAAGAAGCCGATGATGAGTCCTTCCCGCGCGGCGACGCCGGCGGCGAGAAGGTTGGTGGAGGTGCCGATCAGTGTCGTGGTGCCGCCGAGGAGCGCGACGAAGGAGAGAGGCATCAGCGCCTTCGAGGTCGAGACGCCGCGGGTGGCGGCGACGGCGGTGATGATCGGCAGGAACATCACCACCACGGGGGTGTCGTTGACCACCGCGCTGGTCACCATCGCGGCGAAGAGGACGATGATCACCGAGCCCATGCCGCTCCGTCCGCCGAGCCTGGCGAGCATCGCCGCCGGACGTTCCAATGCGTCGGTCTGGAACAGGCCCTGGCCGACGATGAGCATCGCGAGTACCGTTACCAAGGCCTCGTTGGAGAAGCCCGCCAGCACTTCCGTCGTGGAGAGCGGTGTCGCGACGCCGAACAACTTCGGCACCAGCCAGAACACGATCAGCCAGTACACCAGCGAGGCGATCGAGATCAGCTCGATCGGCCAGCGTTCCAGGGCATAGGCGACGATCATCCCGAGGATGCCGCCGAAGGTCAGCCACATCAGGATGGTGTTGGCCGTCACGTCCATCAGCGTGGCTGCCCGCGTGTCATGCTTCGAGTGCCGCGCAGCGCGGCGGCCTCATCTCGTCCTTTGGGATCGCGCAAGTCCGCCTACCTGCTTTCGAGGCGGACGAGCGCCGCACTGTTGACCACCACCGTCCCGAGGAGGAGGTCGTGCAGGAGCTGCCTCCGCGTCGTGAACAGGCCGACGAGCAGGATCAGCGGCGTGAGCAGCGCGACCGAGAACCAGAAGATCAGCGCGTGCAGGACGGCGAGCGTGGGGAAAGACGGACCGCCGTTCCAGGTCCGCATCTCGATCCCGGCCCAGCGCATGCCGACCGTCGCCGAGTTGATGCCGCCGAGGGTGAGGGCGACATAGCCCAGGGCGACGATGGCGAAGAGGGCGCCGTAGAGGAACCAGCCGATGCCGAGCGTGATGATGCCAAGGACGAACACGACGAGGGCAGCGGGAATCATGAGAAGGACGATGATGATCGCATCGGCGACGAAGGCGACGACGCGCTTCGAAAGGATCCCGTCATAGAGGTCGGGATAGGCGCCGGGATCATAGGCGTAGCGGCTGCGGGCCGAGCCCGCGGCTCCCCTTGGGCCGTCGCTCATCCATGAACTCCCCTCTTCCCCGCCAGGCCGGCCTTCCCCGTGCCGGTCCCGACTGCCCGGGGGGAGAATGGTCGCGCACGCGTCGATAAGCAAGCGGTGCTGCACATGTTCAGGCAGCCGCGGCTGCGGGCGTCAGCCGCTCAGCTTTTCCGCGACCCGCGGGGCGAAATAGGTGAGGATGCCGTCGGCGCCGGCGCGCTTGAAGGCGGTGAGGCTTTCCATCATCGCCCGCTCGCCGTCGATCCAGCCGTTGCGGGCCGCCGCCTCGATCATCGCGTATTCGCCCGACACCTGGTAGGCGAAGGTCGGCAGGCCGAAGGCTTCCTTGATGCGCCAGAGGATGTCGAGATAGGGCATGCCGGGCTTGACCATCAGGAGGTCGGCGCCCTCGGCGACGTCGAGTTCCGCCTCGCGGAGCGCCTCATCGCCATTGGCGGGGTCCATCTGGTAGGTGCGTTTGTCCCCCGTCAGCGTCTTTGCGGTGCCCACCGCATCGCGGAAGGGACCGTAGAAGGCCGACGCGTACTTGGCGGTATAGGCCATGATCTGGACGTGGCCGAAGCCCTTCATGTCGAGAGCGCGGCGGATGGCGCCGACCCGACCGTCCATCATGTCGGAGGGCGCGATCACGTCGGCTCCGGCCTCGGCCTGGATCAGCGCCTGGATGCAGAGCTGCTCGACGGTGGCGTCGTTGACGATCTCCTCGCCGACCATCAGCCCGTCGTGGCCGTGGCTGGTGTAGGGGTCGAGCGCGACGTCGACGACGATGCCGACCTCGGGAACCGCGGCCTTGATGGCGCGGGTCGCGGCGCAGACGAGATTGTCCGGGTTGATCGCCTCCGATCCCGAAGGATCGCGGAGGTCGGGGTCGGTATAGGGGAAGAGGGCGATGGCGGGAATGCGGAGCGCCGCGGCGCGCGTCGCGGCCGCAACGGCGCGATCCACCGACAGGCGGTCGACCCCCGGCATCGACGGCACCGCTTGCGTGACACTATCGCCGTCGACCAGGAAGATCGGCCAGATCAGGTCGTCGACGGTCAGCGTGTTCTCGCGCACGAGTCGCCGCGACCAGTCGGTCCGACGGTTCCGCCGCATCCGCCGGCCGCCGAGGATAGCCTCCATATCGGGGCGCGTCAGGGGATCGGCTTCGGGGGCTGGGCGCTGGCGGGTCATGCTCTTTGTCCTGATAATCCTGTCAGTCGGTGCATTCTAGCCTCGCTCGCTGCAGAACGCACGGCGACGATCCACCGCTGGCCTTGCGCCGGCGGGCGCGGTAAACGGCGTTCAACGACAACGCCGATCGAAGGCATCTCCACCGGGCATGTCCATCAAGGAAAAAGGCGCGGCGCCGCCTTATGTGAGCCGCCTCCCGTTCATCCTCGACGTCTACGGGCGGGTGATGTCGGGGCTGTTGATGCTGCTCGGCCTGTTCCATTGGGCGGTGATCCTCGGTGTCGTCGCCGGGGCGGGCGGGACGTTCGAGGAGATGTCGACCCCGTGGAAGATGGCGACCATCCACCTCGCGGTGGTCGATCTCGTCGCCGCAGTCGGGCTCTGGCAGCGTGTCGCCTGGGGCAACGTGCTGTGGGTCTATGCGGCGCTGTTCGAGGTGGCGATGCACACCGTGTTCCTCGGGACGTTCGGGCCCGACTACCTGGTCGTGGTCTTCCACGTCTTCACCGTTGCCGGCTATGCGTCGATCGCCTTCATCGCCCGCCGTGCAGCCGCGAACTGATTCGAAATGTCGTTTTAACTCGTTGAAATATCGATAGTTTCTGGATTTGATAACCATCAAGCTTGATACAAATCGGTAAGTCGGCATTAAGCCTGTGACTTAAGTGGATTTTCAGCGCCTCGAATTAGGTTCAAATCACTCAGACGGGAGCATACCTGTCGGGAAAACAGCGAGGGGCGAGGCATGATGAACGTAAAGCGCGCAGTCGAGGCGGTCCCCGTCCAGAACGGAGACTCCGAAATCAAGCCACTTTATCTTGAGGCACTAACGTTGGTGGAACGACTACATCGCCGCCTGCTTGATGTCATCAAGGATGAATTCGATCGATCCGGCCGCTCGGACGTCAATGCGGTCCAGGCGCTGCTTCTCTTCAACATCGGAGAGTCGGAGCTGACCGCCGGCGAACTGCGGACGCGGGGCTACTATCTCGGCTCCAACGTCTCCTACAATCTCAAGAAGCTCGTCGAGATGGGCTACATCCACCACCAGCGTTCGCGCATGGACCGGCGCTCGGTGCGGGTCAGCCTCACCGAAAAGGGGCATGAGGTCGCCAAGATCGTCAACGCCCTCTACGACCGCCATATCCGCTCGATCCAGCAGGTCGGCGGCATCGACTCGGGCGACTTCAAGGAACTGAACCGTTCGCTGCAGAGGCTGGAGCGCTTCTGGACCGACCAGATCCTCTACCGGCTTTAGCAGACTGCTACCGGTTCAGGCGTTCCTCGCGGACAGGCCCGGCTTCTGCCGGGCCTTTTTCCTGCCGGGGCGAGAGTTGCGACAACGCAACAGTCGCTCGCCGACCGTCGGGCCGGCGCGATCGGAGACACGAAAGCGCCATATTAACGAACAGAAAGGGATATGGTGCGCAGATTGGGCGGAAACGTGCCGCCCGGATATCGCGCGCAGAGGGGTGGATCGGGGATCGTTCCGATCCATATCAGCGTCAGGCCGGCGCGGCCGCTGCCGACCAAACCGTCGATTGGACACGTCGAATCATGATCTCTGCCAGGATTGCCATTCTGTCCCTCGCGCTCCCCGCCATCGCTGCCGCGACCGCGGCCTCGGCGGAAGACCCGATCCAGCAGATTCTCCAGCAGCAGCAGTCGGAGTGGTCGGACGGCTTCGATGCCGCAGCCAGCTCGGCCCCGCAGATCAGGGGCGACATCCCGACGCTCTCGCCGGACATCGTCGGGGCCGCCGAGCACGCCATCCTCCAGTATTCCGACATCGTCGCCAGGGGCGGGTGGCCCATGGTGCCGCCCGAGCAGAAGCTCAAGGTCGGTTCGCGCGGACCGGCGGTCGCGGCGCTGCGCCAGCGCCTGATCATTTCGGGCGATCTCGACGCCTCGCTCGGCGTCACGGAAGCCTTCGACAGCTACGTCAAGGCGGCGGTGGAGCGGTTCCAGGCGCGGCACGGCATCCCGGTCGACGGCGTGATCGGCGACTCGACCTTCGCCGCGCTCAACGTTCCCGCCGCGGTCCGGCTCAACCAGCTTTCGACGAATCTGACGCGGCTCAAGATGAGCACGCAGAAACTGCCTGACCGGTTCATCATGGTGAACATCCCGGCTGCGCAGGTCGAAGCGGTGGAAAACGGTGTCGTGGCGTCGCGTCATACCGCGATCGTCGGCAAGGTCGACCGGCCGTCGCCGATCGTCAACAGCAAGATCCACGAGATCAACTTCAATCCCTTCTGGACGGTGCCGGTGAGCATCATCAGGAAGGACCTGATCCCGCACATGCAGAAGAACCCGAACTATCTCACCGACTACAAGATCCGGATCTACGACCAGCAGGGCACCGAGCTTCAGCCGTCCCAGGTCAACTGGAACAGCGACGAAGCCACCAAATACATGTTCCGGCAGGATCCGGGCGACTTCAACTCGATGGGCAACGTCAAGATCAACTTCCCGAGCCCCGAGGGCGTGTACATGCACGACACGCCCGGCAAGCTCCTGTTCAACAACGAGTTCCGCTTCGAGTCCTCGGGCTGCGTCCGCATCCAGGGCATCCGCGAGCTGATCAAGTGGGTGCTCCGCGACACGCCCGACTGGGACCCCGCCACGATCGACCAGATGTTCGTCAACGGCCAGCGCGTCGACGCGCGGGTCGCAAAGCCCGTGCCGCTCTACTGGGTCTACGTGACCGCCTGGGCGAACGTCGACGGCGTCGTCCACTTCCGGAACGACATCTACGGCCTCGACGGGCTCGAGCAGTATGCCGAGCAGACCGGCACCGCGCTCTGATCTGCGATAACCAATCCCGCGGAGAACGCCGGCCCAAGCGGCCGGCGCTTTCTTTTCCGGCGCCGGCTGCCGGCAGTCCTTGCCGCATTTGCGATGCGCGAATGGCGGCCATGCCGCCCCGGGGTATTCCGACCCACACCCGACTGTGATAGTCCCTGCCGGCAAACCCCGCTGACAGGACGAACCGACCCATGTCACTGACCGAACAGGCCGTGAGCACCGAGAGCGCGTTCTTTTCCGCGACGCTGGCGGAGGCCGATCCCGAGATCGCCGATGCGATCCGGAAGGAGCTGCGCCGGCAGCAGGAGGACATCGAGCTGATCGCCTCCGAGAACATCGTCTCGAAGGCGGTGCTCGAGGCGCAGGGTTCGGTGCTGACCAACAAATATGCCGAGGGCTATCCCGGCCGGCGCTATTACGGCGGCTGCGAATTCGTCGACATCGCCGAGACGCTCGCCATCGAGCGGGCGAAGAAGCTGTTCGGCTGCGCCTTCGCCAACGTCCAGCCGAACTCCGGGAGCCAGATGAACCAGGCGGTGTTCCTGGCGCTTCTGCAGCCGGGCGACACCTTCATGGGGCTCGACCTCGCCGCCGGCGGCCATCTTACCCATGGCTCGTCGGTCAACATGTCGGGCAAGTGGTTCAAGGTCGCGCCCTATGGCGTGCGCCGCGACGACCACACCATCGACCATGACGAGGTGCAGCGCATCGCCGAGGAGACTCGGCCGAAGCTGATCATCGCCGGCGGCACCGCCTATTCGCGGATCTGGGACTTCAAGCGCTTCCGCGAGATCGCCGATTCGGTCGGCGCCTATCTCATGGTCGACATGGCGCACTTCGCCGGCCTCGTCGCCGGCGGCCAGCACCCGTCGCCGCTGCCGCATGCGCATGTCGTGACCTCGACCACGCACAAGTCGCTCCGCGGACCGCGCGGCGGCCTGATCCTCACCAACGACGAGGCGATCGCGAAGAAGGTCAACTCGGCAGTGTTCCCAGGCCTCCAGGGCGGGCCGCTGATGCATGTCATCGCCGCGAAGGCCGTCGCCTTCGGCGAGGCGCTCCGCCCGGACTTCAGGGTCTATGCGAAGAACATCGTCTCGAATGCGCGCGCATTGGCCGAGACGTTGAGACACGCCGGCTTCGACATCGTCTCGGGCGGCACCGACAACCACCTGATGCTGGTCGACCTCCGGCCGAAGCGGCTCAAGGGCAACGTGTCGGAAAAGGCGCTGGTGCGCGCCGGGCTCACCTGCAACAAGAACGGCGTGCCCTACGATCCGGAGAAGCCGATGGTGACCTCCGGCATCCGGCTCGGGACGCCGGCCTGCACCACGCGCGGCTTCGGCATCGCCGAGTTCCAGGAGGTCGGGCGGCTCATCGGCGAGGTGCTCGATGCGGTGGCGCAGTCGCCGGAGGGCGAGGCGCCGCTGGTCGAGGCCTCGGTCAGGGAGAAGGTCCGGGCCCTCACCCGCCGCTTCCCGATCTACGCCGCGTAGGGCCGGACGCCCGCGCCATGCGCTGCCCCTATTGCGGCAACCCCGACACCCAGGTGAAGGACTCGCGTCCTTCCGAGGACAACACGGCGATCCGCCGGCGGCGGGTCTGCACCGATTGCGGCGGGCGGTTCACCACCTTCGAGCGGGTGCAGCTCCGCGAGCTGATGGTGGTGAAGCGCAACAACCGGCGCGTCCTCTTCGACCGCGACAAGCTGATGCGCTCGGTGCAGGTGGCGCTCAGGAAGCGCCAGGTCGATCCCGAGCGGGTCGAGCGTATGGTCAACGGCATCGTGCGCCAGCTCGAGAGCATGGGCGAGAGCGAGGTATCGTCGGAGCAGATCGGGCATCTGGTGATGGAAGGTCTGCGCGGCCTCGATACCGTAGCCTTCGTCCGTTTCGCCTCGGTCTACAAGAATTTCCGCGAGGCGAAGGATTTCGAGGAGTTCGTCGGCGAACTCGCCGGCGGTCCGATCGTCAAGAGCAGCGAGGAGTGACGGGCATGGCTGCGGCCAAGGGCGCGTCCGAAACCGACCGGCGCTTCATGGCGGCGGCGCTCCGGCTCGGCCGGCGCAATCTTGGCGCGACCGCGCCGAACCCCGCCGTGGGCGCGATCATCGTGCGCAACGACGACGGAGGCCCGGTCGTCGTCGGTCGCGGCTTCACCGCGGCGGGCGGCCGGCCCCATGCCGAGACCGAGGCGCTTGCCGAGGCCGGGGAGAAGGCGCGTGGGGCCACCGCATACGTGACGCTGGAGCCGTGCGCGCACCACGGCGCAACGCCGCCCTGCAGCGAGGCGCTGGTCAAGGCCGGCGTGGCGCGTGTGGTCTATGCGATCGACGATCCCGATCCGCGCGTCGCCGGCAAGGGCAGGGCCATCCTCGAGGAGGCCGGGATCGCCGTGACGGCCGGCGTGCTGCGCGACGAGGCAGCCCGCGCCCATGCCGGGCACATCTCGCGCGTCACCAGGGGCCGGCCGCATGTGATCCTCAAGCTCGCCGTCTCGGCCGACGGGATGATAGGCCGGCGCGAGGGCGAGCGGATGATGATCACCAGCCCGCCGGCGCTGACCTCGGTTCAGGGCATGCGCGTCGAGGCCGACGCGGTGGCCGTGGGCATCGGCACGGTGGAGGTCGACGATCCGCGGCTCACGGTGCGGCTTCCGGGCCTCGAGAAGCGCTCGCCGCTCCGGGTGGTCTTCGACGCGAGCGCGCGGCTGCCGCTCGGCTCGAAGCTGGTGGCGACGGCGCGCGAGGTGCCGGTGGCCGTGGTGACCGGACCAAAGGCGCCGGCAGAGCGCAAGGCGGCGCTCGCCGAAGCGGGCGTGCGCGTCATCGAGGTCGGCGACGGCTCGGGCGGCGTGAACCTCGAGGCGGCCCTGAAGCAGCTCGGCGAGATCGGCATCACGCGGCTCCTGGTCGAAGGCGGGTCGCGCGTGGCGTCATCGCTGGTGGCGCTCGACGCGGTCGACGAGGTCGTCCTGTTCCGGGCGCCGGTCGTGGTCGGCGCCGATGGCGTCCGGGCGCTGGACGGCTATGCGCTTTCGGCGATTGAACGAAGCCCCCGCTACCGCCAAATCGATGCCGCAATCGTCGGAGACGACGTGATGCGGCGGTACCAGAGGGTCTAGGCGGGCGCGATGTTCACGGGCATCATCACGGAAGTGGGCACGATCGTCGCCAACGCGCAGCGGAACGACGTCCGCCATATCTCCATCATGTGCCGCATCAAGCCCGGCGACCTGCCGGTCGGCGGCTCGATCGCCTGCAACGGCATCTGCCTGACCGTGGTGTCGCGCGACGGGGCCGAGGGAAGCGAGACCGTGTTCGAGGTCGACGCGGCGCGGGAGACGCTCGACGTCACCACCGCCTCGCAATGGGATGTCGGCCGGCGGATCAACCTCGAACGGCCGCTCAAGCTCGGCGACGAGCTGTCGGGCCACATGGTGAGCGGCCATGTCGACGGGGTCGCGGCCATCGTCCAGCGCGACGATCTCGGCGAGACGACGCGGTTCTGGTTCGAGGCGCCGGGGAACCTGTCGCGGTTCGTCGCGCCGAAGGGCTCGGTCTGCCTCGACGGCACGTCGCTCACGGTCAACACCGTCAAGGGCACGCGGTTCGACTGCCTGCTCATCCCGCATACGCTCCACGCCACCAACTGGAACGAGCGGAAGATGGGCGACACGGTCAACCTCGAGGTCGACATGATGGCCCGCTACGTCGCCCGCCTCGCCGAGACCGCGACCTGGGGTACCGTCACGGACTGAGGCGACGAGCCGGCGTCCACGGGGCTATCTCGTACCCGCGGTTCAGTTGCCTTGGCGCATCCGCGCGACGCCGCGGCGGGCGAGGACCGCGAAGGTCCCGTAAAGGCCGATCATCGACGCCGCGTAGGACAGCGCGGCGCCGGTAGCGCCGAGGCGGGGCACGAGGAGCGCGAGAAGAACGAACTGCGCGACGACCGCGATGACGAGCGCCCGGAGCATGGCGCCGCGCTGGCCGGTGAACTTCATGTAGGTCGGGGCCAGCGCGAACAGCATCGTGAAGGCAGCCGCGAGGGCGAGGATGCGAAGCGGGAGTGCGCCTTCGGCCACGAATGCCGGACCGAAGAGCCCGAGGACGCGCTCGGCAAGGATCATGGCGCCGAGCAGGAACGCGACGGTCGCCGGCAGGAGCCAGCCAAGCCGCGCGCGGTGCAGGGCGACGATGCCGGCGGCGTCGCCGGATTCGAGCAGGACCGAGAGGCGGCGCGCATAGATGCGGTTGGTGGCGGTGACGAGAACGATGGCCGGCGCGGTCGAGGCGAGTGCGGCGGCATAGGCGCCCACGGCCGAGGCGGAAGGCTGCAGCAATTCGAGACCGATGACGCCGGCCTGCGCGATGAACGCCATCGCGGCGCGATGCACCCAGAACAGGAATGCGCCGGCCTGCCAGGCGGCGGCATCCTCCTCGGGCGGGGCATGCCAGACCTCGGGCGGCAAGGTGCTGCGAATCGCGACGACGAGGACGACGATTGCCGCGACCCATGCAAGACCCCAGGCGCCGACCGCGGCGGCACCGTCGAGGGGAAGCGACGCGATGACGGCGATACCGATTATCGACAGAACCATGAGCGGGACGCCCAGCCGCAGGATTGCGGTCGCGAGGACCTCGCGGCCGGTTGCCGACAGCACCTCCAGACCGAAGTGCGCAAGGGCGCCGGCGGGGAGGGCGATGACGGCGACGAGAATCGCAAGCCGCATCGCGCCGGGTACCTCGCCCTGCCACCACACCAGCGCGGCCACCCCCGCAATCGTCATCGCCAGCGCCACGACGAAGGTGCGGCGGACGCCGAAGCGCAAGAAGCCCCGCGCCTGGCTCCAGCCACGGCGGGCGAGGAGGGCGGGGATCGCCCGGATCGCGTATTTGTCGAGGCCGCATGGCGCGAGCGCGACCATGACGATGAAGAGTGCGGATGCGACGACATAGGCCTCGAAGCCGGCGATTCCGAGCCGGCGCGCGAGCAGAACGGCAAGCCCGTAGCTGACCGCCTGGC